>CAYRKE010000061.1:0-37143 GCA_964424695.1 uncultured Polyangiaceae bacterium
ACTCTAAAACCCGAAGCAGTCCTCGAACGCCTGGGAATCGCGTAGCGCCTGCAATGCGGTGTCCTCCACCTGCGACACCTGCCGGACGCGCACTGGACCTGGGCGTTCTCTGCCCCGGAATGCAGACGCTTCTCCCTGCATCGGTCTCGCCGATTTCCCACTTTTCGGCCAGCTTTGGGACTCACGATTGCCGGTCCGTCACAGAGTTCTGATCGCTCGGTAGGGCGCTGCACGGTAACTCCAATGTCGCGACTGGACTGGAATCATCTCGATCGATCCCCAAGCGTCATCGCCCTGGCTCGCGTTCCGAGCTAGGCTTGACCCGTTCGATGGTCTGAATGTCGCTCGGCCAATCGAGCGCTGGAGCTCTCCAGCCCCAAGCGTGCGGGCACGATCGGCAGAGGAAGGTCGACGATGTCAGAAAGACTCATGGGAATCGGACGCCAGTTGACCGCCGCCATGGGGGTGGGCGGAACCATCGGCATGCTAACGGCGGCACTGCTGGGCATCATCGTTGCTCGGTGGTTCTGGGCACATCGGGCTCGCCAGCGTCGCGCGGAAACCCTGCTGGCGCTGGCCAAGGACCGAACCCTCGTGGGGCTCACCGCTTCGGACCTGATCCGCTCGACGAACTACCATGTCCGCAGCGACGCGTACGACGCGCCTGGCCCTTGGTCGAACTCTCGTGGTTCCTCCAAGCGGCACCCCGTCTCGAGGATCGTCACCGACGTGCTGCGTAACGGCTCCAAGCATCGCGTGCTGCTCGTGCTAGGCGAGCCAGGCTCCGGAAAGACGAGCGCGCTCGTTAGCACCTGGGCCCGGCACGCAAGCGGCGGAAGAGCCATCCAAAACCCAATGTTTCTCTTGAGCCTCGGGGAGCCTGAAGCCCTCGAGACCATCGCCAGCATCGGTCTGTCGGAGCGAGAACGGTCGACATTGCTCCTGGATGGCCTTGAACTGGATCCCCAAGCGACGACCCAGCCAGCCACTCGGCTGGGGGAGCTCCTCGATTTGTCTACTGGGTTTCGACGCATCATCATTACGGCACGTTCCGATCTGTTCGAAGCCGTCGAGGGCTTCCCATTCGAGACAATCGATGGGACCGCTTCCCTCCTTGCCTCCGCAAGCACCGAGAACGCCAAGGGATCGGCTGACTTCGCCGAGAGCTCCGAGGGCGTCGACTCGGGCAGCGATGAATCCGTGCCCGACGAAGACGGCCTCGATGACACAGATGGCGACGACGACACCTCTGGAAGCGCGGCTGCCGACGCCCGGGAGGCGCAGACTGCTCAGTCCACCGAAGGCCCGGTTGAAGGGGCAGGCAGAAATGTAGCGCCGATGGGACGGACGGCGTCTCACGGAATTCGCGTTGTCCAACTGACTGCACTGAGTCCGAAGCAGGTGCAGCGATATCTCCGCATCCGCTATCCGGGATATCGGCTTTTCCGGCGCCGGGCGGCCCATCGCATCCTGGGCATTGTCCCGGAGCGTGGCCTCTCCCCCCTCGTCCTGTCCCAGTTACCAGCACTGGTCAGCCATGGCAAACCTCTCGCAGAGGTGCCGGACCTCTATGAAGCCATCGTAGACGGCTCGATCCGCCGGGAACACGGATGGATCAAGAAGGAGGCTCTCTTCGAGTGGTCGAAGCGGCTTGCCCTCCGGGCGTACCGGAGCATGGCGACGGGCCAGGGCTCGGTCGTTTCGGAAATCGACGTCAAGACAGTCACTCGCGACGACCTCCCCTATCCGAAATGGCGATTGGGAGCCGATTCGCTGATCAGTCGGGCGCCGGACGGAGGCCTGCAGTTCGTGCACGCCGCCTTCGCAGAATGGCTGTACACAGTGGCGCTGTGCTCGATGACGCCAGAAGCCCGGCGCGATTGGCTCTGTGGCGATGACGTGCCATGGACGCCGCAGATGAAAGCGACCGCTGTGCTCCGCTGCGCTCATCCCATGGCTGCTCTTGCGTTCGCCGACCTGCGTGGTGCGAACCTCAGCGGAATGGATCTCGCGGATTCGAGTCTCTGGAAGGCCCACCTCGAAGGCGCCAATCTCAGCGGAGCCAACCTCAGGCGCGCTGATCTGCGCGGTGCGCAGCTGACCGGAGCAAATCTGGCCGGAGCTGACCTGACCGAAGCCGATCTCTCGGGGGCCGAGCTCGGAGGCGCCAACCTCGAAGGGGCCATTCTCCGCGGGACCGCGCTGGTCTCCGCCAGCATCAACCCGGCTGCGGCCCAGAGCATCGCGCCGCCCAGTGCCGAGCTCGACCAAGGGCTGTTGGTCGAGCCTCTCACCGGTATGCGTCTGGCTTGGATCCCCGGCGGTCGCTTCCAGATGGGGAGCCCCAAGGAGCTCAATGAGTCCCCCCCTCATCTGGTGCGTCTCAGCTCCTTCTGGATGGGACAAACCCCGGTCACGAACCGGCAGTATGAGTGCTTCCTCAAGGCGACAGGACACGAGCGCCCCGCGTGCGTCCACGACCCACGCTTCTCCGACCCCGATCAGCCCGTGGTGGGCGTATCACACACGGACGCGCGCGCGTTCTGCACTTGGCTGTCGGAAGCGTCGGGGCTGTACGTGTCTCTGCCCACCGAAGCCCAGTGGGAATACGCCGCGCGCGGCACCGACGGGAGAGAGTACCCGTGGGGATCCGGAAGACCCGATCCCAGCAAGGCGTGCTTCGCCGAGGATGCGTTCGACGGGCGCCCTGCCAAGGTGGGCTCCTTCCCGCCGGGAACGGGCCCGTTCGGGACCTTGGATCAGGCCGGTAACGTCTGGGAGTGGTGCCTGGATGCCTGGGACGAGAACGCTTACGTCAAGCGGGTCCACAGAGGCACCAGGGATGCAGTCGACCCTGTCGTCATTGCCGACGAGGCCGAGCTACGGAGCGTTCGTGGCGGATCATGGTTCTTCCCTGCTGATGATCTGCGCGCGTCGTTCCGTGGAAAGACCGCGGCATCCAGCCGCGATGACGATCTCGGGTTTCGGGTGGTCGTGCTCACGACGCTGGCAGAAGTGCGAGACGACAGCATCTTCGTAGACCCGGCCATCGCCCAGGCAAACGGCATTCTTGCTCGGCCACCCTTCGTCGAGGCCCCCCCGGCCGCCCAGCTCGCTCGGCAAGAGGAGTAGCGGTCCATCACCAACTGAATCCCGGCTTGACGCCACCCCCTGGCCCTCTCCCGCCTCGCAGGACACTGGCCGGCCGCCGCATGCCGCCGGAGATCCGGAACCCAGACCTGAGCGGAGTCACGAAAACGCCGCGGCTCCCAGATGGAAACCGCGGCGGAGGTTGGCTGCTTTGCGTGGCTAACTGCGCTCGAGCTTCAGGGTCTGAGTGGTAAGGTCGCAGACCTCACTCGGACCGAAGTACTGGATCGGCCCAGGATACTGGAAGTCGTCTTCGATTGCCCAGCGGTCGCGCGCGGCGGCAAAGGCCTTAAACGGCTTGCCCTCGAGCTCCACCAGGGCCTTCTTGATCACGGGCTTGTCGTGACCATGACGCCTTTCGAGGTTCATCATCATCGTGAGCGGAATGCCACCTGCTACCCACTCGGAAGCGGACTTCGTGGTGTTGCGCACACTAGAAAGATACCCGCTCTTCCCAGCGCCCAACAGCGAAGAAGCGGTAAAGCCGAGGGAGTAGCAGTAGTCGGCGTCGAAATTCGAAGGCGCGGCGCAACGCCCCTCGTAGCCAAAGAAGTGGTTTAGCCCCGAGTACTTGCCCTTGTAGAGGCCCTTGACCTTCCACTCCTTGAGGAGGTCCCCGACGAGGTCGATGAGAAGCTTCTCGGTCTCGATGCGTGACACCTGCACGTTGCCGTGCGGGTCGCGGTCCATCAGAAGCTGCCTCTGGATCGCGCCCGGCAAACTGCTGAACGCCTGAGACGATACGGGATCGAGCTTGGAGTTGATGAACTGGAGCTTGTCGTCATCGGTCGTCAGTGACTCGAAGTACTTGTCGGCCATGATGTCATTGAGCTCGGCGATCATCCGCTTCATCTCGGGAATGAACTCGATGAGCCCCTCGGGAACCAACACGATTCCGAAGTTCTTGCCAGCTTCGGCACGCTGCTTGACGACCGTGGCAATCTCCTGAACGATCTGGCGCAGGGTCTTGCTCTTGGCCTCGATCTCTTCGCTGATCAGAGCAACGTTCGGGTGGGTCTGGAGGGCGCATTCGAGCCCAATGTGCGAAGCGCTTCGGCCCATCAGCTTGATGAAGTGCCAGTACTTCTTGGCGCTGTTGGCGTCACGCTGGATGTTGCCGATGAGTTCGCTGTAGACCTTGGTGGCGGTATCGAATCCGAACGAAGCCTCGATCCACTCGTTCTTCATGTCGCCGTCGATGGTCTTCGGGCAACCGACAACGCTGACACCGGTCTTCTGCTTCAGGCAGTACTCGGCAAGAACACAGGCATTCGTGTTGCTGTCGTCGCCACCGATAACCACGATCCCGGTGATGCCGAGAGCCTTACAGTTCGCCACGACCTTCTCGAACTGGGCCTCGGTCTCGAGCTTGGTACGCCCGGACCCAATGATGTCGAAGCCACCGGTATTGCGATACTCATCGATCTTCGCATCGTCGAAGACAATGTACTGATTATCGATGAGACCGCTCGGGCCGCCAAGGAAGCCGTAGAGCTTGCTGTCGGCATTGAGGCTCTTGAGCCCATCGTAGAGACCGGCAATGACGTTGTGCCCCCCGGGAGCTTGGCCGCCGCTCAGGATCACCCCGATCTTGACGGGTCCCGCCTTCGCGCCAGGGCTCGGCTCGAACGTGATGACCGGGAGCCCGTAGGTGTTGGGGAACAGGGTCTTGATCGCAGCCTGATCCGCGATGGACTGGGTAGCAGCGCCAGCAACGACACGGACCGCCGCGCCGTTCTCGGCCAGCACCTTCGGGAGTTTGGGACGGTAAGCGCTGCGCGCTTTCTGCAAGGGGGAGATGGCCTTGGACATGGTGCGTTCGCTCCTTGGGAGGGCTTGGGTTCTGAATCGAGCCGCGCACCCCATCGGAACGCGCACTTTGCGGGACGCGGCGACTCGAGTCACCGGGCAGCGCGGATCAGCCGAGCGGACCCAGTAACGGGGCTAGCTCATAGCTCGCCGAGGGCAGCTTGTAAAACCCAGGTTCTTGCGAACCGTGACCCTTGGCCGGACCTCCACCTCTGGACAAGCTGGACACTGAACGGACCGCGCTAGCGCACCGATCGGTTCGCCAGTCTCCCCGGACGCGCGGACCCGGCCACTCTGGGTTCGGGGGCTCCGTCACTCGCCACATGCAGAACTCTGCTCGCCGAGCTCCTCCTGCTTGCCGGTTGATCCCGATAATTCGGTTCACCTGCCGCACAGCCGTTGGTGACGCCGAGAGCGTCCTCCGACGCCGGCCCGGCCGTTCACCCAACCCCGTGCGAGACAGCCACATCGCGGTCTCGCTTGCGCTCGTCTTGGCGCGGGTGTTTCGCCCGAGCATCGCCCCCCTCGGAGCTCCGTGCGAAGGCCCCGACGCACCTCACCGACGCCCAGCGCAGGCCGCGAGCACCTTGACCTGTTTCGACGCAGATTCCATGCTCTCCGCGCTCGCATCCAGGGCGTCGCAAGATGGTGTGTCGGCTCCTGCTGATGAGGCCGAGCAGAAGCGAAGGAAGCATGTCTACCCTCAAAGGCAAGGTCGCAATCGTCACCGGTGGTGCTCAGGGCATCGGCGCTGCCATCGTTCTCCAGCTGGCAGAGGCCGGCGCCGACGTCGCAGTCGTCGACATCAACGAGGCGAAGGCAAAGGAAACCGCCGCTCTCGCTGGGTCTAAGGGCGTACGGGCCGAGGCTTTCGCTGTCGACGTGTCGAACACCGAGGCCGTGAAGAACGTGGTGGGCGAGATCGCAAAGCGCTTCGGGCGCGTCGACGTCTTGGTCAACAATGCGGGCATCACCCGCGACGGGCTGCTCATGACGATGTCCGAGCAGGATTGGGATCTGGTCCTAGCGGTCAACTTGAAGAGCATTTTCAACTTCACCAAGGCCGTTGCCCGCCCAATGATCAAGCAGAAGGCTGGCTCCATCGTCAATATCTCGAGCGTGGTGGGGCTCATGGGTAACGGTGGCCAGATCAACTACTCGGCCTCGAAGGCTGGCGTGATCGGCGTTACCAAGAGCAGCGCGAAGGAGCTCGCTTCACGCAACATCCGCGTCAACGCCATCTGCCCCGGGTACATCCAGACCGCAATGACGGACAAGCTCGACGAGAAGGCTCGTACTGCGCTCATCGACCACATCCCCTCCAAGCGTCTCGGTCAGCCCGAAGACGTCGCCGCAGCCGTGGTCTTCCTCGCCTCCGACGCAGCCAGCTACATCACCGGCGAGACGCTTCGCGTCGACGGCGGCATGGCCATGTGAGACCGCGCTCAACCCGAGGCGCCCTTCACGCACAGGGTGATGGGGCGCCTCCAGGGTCGAGCAGATCTCACCTTGGGCTCACGGATTCATGCACGCCAAGAAGGCGTCTTGTTCCGCTGAGCACGCCTCCACGGTGGGCCGACCGGACGCATCGCATGTCACGGCCTTGCCGACGGCGCACGACTGATACTCGTCGTACTCGGCGCCACAGGATTCGCGCAGGAGCGAGACGCAGGTCGACTCGCAATTGGCCTGAGACGGTGGACTATTAGCGCAGGCTGCCGCCATGACGGCGGCGCAGCCCTCCTCGCAGATGTCGGAACTGGAGTCGTCCCCATCGTCGTCCTCACCGCAGCCTACGGCGAGTGTCAGCCCCGCAAGCGAGATCAGGCTGGTCGAAATGAGCGTGGCAACTGAACAATACCGCATGCTCGCTACGGTATCACTCCGGGGATCTCAGGACAACGGACCCGCGGCGCCCCTGCGAGCCGGAGGCTAGCGCCGCGTTACTAGCTGGAGCTGCCCGCCAAACCCCCCGAGATCCACGTCGATCCAACGGATCACCTTGAGCGAATCGGGCAGGATCCTGGTATCGGGGGTGATCCACGCGAGGCGTCCTCCTGACGCAAGTAGCTCCGCGCAGCGCTCTAGCACGGAACGGGTCAACCGATGGACATCAGTCGGGCAACGTCGCCCGAGGGGCGGATTGGTGAGAACCAGCGTCGGCGAGAGACGCGGCCGGTAGCTCAAGGCATCGGCCTGGTAGAGCTCAAGGTTCGGAAGACCTTCCAAGTTTGCGCGAGCGGCCTGCAGCGCTGCTGCGGCTTGGTCGGTACCGATCAGGAGCCGCCACGGGCCAAGATGAGCTCGCTCGGCGAGCTCCGTACCAGAACCGACGAAGGGGTCCCACACCACGTCGTCGGCTCGGGCGCCCCCCAGACGAGCAAGGGCCGCGGCAATGGTCGGATGCGAGGCGGCGGGGACGCTCGCTCTTCGATACTGAAAACGTGGATCGACGAGTCCGCGCGCGGCAAGTTCGATGTGCAGCTGACGCTGGCCGGTCGTGATGCGAACCTCCCACGGAGCCGAGACGGGGTCATTGACGAGTTCGGGCCAGCGCCGCCGTACCTTCTGCGCGAGTCGCAGATTCGCCGAGCGCTGTCGCCCCAGGCCATGCCACTCACAGCGGAAGCGCAGGGGACCGTCATACCAGGCGCGCATCAGCGCCCGAACTCGCTCGGCAGTGAGCAGCTCGGCGACGGCGTCAAGTGGATCCGGCGTGGCGTCCACGCTCCCTAGCGGGAAGCCAAAGAAGAGCGCCAGCCTGGCACGCTGAAGCGTCCGCAGGTCACCATTGGAGTGCGCCCCGACACGTCCCGGGCCAAGTATCTTCGGGCAGAGCGAAGCGTCGATCTCGAGCAGTTCCTCCACGAGTTCTGCCTCCAGACCCCGACGCGAGTGAAAGACGACTTCGGAGGAGTTCCCCTGACGCTCCACCACAAATCCCCCTGGCTCCTTGCGCACCGAGCCTCGCTCGAGCCGCAACCGCCCCTCGGCACACAGGCGACACACCTCCGGATCCGCGCTCGGTGGACTTGCAAGGGCATCCCGAGCAGCATCCGTACCCAAATCGGTGAGAGCCCGAGCAACGGCGCGGAGCTCCGGAAGGTTACCATTCGAGGCGTTCCAGACCTCCATCAGCCGCAGTTCTGCCTCCCGACCGCCGATGCGACCGAGTGCGCGAAGCAGCGGGCGACGTACGCGTGGATCAGGATCCGAGCTCGCCGGAATGAGCCAATCGACGGCGTGATCCTCCACCGTGAGGCTCCGCCCGAGCACCTCCGCTAGGCGGCGCCGAAGCACCCCTTCCGTCCCCTCGAACGCCTGACGCAACCGGTCACGAACTTCTCGCGGCATGCTGCGAAGCTCTCGAAGAAGCGGGGCCGCCTCCAACTCGTCTGCCTGGGCGAGAAGGAGGAGGCGGTGAGGGAGGGCGTCCAGCATCGTCACGAGCTCAGCGTGGAGGCCGAGGAGTCGCTCGGCAACCCAACCTGGCGCTACTGCGAGGCCTCGACTGGGACGACGCCCGGCGATCCCGGCCGCTGGCTGCGCGGAACCCGGAGCTTCCGGTCCTCAAATACTGGTGTGTGTTCCGGTCCGGTGCTCGGTCCCGCTTCGCCATCAACCAAGCTTGCCGGGTGGGCTTTCTGCCAACCTCTCGCAGTAGAGCTAGCTGGATGGGTGCCCCTCGGTGCTGGCCGCGGCGCCAGGAGCCAGCGTACCCGAGTGCGTCACTCAGTCCACATCGACCCCGGGGCCAGCCCCGAATCCACCAGCTACAGCGCCTCGCTTTGGAGTCTCTCGCAACAGACGGGATGGGCCGATGGTCCACCGTTCTACCCAACTGCCGAGCCCGGAATCGAACAGTGGGTCATGTACTCCTATGTTGGGCGATAGCGGTCCCGTGGCCCCCCTCTCCCAGGCGAGAATGGGACGCCGTGCGCCACGAATCCTCTTGGTGGGGTGAGGTGTCCTGACTCTGGAAGGGTAGGAGCGCCGGATCGGCTTCACTGCCGCAGTGGACTGCCGTAGAGACTCTGCTGGTGACTCGTGTAGGCACGACAAGAAGACGACGACCGCGGCTTGGACTATTCCTCCAGGGCGTTGGGTATGAGTATCAGGACGAGATCATCGCTGGTGCAGCATCCGAGTGCGCAGCCAGTGACGTCGACTTGATGTGCTTTGCCGGAGGCGACCTCGGGGGTGGTACTGACGATCATCGTAACGGAATCTACTCCCTCGCGACCCCCGAATCGCTCGACGGAGTCGTGATCGCCGCCGGGGTCATGGCGAAGACGCGGGCATCACGCGAGTTCGCGGAGCTGAAGCAGAGGCTCAATGGCATCCCCATCGTAGGGCTCGCGGCGATCCTCGGGGACACCCCGAGCGTGCTGATCGAGAATTCTCGCTGCGTTCGCCATCTGACCGAGCACCTGATCGACGTCCACCGGAGAGAGCGAGTAGCGTTCATCGAGGGTCTCGGCGCAGAGTCCGAAGCGCGCCTCGCTGGGTATTTGGAGGCGCTTCACAGCCGTGGCCTCGAGCGTGATCCGGAACTTCACGCCGAAGGAAAGTATGTCGAGGACGGCGGGGCGGCCGCGGTGGAAACGTGGTTTCGCTCCGGAGTGCGGCTGCCGGATGCCATCGTCGCGGCCAACGATTGGATGGCGCTCGGCGCGATCCGTGCGCTGACGAACCGCGGGCTTCGGGTTCCCGAGGATATTTCCGTAGTTGGGTTCGACGACATCGCCGAGGCGAGGTTCCGGCTGCCGTCTCTGACCACGATACGGCAGCCGTCGGCACGGCTCGGGGTCTGCGGGGTACGCACCGTACTGCGAATCCTGGCTGGCGAACAGGTGGATGCCGTGCAGCTGCTACCGACCGTTCCACTAATCCGGCGTTCCTGCGGCTGTTTTGGCGGAGGAATCGGTGGCCTGCTGGATGAGCAACCCTTGGCGCCCTTGGCGCGGACAGCCCCTCAGCGCTGGACCTGGGCGCGACTGCTCCACGCGAACGCCCCCAACGTCGTTTCCCAGCTACCTGCCGACTGGTCCGAGCGGCTGGAAGAAGCCCTGGAGCGCGACCTGGAGGGCGGAACCGAAGTAGCCTTCGCCAGCGTCCTCGAACGCTACGTGGCTGCCAACGCACAACAGGGCAATGTATCGGCCTGGCACAACATGGTGCTAGCCATGGTTCCAGACCCCACAACCCCATTCCCCAACTGGGATCCCGCCAAGCACGACGTCCGCTTGGCCCGAGTGCGAGAGAGGGCACACATCGTCATTGGCATGCAGGCGGAACGCGTCCAGGGCGAGCGCCGACTCAAGAAGGAGGCTCTCCTGCGCCGCTTGTCCAGCACCAGCACCAGCGTGCGTTCCGCGATGAACCACAACCAGTTACGAGAGGCGCTCCTCGAACAGCTTCCGTTGCTCGGCATCCAGCGCACGTTCGTCGCCTGCACACCTGGAGGTCTCACCCCGGATACGCCAGCGGAGCTGCTGCTTGGATACGATTCCGAGGTTGGCGAGATCCCGGAAAGCAGAGGCGTCCAGTTCCGGTCGGGAGAGCTTATCCCGGAACCCCTCGAAACAAGCCGGCGAACCTCGACGATGGTTATTCCGGCGTCGTTCAGGAACAGCGAACCCCTGGGCTTCTTCCTGATGGAGTTCACTGAAATCGACGGCACGATCTTCGATTCGCTCCGAGAACAACTGAGCGTCGCTCTGAAAGGAATCCAGCTGCTCGAGAACCTTGTCCAAGAAGCAACCCTCCGAGGCCAGGCGGATCGGGCTCGCCTCGAGGGCGAACTCAGTATTGCACGCAAGATTCAATCGGCAGTGTTGCCCAAGAACCTCGACGTCATCGGTCTCGATTTGGCCACACTGATGGTACCAGCCGCCGAAATCGGGGGCGACTACTTCGACGTGTTGCCCTTCGCTGGAGGTGCTTGGCTCAGCATTGGCGACGTCGCTGGGCACGGGCTCCAGGCAGGCCTGGAAATGCTCATGCTACAGAGCATGATGGCGGCCCTGGTGGAGGGGCAACCCGGTGTCGATCCCCTTGTGGTGTGGAGCCGACTCAACGCAGTGCTCACCCACAACACTCGGTCGCGGCTGGCGACCAATGATCATGTCACACTGAGCATCTTGCGCTACACCGCCGACGGCAGCGTCGTCGGTGTCGGGGCTCACGAGGACATCATCGTTCATCGTGCTCGTACGGGTCGCTGCGAGTGTGTGCCGACACCGGGCGTGTGGGCAGGCGTCATGGCGGACCCTCCGTCACACGTCTTGCAGCTCTATTCCCTGCGTCTCGAGCCGGGAGACGTGATGATCCTGTACACCGATGGTCTGACCGAGGCCCGAAACAAGGATCACGAGCTGTTCGGCCTCGAGCGGCTGACGGCAGAGATCGAAGCGCACCGCACCCTGAATGCGGGCGAGCTCTGCCAGCATCTGTACGATGTCGTCGCGGAATGGACGGAGGAGCGCGATGACGACGTGAGCCTCATCGTGGCTCGTTACTCGGGATCCCCGCGTGAGGGGAAGACTTAGCCGCCGAACTCACTCGGGCCTTCCGGAACCGACGCTCCGCGCGACGTCGCGTGACGACGTATTTGTGCGCGCAGTCAACCAGGAAACGGCCGTCGAGCGCGCTCCGTCCGATCAGCATCCGACAGAGCAGGCGCGGCCGTGCGACGAGCGTGAGCTCGAGCGCGAACTCGTACTCGCCTACGCGCGCAAGTGTGCGCACGACGTAGCGGTGCTCGGCCTGCCCCATCGAGTTCTTGATGACGGTGTGTCTGACGAGCTTGGCCCTCGCGAGCTTCGTCCGTTGGCGGGGATGTCGTGACTGAACCACGTGAAACTCGATATATCCATCGACAACCTCGCTGATATCGAAGGCGTCAACGCTGCTCGTCTTAGCGCCCGTGTCCACCTTGGCTCGAACCCGCCGAATGCCCCACTCGGGGAAGTCGACGTACTCCCGCCAACCGATGGTGGGCAGAACCGCTCCTCTCACGCGACCACCCGAACGTGACTCCGGCACATCGCGTCCGAACGGGTACCAAACACTCCTGCCCGAAGGGGAAGAGAGTCTGGCAAGACAGCGACTGGACCACCGATTGGTCGAAGGAAGGATGCTCTCGAACACCGAACCGGAAACGCAACTCGGAAAGGACGGAGTCCGGCGGCTGGGGGAAGTTCGTTTCCCCATCGCCGAGCCCCACCACGCCCGCTTGAACCGGACGCACTGCCACCAATGTTCATGGCAGCACCAGGATGGGTTGGCTCATTTGGCGCCATTGTAGGTCCGATTGTCACGGCGCTGTCGGCCATTTTTTCTGGTTTTGCTCGAAATCCCAAGCATCAAACGGACAAAACGACGTAGAAGAGTGTTGCACGGGGTGGCCCCGCAGTGAGAGGCTGCCGTTCGCCGCAGCCCGGCATGACTGATGGAGCTTAAGCAATGAGCTTGTCCCCGGCCAAGATAGAGAGACTCTCCCCCGCCCCCCGACACTCGCGGTCCTCTCGTCGGAGGCTCCGGGTGTTCTGGGAAGCCCTGCCGGTCGTGCTCTCCGTCGTCGGAATGGTCGCTTCGCTGTACTTGGGGGGCTGAACAGAGCCTCTCCGAGCACTGCCCCCTCGGCCGATACCTCAACGGGATTGCGTCTTGCCCAGCATGGAGGGGCGGCCGCTGCTGCCCGACAAACCGCATTCACCGGTGATGCTGCGGCCCTGAACGTTCGATTGCGCCTGTCGGCTCGCGCCGGGGTGGCAATCGCGGCGCCTTGGTAGCCACACCGCTGAGATCTGAGTACGGGCACACTCTCGAGTCGGGCCTCGATCGAGCGGGGAGTGTGCAAGCAGCGCGCGCTCCCCGCGGTTCCTCGTTGCGGGATGACATTGAAGCCAATGTGCGCTCTCCCGCGCGCTTTGACCACCTATAGCCTCAGCAGGGGAGCGGGGCATGTCCACGAGGCGCGGAACGTGAGCCGCAAAGGAAGCCACCGGGCACCTTGCTTGTCGTTCGAGTAAGTCCAGTAAGAGCGAACTTGTTTACCTCTAACCCACACGTCAGACACGCACTCACCCATACTCGGCCAACCCCTGAAACTGCAAAGCACATGGGTCGCTTAGCGCGAGCCTAGACAAGGAGCCCCCCCAATGATGCAAAAGCGAGTCTTTGGTCTCTCCACTGCGATTGTGTCCGTCTTCTTGATGAGTTGTGGGGATGACTCGGAGTCGAGCAGAGACACCGGGTTGGGAAAGGGCTGCAATCCTGACGAATCGCAGTGTCAAGAGGGGCTCGAATGCACCGCCACGGCGGGGAACGCGGACACATACGTATGCACCATCGTCGCCGGAGGGGAATGCGACGTTGATAGTGAGCAGGAGAACTCCGGATGCGCGACCACTGCGGAGTGCACGACGAACGCAGAGGGGACGTCTTCCTGTACGGTGCGCGCTGGCGAACTGTGCCTTCCAGAGCTCGACGACGGCGGGTGCTCCGATGCGGCCATTTGCGTGAGTGTCGCCGCGGACTCGAACACGGAGGCCGCGGGCGCCGCGGACGCTCCCGAAGCGGAGATGCGCTGCCTGCTGGACGAGGGAACCGAGTGCGATCCGAGTGATGACCTCTGCGCACCGGAATTCACGTGTGCCCCGATGGCAGCAGGCGGTAATCGCTGCTTCCATCGCGTGGTTCTGGAAGGAACGATCGTCGATTCGAGCAACGGCGAGGGAATCTCGGCCGGACAGGTTATCGCAATCGACGAGGAGGGTGTCGCCGTAACCGACGTGGCCCTGAGCGGAGACGATGGCCGCTATTCGCTCGAGCTGCCTGTCGCAAGAAACGAGGACGGCTCCCCCGTCGATGCCGCGTTCCGACTGCGCGCAGCTGCTCAAGAATACCAGACGTTCCCAAGCGGAATCCGGGTCGCGCTGCCCATCGACGCATCCACCGCCGAGGATGGGGACGACGCATACGTCATCGAGAACGCTCTGACCGAGCTCTCGCTCATCGCCCTACCCGCTGGTGAACGGACGACGATCTCCGGCACGGTCGCTGGTCTGAAGGATGGCGGGCATCCCGTCGGCGGCGTGCTTGTCGTGGCATCGAGCGATGACGGAGCGTACAGCGCGATCACCGATGGCAGTGGTGGTTTCACCATCTTCAACGTGCCAGACGGCAGCTACGAGATCCGAGGCTACGCAGCGGAGCTGCCGCTCAGCACAACCAACGTCTCAGTCGATGGAACCGCCGTCGACGGAGCCGATCTCACCGAGCTCGATACTGACACCACCAGAGTGACAGGGAGTGTCTCCATGGTGAATGCTCCCGGCGACGCCCTCACATCGGTGATTCTCGTGGTGGAGGATACCTTCAACTCGACAGCCGCGACGGGGGAGGTTCCGCGCGGCCTCCGCGCGCCGCGGACAGGTGACCCGAACGTGAGTGGGAGTTTCGTGATCGAAGGCGTCCCGGAGGGCAACTACGTGGTACTGGCCGCCTACGAAAACGACGGACTCGTCCGTGATCCAGACACCAATATCGCCGGCACCGACTTCGTCCACCTCGAAGTCGTCGCGGGAGCAGCTGCCTCGATGGCGGTCCCCGAGTCCTTCAAGGTCACCGAAGCGCTCGCGGTGATTGGTCCCGGGGCAGACGAACCCGAAGCCGTCGACGCCGCGCCAACCCTGACCTGGGCCGACGATAGTAGCGAGGACTGGTATGAAGTCCGGGTCTTCGACGCTCTTGGAAACGAGGTTTGGTCCGAGCTCGAGCTGCCCGGCGTCAGTGGCCAGACCGAGGTAGACCTCCACTACGAAGGCCCCCTCGATCCCGGAATGTACTACCAGTTCCGGGTCACCTCATGGCGTCAGCCCGGCAACGGCGAGGCCGCCCCGATATCGACCACCGAAGACCTCCGCGGCGTGTTCTACCTGCCCGCAGAATAGTCGAACGGCCTAATGGCGACGTACCGGCAGAATAGTCGAACGGCCTAATGACGACGTACCGCCAGTGCCCAAGTTCCAAGGCGGACCAGACGGGCGCTGGCGGACCGACACTCTCGGCCAGCAACTTCCGGCCTCAGGCCAAGACGGGCGACAGAGCGGCCGGAGCCGCCTCCAGATCGAGCTTTGCGGCGACGAGCATCTCGGCGACGGCGGCCTCGAAGGAGATGCCGGCCTTGACGAGCGCTGCGGCGAAACCGGCATCGGGAGAGAGACAGGGGTTCGTGTTGACTTCGAGAATGAACGGTCGACCGTGACCGTCGACGCGAAAGTCCACTCGGGCATAGCTGCGAACCCCCAAGGCTTCACAGGCACGAAGGGCGAGTTGACGGAGCTCGTCGAGGAGAGGGCCATCCTCGGCGCCGAAGTCCTGACGTCGCGGGGTCGACGCGTATTCGATCGACGTCTCGTCCCACTTCGCCTTGTACCCCACGACACGAACGGCCCCCTCCGGCACCGCCCCGAACAGAATCTCGGCTGGAACCAGCGCCTGGAGCTCCCCCGCTACCGGGAGAAGCGCGACGTTGAACTCGCGCCCGTGGACATACTCCTCGGCGAGTACCTTGCCGCCCATACTCGATTCGGCAGCCTCGAGTGCCCGGCAGAGGTCCTCGTCGGTACGAAAAGTCCGCACGCTATCCGCCTCGACGCCGACCGACGCGTGCTCGAGGCGGCCCTTGATGATAACCGCCCCCTCCGGCCGCGCCGGCACCCACGAGCCGTCTGACAATCGGAACGAAGGAGTGGGAAGGCCCACACCCAGAAGTACCTGTTTGGCTCGCAACTTGTCGTCGCAGAGCGCCATCTCGGCCGGACCGGCCCCGGTGCACGGCACACCGCGACCGCGCACCAGTATCGGGACGAGGGGAGCCAACTTTCCCGTTCCGCCGAGCTCCTCGACCAGATTGAACACGGCGTCGTAGCCCCGGGAGAGTTCGACATCGAGCGACCCTAGGTCCAGCGTCACAGCCTGCTCGACCACCTCGTGACCGAGGCCACGAAGCGCTTCTCCGACTACGTCCACCTGATCGAGGACATCGGCGACGTCCCGAGCCGCATCCGGAGAGACAGCTGGATGAGCGACGAGCACCCTCATGACGGACGCCGAACTCGCCGCATCGCGCTGGCCATGATGCCCTCGATGAGCGCCTGATACCCGAAGCCGCTCTGACGAACCAGAATGGCCAGATCCGAGATCTCAGGGTTGAGGCCAGCTAGGGGGTTTACCTCGATGAAACAGGGGACCCCGGCAGCGTTGAGCCGAACGTCGACACGGCCACCATCTCGACAGTCGAGGGCCTTCCACGCCTCGAGTGCCACGGCCTCCGTGGCCGCCACGACTGGATCTCGCTCCGGCCGCACCAAACGGTACTCCACCTTCCCCTCGAACTGCTTCTTGTTGCGGTAGGAGTAGACACCAACGTCGGCGTCCCCCACGAGCAGCACCTCAAGGGCACCAAGCGTGCGCGCGGATTGACCGGTTCCCAGAACCCCCACCGTGAATTCGCGTCCTGGCAGATACTCTTCCAGCAGAACGGGCTGAGCGTAGCGCTCGAGGAGACGCGAGCACGTCTCAGCCAGAAGTGCCGGCTCGGATATGATGGAGTCCGATGTTATTCCCTTGCTCGTCCCTTCGGCAACTGGCTTGGCAAAGATGGGAAACGCGAGGGGGCAGTCCCGGATGTCCTCCAGGGATCGGACCAGGTGGTAGTCGGCTGTCGCCACGCCGCGCGAGCGCGCGATAGCCTTCGCGTGACCCTTGTGGAGCGCTACGCCAAGCACCAGGGGGTCCGAGAACGTGTATGGGATCTCGAAAGCGTCGAGTAGCGCCGGGACCTGGGACTCGCGAGCGGCCCCGTGTTTGCCTTCGGCGATATTGAAGACCAGATCCCATCGGCTTCCGGCGGCAAGACGTTGGGTCAGCGCCAAGATCCCACCGATCCGCTCGGGCTGGTGACCCATGTTCGAAAGCGCTCCGCACAGCGCTTCGACAGTCTCGTCACGATCGAACTCCGCGACGTCCTCCTCGCTGGCCCCTTGTGCGAGGTGCTCAGACGCAAGGTCGTAGGTAAGGCCCACCCTGAGTGGACCGCGCTGACCGGGATTCATGGAATGTCCTTCGGCGGGCGCTCAGTCGGGAACGACCAGCCTGACGTGGGGCGGACGAGACACTGCACCGGAGGCAGATTCCAACGAGCCGTGCTCTTCCGTATAGCGGTAGACGTTGCCCTCGAAGTTGCGCAGAACGACGCCACTGTCGTCGCGTCCGAGGAAATACTTCGGCTGAAGCGGGATCTTGCCGCCTCCGCCTGGGGCGTCGATGACGTAGGTCGGTACCGCGTAGCCTGTCGTATGCCCCCGAAGCCCTTCTATGATCTCGAGCCCCTTCTCCACCGGCGTCCGGAAGTGGTGTGAACCCGAAATCGGGTCGCACTGGTAGAGGTAGTAGGGCCGCACCCTCATCATGAGTAGCCGGTGGACCAGACGCTTCATGGTCTCGACGTCGTCGTTGACGTCTTTGAGCAGCACCGTTTGGCTGCCCAGCGGGATCCCCGCGTCCGCCAGCCTCGAACAGGCCTTCATCGACTCCGGAGTGCACTCGTCAGGATGAATGAAGTGCAGACTCATCCAGAGAGGCCGGTGCTTCCGAAGCACCTTGATCAAGCTGGGCGTGATGCGCTGGGGGAGGACCGCTGGCATCTTGGAGCCGATGCGCACGAACTCGACGTGAGGAATTCGCCGCAGCTCGCCCAACAGCCAATCCAGGCGCTCTTCACTGAGACTGAGCGGGTCCCCTCCGGAAAGCAGGACGTCCCTGATCGTTGGAGTGCGCCGAATGTAGTCAAGCGCCGCCTGCCAACGATCTGTCTTGGCGGTAAGACCGTTGCTGCCAACGACCCGGGAGCGCGTGCAATATCGGCAGTACGTGGTGCAATAGTCCACGGCCAGAAACAGCACTCGATCCGGGTAGCGGTGTACCAGTCCAGGTACGATGGTGTGTGACTCCTCGGCAAGTGGATCGTCGGCGTCACCCGGAAGCCGCACGAACTCCTGGGACCTCGGGATCACGGACCGCCGGATCCCCTGACGCGCATCGGTCGGATCGACGAGGGCCAAGTAGTAGGGCGTCACGGCAAACGGAAGCATCGTCCCACCACGCTCGAAGGCTTCCTCCTCCTCCGACGTCAGGGTGATGAACCGCGCAAGCTGTTCGCGAGTGCGGATACGATTCTTCGCCTGCCAATGCCAGTCGCCCCACTCCTGAGACGACGTATCGGGAAAGAACTTCCTGCGAAAATCGCGAACAAATGGGCTTTCCGTGCGCAGTCGACCGCTACCGAAGTAGAACTGTTCGCGACCCACAGAACGTGTGGGGGGCGGGTTCACTGACTCGCGTGTACCGGATTCTGTCACGGCCCCAACCGACGCGGGCCCCTCTTGCCCGTTGGATGGTACCGCGAACAACGATGGAGGTTCGTCGTCTGGCTCGACGACGAACTGCCCGACCGCGGCTGCCTGGGCCGCGCTCTCTTGGGGGGACATTTCTGGTTCCGAAACTCCTCGGGCGCGAAGGCACCCGACGCCGGAATGGTTCGTTCTGCGGGGCGGGTTGTCGAGAGCAAATCGACAACCCCCCCAAGATTTTCGCGAGCGCCTCCCGAGACCGCCATGTCCACCGTGACTACAGTCCGGCGTCCAGGGGTATCCTTCAGAATTTGGGCGAGGCCCGGTCGGTTCGCTTTAGTTGGCGAAACCTCTGCCGTATGGGTGGAGCTGGGCGGGGGGAGCGCACGGTTCGGTGGGATCCCCCCGGGCGGAGCTCCGAATCGGTGGCGCCCGGAGTAGAACACCGCTGTTCGCGATAGCCAGAGCGGCGGGGAGCGTGCTATCGGTCGGCGCCGCCGTCGAGTCTCTGGCGCCTGGAAACCGGAGGGAGGGCGCGGGGAGCCCGGATGAGCGTAGCCCGCTCTAGGCCCGCGAACGGGGAGCAAACGCGAAGGCTCGCGCCACGTTGAATCGCGCGAGCGCGGTGTCAACTACACCGCAGAGACTCGGCGCCTGACTGGCATCCGACGGCGTCGTGCAGCCGTCCGAGTGCGTCGCACAGTCGACTTCCGGACACGGGGACAGAGCGCGACCAGCGCTGTCGGTGACCAGCCGCACTCTGCACCGAGGAGGCTCGACCTCAGGCCCCGTCGGACCCACTGCTACCCCCCACTCGCCCGTGCAGAGCTCCACGACCGTACCAGCCGGGGGGTGGCCCAAGGCACGCACGAGAGCACGCAGTATCGTGTCGTCCGTGTTCCGCTCGGCGGCAAGCTGAACCAGGGCCGCCAGCGGGCTGAGGGGAGCGGCACCGTGGTCACGCGGCGCCCTGAGGTCGAGGTAGCGTCGAACCGCGCAGAGGAGCTGCGACTGAGGGTGCGGTGCTCGCTCCGCAAACGGCCAGAGCTTCTGCGGAGGAGGGGACTCCAGCCATGCGGTCTCGAATGCAACTGTGGTACGCAAGGCGTTGGCGGCTCCCGCCCCTGCCCCACCAAGGCACACGGCAGCCGTCAGCCCTGGCACGAGCCCGACACTCGCAGGACGCAAGGGATGGGGGGGCTGCTCGGGTCCCGGCGCCCCTCCCGCGAGCCTGACGTGTCCCAAATCGACCAGCAGCGCGGCCATCGCCAGCTGACTCAACAGGTTTCGATCGCGGGTCAACACGCGGCCAGCGAGCAACGCATGGATGGAAACCTGCAACGCCCGCCCCGCGTCGTCCCGATGCACGGAGGCCAGCGCACCCATGCCGAGCAAGGCCGCTGCACCCGTCTCTGACAGGCTAACCAACCTCTGAGCCAGCCGCTTTACGTAAACGGGCGCAGGATCGGCTCCACTCGCCACCGTGTCGTAGAACCTGCGCAGGGTGACCAACGCCACCGCATAGAAGCGCAGGACCCGCTCCTCGACGGGCGCGTCGGCGTCGACCTCCCCCCGTCCCCCCGCATCGCCCGCAGGAGCCTCCCCTGCGGGGTCGCCGCTGGGCCACCCCTCGGCTCGCTGAAATGCCCTGCCCCAACTCAGGTAGCCGTCGACGCCCCCGTCACGCCCTGACGGCCCCGTCGCGTGAGCCTCCGATGGCGGGACGATCACGAGCTCGGACGGCGCCGGTTCGGGTGCAAGGCTCTGGCGACGTTCCGCTTCCCGCAGGGCTTCGCCGGCAGCCGAGCGCACCCGCTCGCTGTTGCGCCAGCGCTTGGTTGCGGCGTCGTGCAGAGCATCGAGCGCCTCCCGCGACGTGGCGACTCGGCCGAGCACCTCCGCTGCCAGGCCCCGAGTCTGCTCATGTACCTCCGAGGTCATGACTCGACCTTCCTTCAGAAGCTCCAGGGCGAGAGATTCCGCACGGCTCGGCGCCAGCACCGAAACGGCGTGGAGCATTGCCCGGCGCTCATCGAGGGAGAGCCGATCGAACTCCTCGCCGCGAACCCGAAGCACGAGCGTGGGTCCAGCTGCCCGAAGCCCGTGCTCAGCGATGCTGGAGAGCGCCTCCATGCGCTTCGCCGGTGATTCGTCATCGAGTAGCGCCCGAAGCTCCGAGCGCAGTCGCTCCCCCACTCCCCCTTCGAGGTGAGTCAGTGCCTCGATGCGAACAACGGCGTGTGGGCTCTGGGTCGCCAGGTCCAGGGCGGCGCGCGCCTCGCCACTTCCGACCTTGGCGAGAAGGCGAACCAGCGCCAGACCCGACGCCACATCGATCGATACGAACTGCCGACCAATCGCCTCCTCGTGCCCCTGAGCGACCCGGCGGAGGTAGTCTAAAAGCTCCCGCTTCACTCCACCGCTCGTGGCAGACGCGAAGGATTCGAGGACCGAATCCACGAGCGAGTCATCGGCGCCCTCGAGAAGCGCCCGCAGTTTCTCGAGCCAATGGTCCTCGCTGGCTCCCGATGCCAGAACGCCCTTGAGAACGAGCGCCAGCAGATCACTCGAAAGGACCGAGGATACGAGAACGGAGCCAGCCTCACCCGCTTCCGCGCTGCCATCCATGCCGGCCGCAGCGCCCAAAAGAGCGCTCACTAGGTCAAGCGCCCTCGCGGGTGCTGCGGCCGCAAGCTCCTCGATCCAGAAGCGAAGCGCTCTCACGAGCGCGTCTGCTTTGCCCCCCACCGTGACGGCCCGAAGCGCATACACCATCGCGACGGCAAAGTCGTGGCCGAGCGTCTCCAGCGACGGACGCAGACGCGATTGCAGCAGCTCGGTCGCCGCCACCTCAGCAGTCGATGCGCGCTGGGAAGCGCCAAGGGTGCAGCGCTCAGCGTCTCCTTGCTCGACCTGACCTCGCCCGGCAAAGCTCCCACCTTCAGCCCGAGTCCCATCCTCGACCCACGGCGCTAGTCGCTGCAACAGGGGGGCGATGGGCTGACTGGCCTGCCTCGCTCGACCTTCCGCCCATTGCTCCTCCAGCTGTTGGCCCGTATCGAACCGCGCAAGCTGGACGACACGCTCAGCGGCTGCCTCGAGTTCGACGCGCTCCCCCTCGCCGGGCGCCCCCAGCCCGTCGATGCTGCTCCAGCCAACATGCGGCAGAGAAGCATCCCAGAGCAGCGTCACATGGTCGTCCTCGGGATCCATCTCGGTAGCTCGGTCCGCAGCGATGAGGGCAAGCAGCTCTCCCAGCTCGCCCCCAGTGATCCCGGGTCCAATACCTAAGGCTCGGACTCCCTCGGCGTAGAGTTGGGATACGACCCGGTCGAACGGGACCGCAGGCTGCCAGAGGGTCACGTCACCAGCGACGAACGAGGTCGGAGTGACTTGCCAGGCCAGCAGACCGCGGCAACGGGCAAGCAGCGCATCCAGCGCGCCGAACAGCAGCCGGAACGGCTCGCTCGCCTCCGCGTGATGACGCGAGAACCGATGCTGGGTCCTCAAGACACATTCGAATTCGGCGAACAGATTGCGCAGAGCTTCCAGTTCCTCTTCGCCATGCGTGGGGGAGGCGACTCGAGGCGGGCCAGCAGGCTCCGCACCCGATTCTGGCGATTTCGCCTGCCTCGACACTGGTTTTCCCGGAGAATCGAGCGGCGCAGCCGCCCCGAGATCCGTCTGCGACACCAGTGTGCCCGGTCGCTCCCTGGCCGCCACCGTACCCGTCGGTCCCTGCGACGACACCACTGTCCCCGGTCGCTCCGGGCTTGCCACCGTGCCCGCCGGCCCCTGCGACACCAGTGTGGAGGAGTGCTGGCTCTCGGGGGCGCCGCGCATTCCGGCAGACGAGGCGCTCGCGAGCACGTAGCCGCGGACCTCGGGTGCCAGACTCGAAGCGCGGTGCGGCCCCGGACGAATACTGGAGCGTAGGGTCTGAAGCTCCGTCGCAGCGCCGCGTAGCGCCCGGCGCATCACCGTAGCACTCGGATATCGATGCTCACGCTCAAAAGCGAGCGCCGTGTCGACTAGCTCCACGAGCGCCACGGGCGCCTCAACGACGGCCCCCAGAGACGGCGCCCGTCGAGTCGCGGCCGCTTCCGCCCCTTCCAAAGGGGCGACGCCTGCGTGAACGTCTTTACCGGTCAGCAGCGCAAAGGCCGTTGCCCCCACTGCCCAGATGTCTGTGCGTGCGTCGACCTCGTCGGCATGGCCCATGGCCTGCTCGGGAGCCATGAAGGCAGGATCCCCCACGAGGGGTTCGGGCGCGGTCGGGGAAATCGCCACCCCCTCGGCGAGCCGAGCGATGCCGAAGTCGAGCAGCTTGACGGTGCCGTCATCCGTGAGAAAGACGTGCTCGGGTTTGATCTCTCGGTGCAGGATCCCCGCCGAATGAGCCTTCTCGAGGAGGCCCAAGAGTTGATCCAGAACCCGCAATACGAGCTTGACCGGCAAACGACCAGCGTGGGGTCGAGCATGAGAGACCACTGACGCGCCCCGGAGCAGTTCCAGAACGAGGTATGCCCCCCACTCCTCGTCCAGACCGTCCGCCAGCACCTTCACCGAACCCACGTGCTCGATCTTGTTCGCGAGGTATGCGTCGCGAAGAAACCTCGCTCGGAGATCGAGATGGCTCGCCAAGTGCGGGTGCAGAACCTTGACGGCCGACTCGCCACCGGCGTTGGAAGTCGCCCGATACACCGCGGTCGTGCGCCCGACACCAATGAGGGCCTCGAGAGTCCAGCCATCGCCAAGCCTTGCTCCAACGCGTGCTTGGCACGCAGCCAATGCGGCATCACGTGCCATCGTCCTCATGCCGGGTGAGCCAGGCACAACCCCTCCAGACTAGCGGCCACCGCAACGCCTGGCAAACAAGCAGCGACGTGCACGCAGCGGCTGGGGCCGTTGCCTCTCGCCGCTGCCCGTCCCCCAATCACGCGCTGGCGTTCTGCCTCGCGGTGCCGCCGAACCACATCTCGGCAGCAAACCAAGTCGCACCCAATCCGACACCTCCCCCGAAGTAGGCTCCTGTCACCGAGCCGCGAACGCCAGGGTCACCTACGCCCTGGACCCCAACACGGTTCTTCACTCGGTTGGTTGCCCCGTTGGTGAGCCCGAGCTGGGATGCTTCACTGGATTGAAGAACCGCCGACGGGGAGCACGCGCGCCACCACCTACCCTGGCCGTTGGCCGCCCAACTGGCCAGCCCCGTCACCCGGGCTGCAGAAAGGCCGGGAAACGTGGGGCAGAACGCCCGACAACGTCAGAACCACGCTTGAAGCTTGAACCCGACGCGAGCGGTCGGTGTGTCGAGACGCGAGCGCGGACCGACGTGTGTGGAATACTTCCGAGAATTGCCCGAGGGGGGCACAGGACACTTCTACATCATGCACATAGCTCGCTGGTTATTGTTGCCGGGATTAGCTGCCTTCGCTTGTGACTCAATGCCCAGGGAAACCGCCGGGCCACTCGGAACCGATTCGTCGCGGGTTGTTTACGGCGAGGACGACCGCGATGAGGTCTTCGAGCACGAGGACGCTGCTCGGGTTCAGCTGGCCATGAGCGCAGTCGTGGCGATGTTCGTTAAAGACAGCGTGAGTCTCGCGGACCCCAACAACGTCGCGGTGTATTCGGCGCCCCTCGGAGAATACGAGAACCTGTGCAGCACTGAGCGTTTCCGCGAGCAACCCATCGCGGCCTTCTGCAGCGGGACACTCATCGCTCCGGATCTCGTTCTGACGGCGGGGCACTGCATCACGAGCCAGACCGATTGTGACCAAACCACGTTCGCCTTCGACTTCCGCATGGAAGACTCCACGACGCTCCACCCCCTGACCGGCGAGGACATCTACAGCTGTTCTGAGCTGGTCGTGCAGCACTTCGACGAGAACGGGTTCGGGATGATCCCAGACTTCGCCATTGCCCGACTCGACCGTCCCGCAACCGGACACACGCCGGCGACTGTCCGCGCGGACGCCACAGCGCTCGACCTCGGCACCTCGCTCTGGTTGGCAGGGTTCCCCTCCGGAATCCCGATGAAGATCACTGACGGAGCCGAGCTCGTCGATGCCGGGAGCGGAACCCTGAACCAATTCGTTGCGGATTTCGACACCTTCGCTGGCAACTCCGGCTCCGGCGTGTTCGCGGAGGCGACCGGAGAGCTAGTCGGCGTCTTCAACAGCGGAGTCGCGGACTTCGTGCCCAACGGCAACTGCAACGTGGTCAACGTCTGTAGCCAGCTCCAAGGGGACTGCGCCGGGGAAAGCAGCACCTACGTGTTCCGCGCGACCGAAGCCCTATGTGACTCAGGGGCCTCTGCGCCGTTCTGCAGTTGCGGCGATGGCGTATGCGCCGCCGCCGAACAGGGCAGCTGCTGCGCCGACTGCGGGTGCACGGGAAACCTCGTCTGCCAAGCCAATGCGTGCGTCACCAACCCGTGCGAGGAGGCTCACGCCATCGAGCCGATCGACGGATCTTACACGGGCAGCATGAATAGAGAGAGCAGCGACTTCAGCCCCGCAGCGGGCTGTAGCCGCAGCGATGGGCCCGACGTCGCCTACTCCTTCACCCTCACGGGTAACGCCTCACTCCAGGCGACCGCATCCGGGAATGATCCCGTGCTCATGGTGATGAGCTCCGACGCCTGCGGGTCGGGCTCCCAGCTCGCCTGCAACGACGACGCCACCCATGGCACCCCAAGCTCGCAGGTCGCCCTCGATCTGGCGCCCGGCAGTTACGTGGTGGTGGTTGATTCCTATCAGGTCAACGAAACGGGAAGCTACTCGCTCGAACTCGACTTCACCGACCTGGGCGGCGCAACCGGTGGTACGTCGGGCACGGGCGGAACGAGTGGCAGCGCGGGAGCAGAGTCGGGCGGAGCCACCAGCGGCGGCGCCAGCTCCGGTGTGACCAACTCCGCCGGCACCAGCGCTGGCGAACAGGCCTCGGGGGGGGAGCCATCCACCGGAGGGAGCAGCGCGACGAGCGGAGGCGCCGAGGTAACGGAGACCACGGGCGGAAGGAACTCGACGGGCGGAAGAGGTTCCACCGGCGGCACGTCCTCAACGGACGGGGCGACCGAGGATTCTGGTGGTGCGGGTAGTGGAAACACCGGAAACGGCAGCACGTCGGCCAGCGGAGGAGCGGCGCAGTCGGCGGGGGAGGCAGAAAACGGGGAGACGGAATCGACCGGAGGCGTGTATCGACCATCCGGCCACCGCGACTCCACCTCGAGTGAGGGGGGAGCTTCGGGGAACGAGAACGCTTCGGCTTGGGACACCACCTTCCCGGAGTCGGATGAGTCCGATTCAGGTTGTGGCTGCGTCGTCCCCGCACGCGCGCCACAGCGCACCACGTGGTCGCTAGCCCTCGGCCTCTTAGGCCTCGGCTTCATCCGACGGCGAAACCCGAAAAACGCTGCGTAACGCCCGCCAATAAGCAGAATCCGCCGTTCCACTTCCCTCAGCGACGTGGTCCTCGTTGTGCCCCGCGCCGCTGCAGCGCGTAGCTGGCGCATCCTCGCATACCCGCCGTCGGCTTCCCCAAACGCCGCCAACCGGCGTAAGCTCAAGACCATGTCGTTCCCGGATCCCTACGTGCTACGCGAGGCGACCAACGCCGACTTCGAGTCAGTCTGGTCGCTGATCGCGAGCGTGCTTGCCGAGTATCGTATCGTCGCGGACTTGTCGACGACCGACGCCGACCTCGGTGACCTCGACGGGCACTATGCTGGCCGCGGGGGAGCATTTCTCGTGCTCACCTGCGGCGATGAGATCGTCGGCACCGTGGCACTGGCTCGAGTCACCGACTCGATTGCGGAGCTCTGCCGAATGTACCTGGCGCCTAGTCACCGGCGCCACGGACTTGGCAGACGAATGCTGCATGCGGCAATCAACGAGGCCCAGCGCCGCGGTTTCTCGGAGCTCCACCTCGAAACCGCGTCCGTGTTGGTGGAAGCGATTGCCCTCTATCGCTCTGCTGGTTTCGTTACGCTCGAACAGCCCCCCATCGGCAAGAACTGTGATGTCGTCATGTCCAAACCGCTCGGGTGACGCTCCTCGGACCGAGTCACTTCCCAATCAATCACGGCCTCATTCCCCTCTTGCGCGGCGATCGTGGGTAGGTTCTCACGATATCCCCCGCTCCGATGGTCTGCTCGCCCACGATGCCCGGCCGCGGCCGGTCCCCTCGCAAGGAGCACATGCATACAGTCCCATTCAACCTTGACTGAATGGGCAAACCGGAGATGGGGCGCTTCCCAGTGAGAGCGCCCCGTTTGTCGCAACAAGCACCGCGTTCGAGAGCCGTAACCGTTGTTCTGAACAAGTCCAGCTGGAGGCTGCAGCATCCGCAGATGCATCGTTGGCCGTTGCGGTGCGTGCTCGCGTACTCCGGGACGCACCGCCCGCTCCTACGGCCGGCCTCGCCTTGCGGCGCTGCAGCATCAATCTGGAGCTGTCTAGAGGCTGTCGCCGAAGTCAGCGCGGAACTTCGCAACGAGTTTCTCGGGCCAGTCGTTCACTGCCTCCAATCGCCCCATGAAGAAGCGGAGCACCGCGGGCTCGTCCACGAAACGGAGTCCGCCGACGAGGTCACGATTCTGGTAGAGCCAGGTGACGCGGTCGAGAACATACTCGGTTTGGGACAACGTGAAGACTCGTCGCGGGAATGCCAGACGTAGAAGCTCGACGTCAGCAAGCACATCGTTGCCCTGATCGTCGCGCACACTCGAAATCGTTCCACGTTCCATACCTCGAGCGCCCGACGCGATGAACAGGGCGGCGGCGAGTGCCCCAGCTGGGTACTGTGACTGGGGGACGTGCGGCAAGAATCCCATGCAGTCGATGTGACAGCCAAGGGCACCCGGCGGTAGAACTACAGGAATCCCGCGTTCGTCGAGCTTGCGAGCAAGATGCGCAATGAACGATGGGGACTGGCTGATGACCGTCTCGTCGGTCGTCTCCTGCATACCGACCGCCAGAGCCTCGATCTCGCGAACCGACATGCCACCGTAGGTCACGAAGCCCTCGAAGAGCACCACCAAGTCGCGCACCTTGAGGTAGAGGTCCTTGCGGTTCGTGCAGATGGCCCCCCCACGAGTGGAGCTAACCTTGCGGCTCGAGAAGTACACCAGGTCAGCCAAGCCACACATCATGTGCAAGATGTCACTGATTGAGCTATTGGCGAACTCCTTCTCACGCTGCTTGACGAAGTAGGCGTTCTCTCCGATGAGGCTCGCGTCGAGTACGACCATGATCCCATGCTCGTCGGCAATCCGTCGCACCTGCCGCATGTTCTCGATGGAGAATGGCTGCCCACCAATGAGATTGGTGGATGCCTCGAGACGGATGAATGGGATGTGTGCAGGGGTATAACGCTTGATGAGTAGCTGGAGCTTTTCGATGTCGATGTTGCCCTTGAACGGGCAATCGCTCTTGATCTTGAGCGCTTCGTCCGTGTAGAGCTCGAAGAGCTTGCCACCATTGAGCTCCATGTGAGCCTTGGTGGTGGTGAAGTGGTAGTTCATCGGGATGGCGTCGCCCTGCTTGATGAACGCACGCGACAAGATGTTCTCGGCTGCCCGCCCCTGGTGCACCGGTAGGACGTATTCGGTACCGAACGTCTCCTGCACCGCGGCCTGCATGCGCGTAAAGCTCTGAGACCCGGCGTAGGCATCGTCGGCGCGTAGCATCGCCGAAACCTGGTTGTCGCTCATCGCGTTGGTGCCTGAATCGGTGAGCATATCCAGAAACACGTCGCTCGTGCTGAGCTGAAACGTGTTGAAGCCCGCAGCTCGCATCGCTTTGAGCCGCTGCTCGATCGGATGAAGGAACAGCTTCTGGACTACGCGAACCTTGTGGAGCTCCAGCGGAATGGACTCGCCGGACGCAAACTTCACGGTGTTGGATCGTGATTCGTTACTCATTGTCAATGGCTCTCTGCAAACGCCCTCCGAGTGCAGGGCTTGCGAATACGCTTAGCACGGCCGAATGTGACTCGTCTGGCCTAGAACTCACTCAAATGCTGTGTTTCCGTCGCACACAGTGTCTCCCCTCCTGGCTCAACAACCGTGGCTCAGCAACGTTTGCTGGGTCACCCCTCCCGCCCTTCGTTTCCAGGTGCAGAATTCCAGTCAGAGAAGGGGTCGCGACCCCGGAGCTGGGTCGTTTCCGGCGTCTTCCGCGACCGTCACCCCAGCACTGTTGAAGGAGCACTGTTGAAGGAGCGCCCCGCTTCGGCCGAGGCGTGATGACGCTCCTGTCATGGCCCTGGACAAGGGGCTCGATGGGCACTAGAGTCTCGCCCCTTGTCGAGCCAAGACCTAGAGTTCGGCTGCGCTACGCCCGCTGATGCGTCCCAAGTGGTCCCGCTCGTGGAGTCCGCCTATCGCGGACAAGCGAGCCGTTCGGGCTGGACAACCGAGGCGGACATCCTGGATGGACAGCGCACGGACCAAGAGGAAGTCCTGGCGATCGTCCACAATCCCGCGTCGCGCCTGGTGCTGGCGCGACGCAAGGGTGAGCTGGTTGGCTGTGTCCACGTCCACGACGAGGGACAATCCACGGCCTACATTGGGATGCTGGCGGTCCGCCCGAACCAGCAGGCAACAGGTCTGGGCCGCCAACTGCTCGAACAGGCCGAGCACTGCGCGCGCGCGACATTCGCGGCGACCAAGACTCGAATGACCGTCCTCATCCAGCGGGAGGAACTGATTCGCTGGTACGAGCGGCGCGGCTATCAGAGGACGAGCCTCCGCGAACCTTTCCCCTATGGCAATCCGCGATTTGGCTTGCCGAAGCGGTCAGACCTCGAGTTCATCGTGCTCGAGAAGACGCTGGTCGAATAGGGTTTCCGCGCGTCGAGGGGTGCTGCTCGCGAACGCTCCAACGAGGATGAAACGCACGTCCACGTGACCCACGGGGGCGGCAAGACTCCGCAGGTCATTCCGACGTGCGACCAGGATGCTACTGGGTGCTCGATCTTTCGGGCGCGAAACGAGAAGGGACTTGAGTTGTCTTCCATCGCGCATACGCACCACTCGTGAGGAGTGGATCGGCGGGCACGGTGTCGAGCGCCTCGTCGAACGCGACCGGCGCGTCGGCGCCACTGGTGAAGTGGCGCGGCAAATTGAAGGCCACGAAGCGCCCCAGCAAGTGGGGCCCCTCGCTCACCCACAGAACGCGATCCGTGGCGTCCATGACCACACCGTGGGTGGCGATCAGCGCGTCGATCGCAGCCCGGTCCCCCAGCTCGAGAGGGGCTCCACTGCCCGACCGTCGGTCGCGCAGCAGTCTCACCGCGTCGGCCGCATCGGCCTTGCCTTCGAGTTCCTTGAGGGCGCGGCTGCCACTCGCAGCGCGCGCCAGTGTGGAGGTTGCTCGCCGTACCCGCTGATTCTTTGGGTCGTCTGCCGATGGCCCGATGAAGTGATTGGTGACCACTGCCGCACCGGGCAGGCGATAGTCGTGCTGTAGCCGTCCCGGCACGCGCTCGAGCACTCGGGTGTCTCCCAGGGCGTCTGTAACGATCACGATATGGGAGACCATGGGTTCACCCGCGGCCAGAGCTGCCACCGCCTCAGCGGTATTGCGACACGTGCCCAGAGCGCGCCGCAGTGCGTGAACCACAGGCTCACCATGACGAGCGGGCTCGCCAGCGCGCCCACCGTGAACGACGACCGCTAGCCCGTCGACGTTCATGCCACTCACGACTCCCACGAGCCCCGGCCAGGCCACGGATGCGAAGGGAATCATCCCCGTTTCCTCGACAAAGAACACCGCCTTCTCGCTATCAAAAATGTCGCTCACCTCGAAATCGAAGGCCCTGGCGAGAAGAACATGTCCGTCCTTGGTCTTGTCTCCCAGCAGACTGAACGTCGTACAGCCAATGAGTGGCGAGTATTCGAAGGACAGTGAGATGTCGTAGAGCGCAGAGAGGTAGACGAACCGTTGGTATGTGTCGAACCACGAGCGGTACGGATCCGGCTGGAACCCCAGAGCTTGCGCCGCAATCTCTAGCTTACGGCCGCTGTCCATGCCCAAATCCACGGTACTGTACTGCCACTGCGCAACATCCAACAGCAGGGCGCGCAGAAGCCGCGTGGGCACGTAGCGCTCGAGTGCCCCGTAGAGCACTCCCTCGTTCTTCACCATCTCGTCGCGCAAGAGGCGGGCATGTGCGTATCCGATCTCCTCGGGGCTGCCGCGCAAGTGGACCTCGCGAAGCGCTCCCCTCCTGACGACGAAGGATTCACCGAACCCGAGCGTCCCACTGCGTCGACGGAGCTCCGCCGAGGGCACCTTCACCTTGGGTGGCGTCAGGGAGGCCCGAGCCCCGATCCACAGGTGCAGTCCGCTCATCACCGCGACCAGAACGAACCCAACGCCTAGCACCCACCCACCAACCCGACGTACCCGCCGCCGCCACCCCGGGGCTCCTCCGCCCCTGCGAGCCGGAGCCACATCCTTCGAGCCCGTCATCTGCCAGCCCGCCCTTCCTCCCAGCACGTCCGAAGTACGCGCCCCACGATGCGCCAAGGATCCCGTAGGGAGTCGAAGTGGGTCAGCCGATCTCGCTCTGGAGGATAGATTGCGACAATCGGGACCTGAACGATCTGGATACCTTTCTTCGCCGCGCGGAGGATCACCTCGGCCTCGAAGGCATAGCCCGAGTCTCTAGCACCAAGCTCCAACGTCTGAGCAACCGGATAGCGTCGAAGACCGCACTGGGTGTCACGCAAGGAAACGCCACTGAACCGACTCAGAAAGAAGTTGGAGATCCCGTTGGAGCAGCGATTGGGCCAGGGGGCACCAGCTCGAGCGAGATCCCTCGTCCCCAAGACCAGCGCATCCTTGGGGGCGTCGTGGGTGGCGAGCCGCTCAGCCTGCGCCGCTGGGTGCTGGCCGTCGGCATCCACCGTGACGATGAGCTCGATCCCCCGGTCGTGAGCATGGTGGAGCCCGGTGAGGAGTGCTGCCCCCTTGCCTCGGTTGCTCGGGTGCCGAATCACCTCGGCGCCTGCGTCGCGGGCCAGCTCTCCCGTTCCATCCGAGGAACCATCGTCAATCACGAGAACCCCAGGACCGAACGCTCCGGTGGCGAGCAGCGACCGCACGACTTCGCCCACACAAGGTTCGGCCTGAAAAGCAGGGACAACCGCAAGAACCGGGATCATTGGGGGGGCGTCAGACTACTCTCGCGGGCGCCACCACACAACGCGAAATGGGGCTCGGCCCCTTCGCTTGCGCGCTGGCCAAATCGCGGCATGGTGGGACCTGAGCCATGCCGGAACTCCCCGAGCTCGACGTCATCATCAGCGCCAAGCGCGCCCTACGTGGGCGAATGAAGCGGCTGAGGAGCGCCCTTCCGGAAGCGGCCCATGGCCTGCGGTCTCTGCGCGTCGTCCAGAACATCCGGGAGCTCCCCGAGGTGCGAGGAGCCGCGGCCATCGCCCTGTTCGCCCCCATGCTGGAAAAGCGAGAGGTGGACCTTCGGCCGCTCGATGCCGCGCTGCGCGGCGCTGGCAAGCGACTGTACTACCCGTTCATGGACCCGTCGGGTGACGGCAACTACGTCACAGGGTTCCGGGAGGTCATCGACCCTGCTGAGCTCATGGCTCGAGGTCGCGGCTTCGCCGAACCCGACCCGACCCGACCCGCCGCGAACCGGGGCGACATCGACGTGGTGGTCGTTCCTGCGCTAGCCGCCGATCCGCGCGGGCATCGGCTCGGATACGGCAAAGGGATCTACGACGCCATGCTCCCCAAGCTGAGTCCCCCCGCCCTGACGGTGGTCGTGGCCTTCGACTTTCAGCTGCTGGTCGAACTCCCGGTTCTCGAGGGCGACTTTGCTTGCGGATCCGTGGTCACGGACTGTCGGGTCCTACGCTGCGGTAATTCCCCGACGCCACCGAGGAGTGACGTTCCTTGACGTTTGGTTCCCTCCTCGCGCTGGCCGTTGGCCTTGCCATGGACGCTACGGCAGTCTCGGCAGCTCGAGGCATGAGCGTATCAGCGATACGTCCGCGCCACGTACTGACCGTAGCGCTCTTCTTCGGCGGATTTCAGGCGCTAATGCCGCTCTGCGGCTGGCTCATTGGCGCGTCGGTTGGTAGTCTCGTCCAGACCTGGGACCACTGGATCGCGTTCGCGCTGCTCAGCATCGTGGGAGGAAAGATGCTGTGGGAGGCACGAGGCGCCCACGACGGGGACGAGCCCCAGTGCTGCGACGAAAGCCTCTTTGGCTTCCGGGTCATGTTGGTACTGGCGATCGCGACGAGTATCGATGCCTTTGCCGTCGGCATCACCCTGCCGATGCTCGGTGCGCCCTTCGGGACCTCGCTTCTCACGATCGGGGTGGTGACGGCTGTACTGAGTGCCCTGGGACTATTCGCTGGTCGGCGCTGCGGAGCGGCCCTGGGTCAGAAGCTCGACGCCGCGGGAGGGGTCGTACTCCTGATCCTGGGGGTAAAAATCCTCGTGGAGCACAGCTTGGGCGGCGGCTAGCACTCCTGCCGGAGGCTTGTCTGAGAGGACGCCCGCCAATCTCGGCGTCCGGCTTCGTTGCGCCGCGCTTCCGGTGCTCACGTACCCTGCGTGCGGAGAACCCCGGCGACTGGCTCAAATCTCACAGTACCACTCTGCAACTCCCGTGTTGCAGGCGCTCACCCCGGGGCAATCGGCGTCACTCAGACAACTCATCGAGCAGAGGTGCAGCGACGACCCTGGGGGTTGGACGCAGACGGCATCCACCAACTCGACCCCCGGCGGCTCCGCAAACCCACACTCGACGCTTCCTGGTTGCGTGCCGGCCCCACCCGCGCCACCCGCACCCCCGGAGCCAGGCGCGCAGTCCTTGGCACTGAACTCCTGCTTCGCGAGGCAGGTGCTGGCACGTAGCCCACAAGCGTCTAGCTGGATGCCGTCGATGCTCACCACATCGTCGAGCTTCCTCACGTATGGACGCCCCCCAGCAAAACAGTCCGCCGGAGCACCGTGCTCCGTGTCTCCGAGCGCCCAGAGACAGAAGTACCCCACGTCGTGCGCCTCGAACTGCTGCAGGATGCAGCGCTGTCCGGCACTGCACTCCGCGTCGGAGACACACTGCTGGCACAAGCCGGCGGTACCCTCGGACCGATCCGAACAGGTCCGGCTGAGCGAGTCGCAGACGAACGGACCATCCGCTCCTTCACCGCACTCGTATTCGAGACCCGTGCACTCCACGCACGCCCCCTGGGCAGGGTCACAAACCCCGAGACCGGTCGCCGCAAGATGAACGCAATCGTTGCTGGTGTCACAGGGGGAGCAGACGTTGTCGAGGCAGCGCGGAGCGGTCGGGTCGAGACAATCCTCGCTGGTCCGGCACTCCACGCATTGCCCGCGCTCGCAGACCCCGAGCTCCTCGAAACCAGCACACTCGACGTCCATGGTGCACGGCTCACACGCAGAGTCCTCTCCGCAGACGGCCGCGCCCGGGCTGTCGCAATCGGTCGCCCCCTGACACTCGACGCAGACGGCTGTCGCCTCATCGCAATACGGGCGGGCCTCGTCCAGGCAATCGCTGGCGTCGAGGCACTCCACGCATTCGCCGTCAGCGCCGCACACCGGACGCTCTGCGGGACAATCGCCGGCATCGAGGCACTCCGCGCACGTGCGAACTTGAACGTCGCACAGCAATCCCGGGCCGCAATGCTCGCTTTCGATACACTCCACGCACTCCCCAGACGCCTCGTCGCACGCAGGACGCGTCGGATCGGTGCAATCCTCTTCGCTCAAGCACCCCACACAGCGCCCGCTACCCGCATTGCAGAGGGGGCGCTCCGAGTCGATGCAATCCTCGGCGCGCAGACACTCCACGCATTCGCCGCGCGCAGTGTCACAGACCGGCGTCGCTTCGCTGCAGCTCTCGCTGCACGCCGCCGTTGACCTGCCCGCCGAGCCGCTCGTGCCACCTCCTGGCTCGGAACCCGAAGTCCCCGCCGTACCACCTGCGCCGCCCCCGCCAGAACCTGCGCTCGCAGACGGTGGAGGAAGGCTCCCAGCAATCCCCCCCTGCTCGACCGAGCCTCCGCTGTTTGCCTGACCCGAAGACCCGCCCCCACTGGAATTCGGAGCCGTGCCGGCTTCGCCAGCAGCACCCGAAAAGCCGCTCGTACCCGCGAGGCTGCTGGAGTTTCCCGCATCGCCAGCACTGCCTGCGTCACCCAGGTTGGCAGTGTCCCCCGCTTCGCCTGCGTGACCGGCGCTCCCCGCAGTTCCCGCCTGGCCTGCCCTTTCCGCAGCGCCATCCTTGCAGGTCAGGGTCTCTTCGCACGAGCTCTTCGTGTCGCATGAGGCCAGAGGAATACCGACGCAGGAAGCCAGTAGCAGTCCGCCCACCAGTTGCCGCTTCATCGCATCCATCTCGATCTATCCTGCAATTTCGCTCAGTTACTGCGGCATTGTGCCTCGAACCACGTATCTTCCGCTCATGCGCCAGGCGCCCGGCTGGACCCCGGCCGAAGCCGGGCCAGCCTATACCAAAGAGCAGGTCCGCCCCAAATGACGTGCGCGACTGGCGTCGCGTCCTACCAGTGGCTCAGGCCCTGGGCTGGCGCGTTGCGTCGTGCCACCGCGCTTCTCCGACGCGTCGAACGCCCCACCCACACCGGCGATCGGACACGACCTGATCCGCCGCGTCCCACGAAGGCCAAGAGGGGGTCGGCCCTCACCCGAGCGGTGGTCTCTGCAGGACGCACACTTTCACTACTACTGAACGGCATGCGCTTGGCTGCCGGGGCGCGGCTCGTGGACGGCCAGGTGCCCCGGTTGCACGCCGCGGCAGCGACATTCTCGACAAGCTCGTGCAAGGGCGCACGCCGGTTCGTGGGTGAGCAGGCGCGCTGCCATGACTACTCAGGCTGCGTCCAGGGCACGCCGTTGACGTCGCAATTGTAGAAGGACCGGTACTGCGGGTCGGTGACCAATCCGAAACTGGAGATATTACTATAGGAAGCACAGGTCGGACGACAGCAGTCCTCCATGGTTGTCGTCTCATACAGGTTGTTGCTACTGCTCGTCCGCGACCAGAAGTCAGGGTCCGCGGCCGCCTGGGCTGCTGTCTTCACGTCGGGCTTCACCGGCTTCACGTCGGCCTGCGCCGCGAGCTTGCAGCCCGTGACACGCGTCAGGTGCTCGGGGCACTCGACCCGCATCGCGTACACCGACCAGTTCAGGTGGTAGAAGCTCTCGATGCTGTTGGCCTTGAGACAACCACTGCGAGCCTGTTCCGTCAGGCCCGGGATGTTCGAGGAGAGCTGGTCGCAGGCCTCCGTGGTCTTCTCGACGCACGCAGCGGAGGTCAGCGATTCTTCGGTGACCCACTGCGTGGTGGTCTTGCACTCCGAATACAGGCTCGCCGGCTTCACCCCACCGCTACCCGGCTGACCATCCGGCGGGTAGCTCGTGTACATGTACTCTCCAGATCCGGCGCCTGGTGCGCTGCCCACGGGGAAGCACCCGTTGTTCGCACCCATGCCCCCAGCAGGCATGTAGACGTCGAAGGTGGTAGGGGTGGCAGCCGTGTTGAATGACTGCACGATGAGCGGTGGCGGGAGGGGGATGGCTGATTCGGGAGATTGCTTGTTGTTGGGATCGACCAACGCCTGGCTATCGTTGTTGGGGCTCGGGTACGCGTAGACGAGCTGGTAGCACTGGCAGCAGCTATGCGCGTCGCCATCAATGCCCCCCGGGTCGGGGTCATGGCCAACCACCGCGTAGTGGAAGCCCTCCAGACCATCGTCGATCACTGCCTGCTCCATCTCAGGACTGAACAGCAGGTTGCGCTGGCACATGTACTCGACATCCGCGTTTGGCTTGCCCGACGTGTCCTCGCACACGCTAGCGGTCTGACACTTCCCACCGCACACACTGTCCGGGTTGCCTTCCACGCAACCAGTCGTGGGATCGTCGGACCACGGTTGATAGTGGATGTCGTGACACTGGTCAGGCGGCGGAAGCTCGTAGAACCCCGTGTTTCCCCCGGTGACGGTCACAACGCCCGTGCCCGCCGTGCCCGCCGTGCCCGCTGCGTGGGAATCGCCGCCAGTGCCGCCTGCGCCGCCCAGCTGGGGCTCGCCTGTGCCGCCGGTTCCCGCGGAGGGGTTCCCGCCACTGCTCTGGGCACCGCCGGACGGTCCGATGCCGCCGCTGTTCGATGCGCCGCCGCTCCCGCTGATTCCCCCGCCGCTGGTCGGCACTCCCCCTGTGGGATCGCTTCCTCCGGTGATTGGAGCGCCCCCCATGGGACCACTTCCTCCAGTGGTCGGAACGCCCCCCATGGAACTAATCCCTCCCGTCGGCACGCCGCCGCTCGCCTGCGGGTCGCCGGTGCCGATCCCGCCCGATGCCGGAGCGCCACCCAGCGGCGAACCTCCGCCCAGCCCGCCGCCCCCCGAGCCTCCCACAGCGGTCGCGCTCACCGTTGAACCACCGGTGAGCGACCCGCCGGTGGTTCCGCCCTGCTCGGAGCCCTGCTCGGAAGAGCAAGCAACTGCAGCCACCACCGCCACGGCCCACACACGGTCCGCCAAGTTTCTCATAGTATACTCCAAGTCCGTCGCAACACGGTTCCGCAAGTTCCTCTAGCATACGCGCGGCACGCGGGCTGTCACCGGTCTGAGGGGCGCCAAGGAAGAACGAAACCGCGTTCTCAAGTAGGGATGCAGTCGCTGGTAGCCGGCCGACGAGCACGATGGTGTGGCCTGCTCCATTAAGGGGTGCTG
>CAYRKE010000062.1:0-25679 GCA_964424695.1 uncultured Polyangiaceae bacterium
GCTGGTAGCCGGCCGACGAGCACGATGGTGTGGCCTGCTCCATTAAGGGGTGCTGACCAGCTCTGGTCCCCTACTCCCCCAGTCAGTGCATCAGACCTTTTTGGGTCGCCTCACCGCTGCGGCAGAATCCAGGGGGTGCAAAACTAGCTACAAATACTTCAAGACCGCCACCAGCGACAGGCCCCCCCTGTCCCGGTGGCGCCCGCGCGTTACCATGCCGCCCGTGGACTTCGATCAGCTGATTCAGACCAGGTACAGCGTGCGGGCGTATCGCTCCGACCCAGTGCCCGACGAGCTCCTGCAGCGTGTCTTGCGCGCGGGTATCCTCGCCCCAACCGCGTGCAACCGCCAACCGTTTCGCATCATCGTGATACAGACCGCGCCGCGACGAGAAGAGCTTTCTCGCCTGTATCCTCGAGGACCGTGGTTGGTCGAAGCGCCGCTCGTGTTGGCCGTGGTCGGCGTCCTCGGCGAGGCCTGGGTACGCCGCTCCGACGGACTGAATCACTATCTCGTGGACGCCGCCATCGTCATGGATCACATGGTGCTCGCGGCCACCGAAGCCGGGCTCGGTACATGCTGGGTTTGCGCATTCGATCCAGCGGTCGCGCGCCAGACTCTGGCGCTTCCTGAAGGAGTTCAGCCCGTCGCTTTCACGCCGCTCGGCCATCCCTCCGGCGCGAGCACCGCGCCGCCGAGGGTCCGCCGCCCGCTGGAGGAGCTCGTCATGCTAGAACGCTGGCGGTCGTGAGCCCGCACGACACAGCGCTGGTGGTACCGCACTGGCGAGCAATACCGGCATCGCGAACCGATTGGATGACGGGGGTTATGGGCTTGCAAGCATCGGGCGTCTCTTGCTTGAGACGGTGGTGATAGGCCTCGAGGATGTCGGGGCGTCGACGTACCTCGGGAGAGTCGCGATCAATGGGGTTGATGACCCTGAGCCGCTCCATCGCGCCTCGATACGCGGCCTCGTCGACATGTGTCGACCGTCCACGACTGAGCGCTCGGCCCGCTCCGTGGCATGCGCCCACGAGGATCAAGGGAAGAGCCGCTCGTGAGAGCGGCCGGCGCGGCAAGGCATCGCGGAATGGGTCCGAATCCGCTGGTTCTGTGCCGGACAACCGCGATCCTGAGATGACCCGAACCTCGGTCATGCCGGGCACCACCGAGAGCAGGCGGTGCTCAGCCAAGCGTGGCAGCTCGAACACTGCCACTCGCGTCGCGGGCTGCGCGTGACGAGGTGGACGTCGCGAGCCAACCAGACCATCGGGCCGGAGTGGGCCAGACCGCGCCGGGATGCCAAGAATCGACTACGCAGTCGGTCCTGAGTAGCAAATCCACGCGACTGCCGACAATAGCAGGTGATGACCATTGCTCTGACTGCCGTTGAGCGCCTCGCCGCTGGTTCTCGGCTACCCAAGGATTGATGGCGACTCTCGACGTGGCTCTGACCCCACTCGCGTCCTTTCGAGGGTTCGCCAAAAGTACGTCTTGCCCAGTCGTCCTGCTTCTGCTCACGACGGCCGCGTGCGGCGGCACCTTGAACGCGGGCTGGGACGAGCCGAGAGGGCCAATCCCGGTTGACGAGCGCAATCCGATCATCCTGTGCAACGACGGTGCTTTCGACAATTGGCAGGGTGAACACGCGATCCTGTTCGCGAACAGTGGTGGACCTTCGCTGGCCGCCATCGTGATCAACTCGGCTTGGCCATGGACGGATATCGACGAGAACACCACGGGATGGCAGCAGATGGTGGACGCTGCCCGCGCGAGCGGCCTTCAAGGCATTCCTGATCCGGTTGTCAGCGAGAGTCCCGCCCTGGTACGTCCCGAGAACGAGGACATCGAGGCTACCCAGCCCAACGGGTCGGAAGGTGCTCGGTTGATCATCGAGTTGTCGCAACAGCTTTCCGAGCCGTCTCGTCCGGTGACCGTTGTGTCGGGGGGAACGCTGACGGACGTCGCGGATGCCTACCTGATGGACCCCACCCTACCCGACCGAATCGTCGTAATCTCGGCGCTCGGGACCACCAAGCCCGATGGTGCAGCGATGGGGCTGCCCAATGGCCAGCTGGACACTTGGGCCGACGTCATCGTTGCGCAGAGATTCCGCTACGTCCAGGTCACGGGATACTCCTACGACACCAGCGCCGATGTCCTGTCCGGAGACTTGTCGGGCTTTGCCGAGAACGAGTTCATGTCGTGGGTGGCGTCCAAGCAGTCTTCCATTGAGAACGCAGTGGACCAGGTCGCGGTATTGGTGGCCGCCATGCCCTCCACCATCACGGATGTCGTACAGGTCGAGCAGAGCGCCGAGGATGAGGAGGGCATTCCGCTGCTTGTGAGCGCGCCGGACGGCCCGGCCCAGGTGGTCTCGCGCGTGGACAACGATGCTGGCACGAAGCGACTGCGGGAGACGCTGCTCGATCCGACCACCTTCCAGGCCGAGTAACGCGGGCGACGGCAACCTCTACCGGAACCTGTGGCCGTCCGCGGACACCACCAGCACAGACGCAGAGGCCGCACTGAAGACCAACGACGATCCCGAGGTCATGGATGTCTCCGACTCAATGGCCTTCAACGACGTGGTTGCCGCCTCCACCGATGCCGACTTCGCAACATTGAGAGCATGACGCGACGAGAGCCAAAGCCGGGGCTGAATCGGGAGGCGCCAGCGGTGCCGCGGGCGGCGGCAACGACGTGATTCCGAGTCCGGGATGCGACAACCAGACTGCCACCCTGAGAACCGACCAAGGGGCACCGAGTGTTCAACATGAGCACAGGGCCACACCAGTAATCCACTCGTCACTTGCTCCCGACCGGCCCCCGGGGGAGGATGGGACGCAGCCCTGCCGCAAGCACTTGGCTGGACGACGCCTCGACGATGACGAAATCAATCCTTCCGCTGCTCCTCGCGTTTGCTTTCTATGCGACCCCACGCGCCGGATTTTCGGCAGTCACCGAGCCCAACGGGATAGACGTTCCAGCTGTTTCATCGAGCAGCAGCGAGCAGTCTCTGCAGTCCTTCTTCGACGCAGAGGGAGAGCAGATCGATGCGGTTTCCGACGCGAGCGCCGTGCCGGGTGCGTTCTCGCCACTCTGCGATTTCGAGGGTGCGCTGGTACTGAGCGAAGCAGCCGCCCTGGCCGGAATCAATTGGTACAACGTCGACGAGGCCGACCCCACGCGCGTACCGACGGAGAGCGAGCTCTTTCCCTTGGTGCCCATCGGCGCTGCCCTCGGAGAGACCTTCGGCAGCAGTGACATCAGGGACAACCCGAACTATGCTGGGGGCTTGATCGGATTCGCGCTGATGAAGGACTTCTCAGGCGATCCGAGTAGCCCGACACCGGTGGCGGTCTACTTCTCGGAATACGAGCGCAATGCGTTCTGCTCTCAGTGCAGCGCCGCCGACTACTGGAAGATGGCGCTCTCCTATCCGTCGACCGTCGACGCCAACGTATACTATCTCGCCTTCGAAGACTGGGAGGGGGCTGGGGATACGGGCTGGGGAGGCAACGATGGCGATTTCAACGACAAGGTCTTCGAGATCCGCGGCGTCATCTGCGTTGGTGGCGGAGAGCCGTGTGACACTGGCCTACCTGGGGTGTGCAGCGGCGGCCTGACGGAGTGTCAACCGGGCGGAACCCTCGAATGTGAGCCACAAATCGAGTCAAGCCCAGAGGTCTGTGACAACCTCGACAATAACTGTGACGGGGTCATCGACGGTGCACCTGACCTCTGTTCCGATCGAGAGATCTGCTTTCGTGGCCGCTGCGTCCCCTCCTGCACGTCTGGCGAATTTCGATGTGAGGGGAGCGAGGTGTGCGAGAACGGCGTGTGCATTGAGCGGGCATGCCAAGGGATCGTGTGTTCTGCTGGCCAGATCTGTCAGTCTGGGCAGTGCGTGGGGGGCTGCACGGACGTGACGTGTCCGATTGGGCAGTACTGCAACGTGCAGCTCGGCCTCTGTATCGCCCCGTGCGATGGCGTCGTCTGCGGCATCGGAGAGGTTTGCGAGAACGGAGTCTGCGTCGTCGGCTGCGCTTGTAGCGGCTGCGACGACGGCGACAGCTGCACGGAACGCGGCGAGTGCGTGGACGCCGGCTGCGAATCGGTGGAGTGTACGGCTGGCTTCGCCTGCGTCGAAGGAGAATGTGTGGACGCTTGCGCAGGTGCAGTCTGCCCTGGAGGAGCTGCCTGTACGGAGGGGCAGTGTGGAACGCCCAACTACGAGGCAATTCCCGATCCGGGTGCCGACGAGATCACGATCGAGCCGCCCCCCGCTTCTGATTCGAGCGGCGGGGCCGGCAATCCCGGCGATGGTCAGGCGGGAGCCGAGCTCGCGAGCGGCGGCAGAACGACAAGCGGGCTCAGTGGGAGTAGTGGAGAGTCGACGTCCGAGGCCTCGTCCTCCGGCGAGGATTCGGGCTGCGGCTGCAGCGTCCCCGTTGGTCGAGAAGCGAGTTCGAGCTGGGTCGCGCTCGGACTGCTGGTGGGCGCCTTGACGCTGGGCAGACGTCGGAAGCAAGCCAACGAGTGACGCTTCGCGCCGGGACGCCCAAAGACCAACAAGGTGTACTCGCCGAACGGCGGCCTGAACTGGCCCTGAAATTGGTATTGCGGAGAACCACCCCTCAACGACTACCGCGTCACATCCGACACGATGAGGCCGTCCACCAAGCTCAGGACACGATCGGCACGCTCTGCCAAGCGTGGGTCATGAGTGACGACGAGCGCCGCGCTTCCACGCTCGAGGAGCAGGCGTCGGAACAGCGCGAAGACCTGGTCCGCCGTGTTCGTGTCGAGGTTCCCCGTGGGCTCGTCGGCAAGAAGCAAGGGAGGGTTCATCATGAGCGCACGCGCCACCGCAACCCGTTGCTGTTGACCGCCAGATAGCTGGCGCGCCTTCCGGCCCACGCAGTCCGAGAGCCCCACCTCCGCGAGGAGAGTTCTGGCACGTTCGCGCATGCCTCGGGTTTGCCAGCGCGCCCGGGCCATGGCCGGCAACAACACGTTTTCCAGAGCGCTGAACGCAGGAAGCAGGTGGTGGAATTGGAAGACGAAGCCGATCTTCTCGCCGCGCAAGGCGGTGAGTGCTGCGTCCCCGAGCGGCACCGTCTCGATACCGTCGATCTGAACACTTCCGGACGAAGGGCGGTCGAGCAGACCGAGGATGTTGAGGAGCGTGCTCTTGCCCGAACCGCTCGGACCAATCAGCGCCGTCAGCTCTCCGCCGCGGATGTCCACATCAACGCCGTGCAGCACCTCGGTGGGGACCGCCGATCCGTTACCGTAGGTCTTGCGGACGCCTCGAAGACGCAGAATTGGGTCAGGCATGGTGGATGGCCACGGCTGGATCCAAACGTGCGGCGCGCCGAGCCGGAGCGACGGCCGCAGCCAGGCCCACCCCCACGGCCACGACGACGGCGCGCGTGAATAGGGCGGGGCCAAGATCCACAGGAAACGTCGGACTGCCATCGGGATTCACGGCCATCTGAGCGAATATCTTGGCAAGCAGCGCTCCAAGCCCGGATCCGATGATGGAACCGACGGCGCCGACAACGAGCCCCTGGATGAGGAATATCCACGTCACCGACCCGAGTGTCGTGCCGGTGGCGCGAAGGATTCCAATCTCTCGAGACTTCTGTACGACGCTCACGACAAGGACACTGGCGATGCCCAGAGCCACGGCCAGCACTACGAAGAACTGAATCATCACGCTCGAAGAGCTCTGCGACTTGAGGGCCACCATGAGTTGCCGGTTGAGCTCGGTCCAGGGTTCGGCAATCAGCCCAGTCCGTCGAGCAACGTCCTCTGCGACAGCGGGAGCCGCGAAGGGATCCGTGATGCGCACCTCGAAGGTGGAAACAGAACCCGCGAGGTCGAGGAGCGTCTGCGCCTCGCGCAGCGAAACGAACACCCAACGCTGATTGACGTCCTTGTTCCCCAGGTCAAAGATCCCGGCCACGCGTACCACGTCTTCGCGATTCGTCGTGGTCTGGATTCGAAGCCTGTCGCCAACCCGGACTCCCATGTCGACGGCAAGCTCGGTGCCGACGAGCGCCTCGTTTCCGACCAGTTCAAAGCGGCCGCTCTGCAGTCTCTGGCGCAAATCCACGATGCGATCGTAGCTCTGTGGATCGATGCCGCGCAGCGCGATGGCACTGCTCAGCGGACCTCGGTGCGCAAAAGCTGAACCTGCGACCGTAGGAGCCACGGCTGCGACGCCCGGCACTCGCGCGACGGTGGCGGCAACCGGCGTCCAAGCGTCGATGCGTGCGACTCGCTCGGCACCCTTCTCGATGCTAGCTCCGACGGTTGCTCGAGTCGGATCCGGTAGCACGCGTGGCACGCGCTCCTCTGGCCGCACCACGACGTGAGCTTGAGTCGAAAGAGTCTGCTGAATGAGGCTGGCCTGCAGCCCGTTGATGAGTGCAGAGAGGAACACCATGACGCCAACGCCAACACCGACGCCGACGAAGATCAGGAGCGTTTGGGCTCGCCCCTCCCGCAGGAACCTCAGTGCCACGAAGACCTCGAAGGGCACGTCAGTCGCCTCCCAGCAGGTTCACGCGCACTCGCTTGCCGACCCCGATCCCGGATGTCGTGACGAGCACGGTCCTTGCGTCGATCCCCGAACGCACCTCGACCTCGTCGTTGTCTCGGGAGCCAAGGGATACAGGGCGCCGCACCGCACGCTCGCCCTGAACCGCGAGTACCCATGGGTGGTCGGAAGTGCCGTCGCGCACCGCCTCCAATGGTACGAGGAGTGCCCCCTCACGTCGTGAAAGCTCGAGGTTGATGGACACGGTCATGTCGGGACGCAGAGACGGCACGGGGTTCCCCAGGGTGAATCGCACCGTTACCGTCCCCCGCTCGACGTCGACCGCTGGCGATATCCAGTCCAGCGTGGCGTCGAAGGGAGAATCGGGCAACCCGTCCGCCACGGCCTTCGCCGCGAGCCCTGGGCGAAACCACCGCAGGTTCTTCTCGTCAGACTGCGCCTCGAGACGGAGACTACCGTCGCGCGCGATGGTGAAGAGGGTTCGGCCAGGCTGGACCGTATCCCCTGGCTCCACCCGGCGCTCGAGCACCGTTCCGCTGACGGGCGCCACCAGCGACGTCTGCGCGAGCCGCGCCTCGGCCAGTGCAAGGGCGGCACGCGCCTCAGCGACACGCGCCCCGGCGAGCTGCGCCTCGGCCCCCTTGGTGCCACTTGCGCGCGCCTCCGCCGCTGCCACGCGGCTCGCTGCCGAAAGCTCGGCGTCCCGCGCGGTATCAACCTCACGAGGACTAATGGCCCCTGCCTGTACCAACCCCTCCGTGCGCTTGCGTTCCCGGGTCGCCTGCTCCAGGGCACCCTGGGCCTCGGCGAGGTTGGCCGCAGCGACACGGTCACTGACCTGCCGCACCTGTCCCATCTGTGCCGACGCGAGGGTGACCCCGGCTCGTGCTTGCGCCACCGCCGCTCGCTGTTCGGCATCGTCGAGACTCAGAAGGAGCTGTCCTTCCGTGACTCGACTCCCGGCATCGACGAGGACCGCAGTAACGGTACCGAGCGTCGCCGCCCCCACTTGGGACGTCCCGGGAGTGATGACGCGCCCCGTGAGCACGACCTTCTCCACAAGGGGGCCTCGCCGGGGCATGACGCAGTCCACGGCGGGCCCCTGAACGAATCGCTTGGCACCAAGTCCGATGCTGGATAGGAGAATGAGTCCAACGATCCAAGGAAGCCACCGGCGCCGGGAGGGTGTCTCTGATTTTGAACTCACGGATTCAATCTTGACCACATGAGGTCACGAGTCAAGACTCGACACTATGTCTCGGATCAAGACTCCCCCGAGGGTCCTACGCCGACGAGCCGAACGTCGAGAGCGCATCCTGCAACTCGCGGCGGAGTCCTTCGCTCAACAGGGCCCGGATGCCGTCCGCCTCGACGAGCTCGCGGAGCTTGCCGACGTGGCGCGTGGCACCTTGTACAGCCACTTCCCAACCAAGGACGCACTCCTGGTGGCCATCGTGCGGCCAGCCCTCGAGGCCTTGGAAACGGCGCTGACTGCCGTGGAAGAAAACGACGCCCGAGGTATCGTGGGAGCGGTGCTGCGTCGGTGGGTCGGGCTTTGGCGCGACCACCGACATGCGCTTCGGATTGCACATACCCTGCAGTTGACGCTCCCCAGCGAGCTCGAGCCGCTACATCGTCGTGTCGTTGCGGCAGTACACCGTCAGTTCACACGCGCAGCAGCGATAGGGAGGTTGCGGGGAACTCCGCAGTGGGCAGGCATGGTCATCGCACGCCTTGGGGTACCGCTGCTCGAAACCTATGACGAGATCGACCCCACGGGTGACGCCTTCGTAGACGCCGTATCGGGACTCCTGCTGGCGCCCCACCGAAGCAGGGCCAGGGGGCAGCTCACGTAGTCGAGCAAAGGCGGGACGGGGTGTTGCGGGTTCCGGGCGAGAGTGTGTTGGGCGCACCGGAGATACGGGCACGTCTGGCGTCGAGACGTGGTCGAGTGTCCCGACGAGCCGGAAGTGGGGGGCGGCGGACGACGCGGGGGTCCGCTCACGGGTGGTGAATGAATTTACACTTCCGTGGGCCGGTCTCGCGCCTATCCTTCTGGGTGTGAACATCACCATTCTGATCGACGCCATCGTGCGCCAAACCACGGTGTTGATCGCGCAGCTTGCCACGTCCGCCGGTGCGCGGGCATCATTGAGCCAGACAGCCAATCAGGTATTCTTGGATCTGGTTCGAGAGCTCAAGGAGCAGGGGCTCGGCAACAAGCTCATCGCCGACATGTTCGGCTTGAGCCTCCGCACCTACCACAACAAGATGCGGCGTCTCTCGGAAAGCAGCACCGAGCACGGAGAATCCCTCTGGAATGCCGTGCTCGGCTTCATCCAGGAGCGGAAGACGGCAACCCGGGGGGAGGTGCTGATGCGGTTCGCTCGCGATGACGAACGAACCGTGCGAAGCGTGCTGAGCGACCTCGTGACAACGGGAATGGTATTTTCGAAAGGCGCGGGCGACCGAATCGTGTATCGGGCGGCAAGCCCAGCGGAGTACGATCTTGCCGGACGCGGCGACCAGTTCCAGGCTCTCTCCAACCTGCTGTGGATCACCATCGCCCGGCACTCTCGGCTCAGCCGGAGCCACCTCCTGGAGCTGGTATGCCTCGAGGATGCCCAACTCGATCTTGGGCTTCGGAGCCTGCTCGCCGACGGACGCGTGAGGGAGACTCGAGACGGCGCCGAGCGCATCTACAGTAGCGAGCAGTGCGTCATCTCGATGGGCACGACCTCAGGCTGGGAGGCGAGCGTATTCGACCACTACCAGGCCATGGTGACGGCGATCTGCGCCAAGCTTGCTCAAGGCGCCACGAGATCCTCACAGGGGGAATCGATCGGGGGCAGCACGTTCGGGTTCGATATCTGGCCCGACCACCCCATGCGGGGCGAAGTCCTGGGATTCCTACAGTCCACCCGCGAGCGGGCCAGCGAGCTGCGAGAGCGCGTCGACCGCTACAACGCTGGCGCAGTCACCCCAGAAGAAGGCAGACAGCGCGTGATTCAGTATTTCGGACAGACCGTGATCGAGTCCGACGATGCTTCGAGGATGGGAGACCAATGAAAAACCTGAAAAACAAGGGAGCGACGGCCGGAGCGGTGTTCAGCCTACTCGCTCTCGGGGTGAGCTGTGATGCAGACCCGAGCAAAACCAACGCTGGAACCGAAACCCACTGGCTGATGGAGTGCGATTCCGATGCTCAGTGTAGCATCGGTTCTTGCCTGTGCGGCCTCTGTACTTTCTCTTGTGAAGATGAAGCCGACTGCCGTCAGGCCCCCCGGGCTGCCCAGTGTGCGTCTCCCAGCGAAGCGACCCAAGCGTCCTTGTGCGCCAACGATATCGAGCGGATCTGCCTGGCAGCGGCAGGCTCCGGCAACGAGGGGAGCGGCGGAATGGCGGGGCGCTCGGGTTCGGGGGGAACGGTTGCGGTCGCCGCCGGAGCGGGAGGCTCGGACACCACCGCGGACCAGACCGGCACTGGGGCTTCCGCTGGTACGGGCGGCAACGCCGGTTCCGGGGGCAACCACGAGGTTCCGTCCACGGGCGGCGCTGCCGGATCGGGAGGCTCCGGGAGCCTTGGCGGGACCAGTGGTTCGGGGGGCTCCAGCGCGGTCGGGGGCGCGGAGAGCTCGGGAGGCACCGGAGGCGCGACGGACAGCGGGAGTGGAGCCGGTTCCGGAGGCGCGGGAGCCACCGGTGGGCGCTCCGGCTCCGGCGGCCTAGGGGGTACCGGGGGCGGAGCGAGCTCCGGCGGCCTAGGGGGTATCGGGGACGGCGGCAACAGCGGCAATACCGGCTCGAGCGATAACGGGGGTGGCGGCAACGGCGGCGTCGCTGGCACAAGCGGTTCGAGCAATGGTGGGGTCGGTGGCAGCGGTACGGTTCCCGAACCACCTGCGTCGCAGGTCGTGCTCTTCGAGCTCGACTACACGAACTTCGCGTGGGGCGCGCGCAGCGAAGGCTACTACGTCACCCGTGATGGAAGCCTCTACCGCTACAGCACGGGCCTAGCTTCGGATGTGGAGACGAACCAGCTCGGTACGCTCCTCCGACGTCGAGAGACTATGACGCTCGATGAGATCACCGCCAAGTACGGCACCGAACCCGAGCTCCAAACCACGGTGCCTCAGGATGAGCTGTACGCGATGCACGCTCTCGTGACGCAGGCTCGCGCGGGGACGCTGTGGATCCGCGGCGCCTGCAGTGACGCCGGAGAGTCCGAGCTCATTGCGTGGCTCTACGACGAGCCGACCTCGATCTACTCGCCCGTCATGCTGCATGTCCGCGGAGATACGGCCGTCGATAACGATGCGCCGGCAGCCGCAGAGCTCACGGCGTGGCTCACCACGCTCACCGGTGGCACAGAAGACGACTTTTGCGCGCCATCAGAGCCAATGGCCTGTTTCGAGGAAGTGACCTGCACAGACACGCCACCCACCTGCCCGAACCGATACCAGGGCGTCGCGGACGGCTGCTACACTGGGGACTGCGTCGATTCGACGAGCTGCAGCGACGTGCGGAGCTGCGATGACTGCGGAAGTGCGACCTGCATGAGAGACGCGGACGGTCACGTCTATTGTTCCGAAGTCCAGTGCTCCTCCGAAACGTGCCCCACGGAGTTCGCGTGCAGTGGGACCGGAGAGGAGGTCACCTGCGACTGCGCCGCCTCACGCCTCTGCGCCGGCGGCCGCGCCTGGTGCCAGGGCTCCGCGGCAGAAGGCTTCAGCTGCGTCGCCCCGTGAGGGGCACCTAACTCACCCGAGCGGTAGTCGAGGGGCCGGTTGGTCGCGGCGTCTCGGTTCACGTGATGATGGCCCATCCATCAAACTAGGACGAGACCGCAAGAGCTCGCACCCACGCATCCATGCATCGAGTCAGCCGACGGAGGTAGCCTCGAAGAAGGGGGCTCCCCTCCGTTCTGCCGATGAACTCGGCGAGGCGCCCCATGAGATCGAGGTAGCTGCCGTCCTTGGGGGGACGCATGGCACTGAAAGCATCGACTAGTGCAATAAACTCGTCATTGACGAGGTGACAGATGTGCTCTTGCCAGACGTTTCGAAGGCAGTTTCCCTCCTTGAGGTGAGTGATGATTGGAGCGCCGACCGCGAAATCGTCGCCGCGCAAGTCCATGAGAGCCTTGGTGATGAAGCCGCCCCAGATGTCGCCATAGCGGTCGATTCGCCATCCAGGCATCACGTCCACGGCCATGGGAAGCTGGTACACGGCGGGAATCAGCTCCCTCCGAAAGACCATGTTCATCGAACACGCTGACACGAGCGCCCCTCGAGGGACCACCACCGATGGCGCCCGCAACCGTGCACCCGCGTACTCGTATGCGGGTCCCTCGAGCTTGTCAACAGCATTGACATCAAACACCCCGCGCCAGAGCCCCAAATGAAACATCGGCTCGCACACCATCTCGTCTCCGAAACCACGAGGCGCGTAGTCCACGCGCGCGCGGTACGGAAACCCTCGCGGGAATATATCGGACGGGGTTCCCTCATAGAGATCCAGCACGTTCCAGTGGCGCTCCCGAGTCAACACGCATGGGCGAAGGGACTCCGACAGCGCCAATTCCGCGTCTCTTGCCCACTCCGCCTCGCCCACAAGGCAGTCATCGTCGAGAGCCACGATCACCTCCCGAGGTTCCGACTCACGCCACGCAATCAGAAAACCATAATCTCGGCAGGCCCCATTACCTCGCGGAATGGCCTTGGCGAGTTCGCCCAGATCTCGATCCTGATGCCCCCAGTTGTACACACGGAATTGGGGATGGTTAACCTTCACTCGACCGACACTGTCATCGACGATGATGAACCGTGCACCAGCCTCGATGAGTGGCCCAAGGTATTCTAGCCGGATTTCACGAGCAGTTGGCACAACAACAATCATCTTGACCCTCGGCAAAACAACGTCGCTACCCTCATCACTGCGCGCCGTCCGCGGTCGGACCATTCGCGTGACTCAGAAGACTCCGGAATAGCGCCATCGTATCCCTTGCCTCGCGGCGCATCGAGTAATCGCGAACCGTTCGGAGCCCCTCCTCAACGATCCTGTTCCTCAGTTCCACGTCTCGGAGCAGTCTCAGGATCGCAGCAGCGGCCCGCTCGGGTTCCCGTGGCGGCACCAGTAGGCAATTCTCCTCGTTTCGCGCGTACGAGGAGACTCCACCGACGTCCGTGAGAACGCTCGCTGTCCCACACGCCATCGACTCAAGCGCCGGCCTTCCGAATGCCTGAAAATGGGACAAATCGGCGTGCACAGTAGCGCTCGAATACCGCCGCGCAATCCGCTCTTGGTCGGTAATGACCCCATCGCACCGGTACGGAAAGGGCAGCGGCTGCGATTTGAGGTCCTGACCAAACAGCACAAATTGTGCATCCGGACACCCCTGATGCACCAGCTCCAACGCGCGCGTCAACGTCTCGAATCCGCGTCGTGGAGTACAAGGCCGCGCCATCGCAAAAACGACTGGAGGCTCCAATTTTGGTATTGGTCTAGGATAGAAGAATCCATGATCCAGGCCAATCGGGATCTTGATTGTGGAATAGCCATCCCTTTCAAGCAACCTTGCGAGCCAGTCCGACTTCACAATCTTATGCGGAATGAGCCCATATGTAGCTCTCACACGCTCTCGCGCAGCCTGGTCATCTTCGGGATGGAACCACACCTCATAGTCCTGAAGAAAGTACGCCGACACACGCGCCCGCCCCGCCTTCACAAGGTCATGAACCAGGGGCGCGGTAGCATAGTGCGTGGCCACCAGAACGTCGGTATCTGGAAATGCGCGACGCAGCTCGGCTTCGTCGCGGTACACAGTAGGCGGATGGAGAAGGCGCCATTGATACACCTCCTTCCTGTCTCCAAGCGCAACGACCGACGCGTCGGCGCCAAGCAGACGCAGCTCGTTGACCAACTGCAGCACTCCGAGAACTCCGCCCGCAATCTGAAGCGACGGAAGCACGTAGCGAATTCTGAGGGCCGGACTGGCCAGGCGAGGCGAGTGGCTCGTCCACAGCGACCGGAGACGGGCAACCACTGAACCCTCCGCTTCCGGTCGTCCAGCGTGATCGTGCGGAGCAATACTCGTCGGGGTCGAGACCGGCATGGGGGCGCACGCCACGCCGGACTCGGGGCGGGTGGTCGCCCCAGAACCCTCACTTGCGCGGAAGTACTGTGACATCCACCCTGCCGCCGACGCTGCAATGGCCAGATTCTTGGCAAATCGTTCCGGGGCGCACTCGGCGACCCTAGGCACGTCGGGAGACGATGTCCACTTCTCGAGAAAGACCCACCGATTCCGCTTCCACAGGTCCTGCCAATCATGGAGATTCCGACTCGTCGCTTTGTTCACATGCCGAATGAGAACGCGGGAGTCATAAAGGAGATCGAGGTCGTTCACCCACACCTTGAACGCAAGATCGACGTCCTCGGCCGACGCGATCGGATACTCTTCTCCCCAGCCCCCGAGTGCGCGGGCCACGTCAGCTCTCATAAGAACAAAGGCTCCCGCCGGAGGAGGGGAGAACGGAGCAATGACCTCGACTTCAGTCCCTGGCTCGACACGGACCGTCCTGAGGTTGGTCGCGGCGGTCAGCGCTGGCACGACAAGGCCGGCACCTGGCCGCGCTGCACAGCTCACGAGGTGGGCGTCCCAACCCGGCGCAACCTCGGTATCGTTGTTGCAGAAAGCCACTGTATTGCCACGCGCAACAGCTAGCCCCTGGTTCATGCCCACAGAGAACCCTCTATTCGTTTCGTTGCGAATGAACCTGTCCGCCAGCTCGCGGCCGATGGCAGCGGCCTCCGGCACCGAACCATTGTCAACAAGGATAAGCTCATAGGGCACCGTCGTATAGAGACGCACGCTATCAACGAATCGACGAGTGAGACCAAGATTGTTCCACGCGAGCACAACAACAGAGAGATCGAGGTCGGACATCAGAGGGGACTCCGTGAATTCGCCTACTGAGGGCAGTTCTCTCCAAAGACTGTTGGCATTCGACGAAACCATCGTGCGACCCGTCTCCGAATCCGCCGCAACCAGCTCGACTTCGGGCGCCCCGGAGCCGACGCAAAACTCAGTGTTACTGGTTGGAGCACCTCGATCTGCCGAAGGAGGGATTCTGGCGCCACAACAACCTCAGGAAAACCGTGGAGAGGAATTCGCTTTCCGTTCACGATGAGCTGATGACTCCCCTCGGATCCTCTGATGACGTGGACAGGCGCAGCAGGTTCATAGGCACTCAGCACATCTTGGGAAACCTGGCACACAGCTCCGAACGTACACTGAAGGGCATAAGACACAACAACTGACGGAACATAGCGACATCGATTACCTTCGAGCAGAAAGATGTCCCCGTTAGCAAGGGAGACTACCCGCGCGCGGGAACCGCGAGGACCGCTGGCGCGAGCCAGCTGTAGCTGGGCCGTCAGTAGCTCGCCGAAAGGTTCTGGGTTGCCGTTGCCCCTCGGTGCGCCGGCCGAGAATCTCGAATCCGTTGATAACGTTTCACTCTGAGAGAGGGATTCGTAGGCGAGGGCAATGGCTTCTGTGGCTCGCCGCTGCTCGCGAGCCAGTCCCTTGCTCAGTACATCAACTACCGACGCGAGTGGACCGAGCTTGCGCCACTCCTCCTCTGCGACTGCGATTCCGATGCCCACCCCTGTCGGGAACCAGAGATGGGCGTACCCTCTTCCCTCGATGAGCTTCGCGAATGCGCCCCGGATCCCTTCTTTCGTGGCATCGATTCTCCGGAATTGTGCCGCCAGGCTCTCTGGAGGTGACCACGCGGGGGGGCCCTCGTGTGGCTCGCCCTCGACGACCAGGATCGGCAACCGCTTGGCCTTCCAACGTCGGGCGTCAATCTCGCCCCCCACGGTCGCCGCTATGCCATGTAGTCCGTGCCAAGAGGCGTGCCCGTGGAACCACAGCACGTCGAACAGCTGCTGCTGAACTTCCAGCGAGGCAGCGAACGTTTCTGCACTGCAGCTGCCAACACTGGTAAAGCCCGAGGCCTCTAGCAGGCTACTGGCTCCCTCTGGTGCGTCAATCGCGCAACGCAGAACCGAGTTCGCATCCAGACATCGCAACAGCGTGGCAACCAACGCTTCATCCTGCTGGTCGTCGTGCATCTTCGCTCCCGTTCTTTCCGGCTCCCCACAGCGGCTCGGGTTTGGTGCTTGGCGCCCTCGTGCGCCGTCCGTCGCTCGAATGCCCCTCCGCGCCCGCATCGTCGAAAACCGCGAGCCGCTGGCTCCCGGCGTCCAAGCTGCTCATGGAGCGGAACCTCGAACGTAAACCCCACTACCCCCTCAGCCGCCTCCTAATCTGGCGAGTGGACGGCCACTACTGACCCGTTACCGGAATTACAATGGATCGGCGGCGACATCCAAGTCAATCCCGCAGTTGCGCGCAGGGAGCTCGCTCGCCGTGCGTCATTTGCCCTTTACACCTGGATTCCGCGACCAAATCCTGGAGGCTCAGCGATCCAGACATGCTTGCGCGCGGCGATGGGAAGCGTACCTCGCTGATGGTTTCTGGACGGCGCCGGAGCGCGTGAATCGAGTGCCGGTACATGGATGCCATTCACCCGGCAATGTGGCTGTCCAGTCGCAAGCGCGTCCGGTGCGCTGGAGTCATCGTCGCCAGGCGACTACACCACCACGAGCGTCGCCCGGAGGCAACACCACCGGCGATTCACCGACGGCGAAGTCTGCCGCCCAGAGCAGGTCCCCAGTGAGTCCCGTCCATCCATGGTTGAGCTCACCGTGCAGGTGTGGGAAGAGTCTCTACTCGCTCCGAGGCCGCTTTCCGAGATCGTTCCGGGACAACTCGCGTGGCGGGCGCGAATCGTCGGGCGTGCGTCTCGATGCCAGGATGATGAGCGACACCGCTATCGCGGGCTTCGTCGAAGCGACCGCAGGACTGGGCTATGGTCAGACGTACCGGGATGTGACCGCGTCGACCGTCGCGTAGGTGTTGGAGACAGCGGGCCCCCACACTTGAGCATGCAGTTCGGCGGTGGGGCACCGGCACGTGATGCGCAGGCACGGCGTGTCGAGCATCGCAGGATGAGCCGCCCGCGCCCGGCGTGGGCAAGCGACTCCCCCTGCTGGCCGAAGCAGCTGAGCGGGTGGTAGCTGGTCTTGGGAAACGCTAGCATTCGTTGTCGGCTTTGCCATCATGGGGCCTGACTATGCGGGTGCCGCGCGGTGGTTCTGGAGCTTGGTTGAGGGGCCTTCTCCTGCCGTATTTCCTGTGCGCCACACCTCGAGTGACTCTCGCTGACGAGCCGAACCGACTCACCGTCACATGGCAGGCGCCGGCCGAGTGCCCAACGGTGGACGGACTGCGCAGCACAGTCGATCGTCTCTTGGGCTCATCGGCTGACGATCTCGTCAAAGCGCCCCTCACGGTCGACGGAACCATCGCGCAGATCGAGCCCACACGTTTCCGTCTCATGCTTCGGATCGAGCCCTGGAGCCGCGGTGGAGAACGCTGGCTCGTGGGCTCCTCCTGCACCGAGCTGACGAACGCCGCAGCCATTATCGTCGCGCTCAGCATCGATCCCGATCTGGCGGTACAGGACACCGACGGCCAAGCCGGATCGGAAGGCCCAGCCCCAGTGTCGGCGGTGGAGGCTCCTCCACCGCCGAGCAGGCCCGCGTCTGCGTCCGAGAAAGCCCGTCCGGCTCGACCCGTGGCACCGCGAACGGCTGACCACGGCTCCCCGCGAAGCAACCCATCCATACGATTCCGGAGCCGTGCCCTCGGAACACTCGCATTCGGCGATTTGCCGCGCGCCGCACTGGGTGGACTCGCTGGAGCCGGGCTCACCCTGAATGACACGAGCCTCTGGGCCTACGGTGGATTCCTGGGGTGGCAAGACAAGCGGCTGGACTCGTATGGGGGGGAGTTTCGAGTCGTGGCTGCGGCCGCTCAACTCTGCCAAGCAGTTGCAGAAGGAGACTTCTGGGTGGCTCCATGCGGGGCCCTCGAGCTGCACTGGCTTCGGGGGGCGGGCCTGATGGTCTCGACTGCCCGGTCTGCTCAGCGCGGACTGCTCGAGTTGGGCGGAGGGATCGAAGTGGGATACGAGGGTTCCTCGCGTTGTGCCCTGGTTGCCCAAGGGGTCCTGCTCGTACCCCAAAATTCGAAACCATCGAGGATTGCCAAGCAGCTTGCCGAGGGAACCCGTGCAACGCCCCACCACAGTCCGAGGATTGTGGGCAGGCGACCATGGTCACCTACTACTTCGACTCGGCTAGCGGATTGTGCATGCCCTATCCTATCGATCGATGTGGTTATGGAGCCAACAACTTCAGTAGCCCGGACATATGTGCGTCAACCTGCACCGACGATCCGTGTCTCGTGGCCGGGGCTTCCGACTTGCCCTGCTGCTCGGATGGAGTCCCGATCCGCTCGTCCGATCTGGTAGCCGCCGAGGACTTGATCGTCTACCCGATGTTCGGCTATCCCGAGGGATGCGAGTTGGTGGACTGTTGGCAGCATCTCTCGTCGCGAATTTCGGAGCCTATCGACCCCAGCGACGGGGCGTCGACCTGTCAGTTCGCCGACGAATGCGAGACACCCGAGGACTGCGTCATGCTCATCAACAGTTCGGACTGTTGCGGCTGCGCGGTGCAGGCGGTCCGCAAGGCCTTACCAACGATAGCGCTCGACCCGTGCTGGATACCTGTGGGTGCGGCTGTTCCCGAGGAGTGCGCTCCCACCGACTGCACTGACGTGATATGCGGAGAGTGCACAGAGCGGACGTTGGCCTGCGAGATGGGCTACCCCGAGCCGTACATGCACTGCCAGGCGGTCGCCGCGAACTGACCCTTCGCTCGGCACACTTGGGGCAATGCTCGCCCAACCTTCATCAGGACACCGGCAGGCAGGTTTCCGACAGCAGTGCTAGCATTCGGCTTCTCCGTGAATCTATCCCCTCTTCCAGGTCCCGCGTTCGTCTGTGACCGGTGTCCGGAGTGCTGCCGCACGGTTCGTGTTCCCGTCACCCATCACGACCTGATGCGCCTCCACGTCCTCGCCCAGCTGCCACCATCAACCTTGGTGGAGTGGCTTTCTCCAAACGACATCGACATGAGCGGCGAACCAGAAAGCTTCGTGGAGACACGGCGAGGGCGACGACTGCTGGTGCTGCGCCATGAGGGGGGCGCTTGTGCCCTCCTCGACGGGAATGGGCGATGCTCCGTCCACCACGCGAGACCAGCCGCATGCGTCGCCTACCCGTTTGCCCTGTGCGGCACCGAAGTGGAGCCCCTGCCCGACGCCCCGTGCCGTGTTCCCCATGCTGTCGACCGCCAGCTGGCGAGGCTCGCGGCGGCATGCGTCGAACGTGAGCTCCTGGAGTACGTGGCGCTCGTGGCTGGGTGGAACCGCCGACAGCGGCGGCGGCGCCAGCTGAACAAGGGACTGGAAGCCCCCGAGGCATTCGTGTCGTTCCTATCGACCACGCGGCTCGCGTAGGAGCCATCCAGGGGTCAGGTAGCCTCGGGTAGGCTAGGACGTCACCCAGAGCGCACGCTTGAGGAAACCCCGGAGCGCTGACCCACGACGGTCTCGCGACGGGAAACGAGCCTGTGCTCGTCCGCGCTGGGTGCAAGAGAGGACCCCTACTGGAAGCCGGAACCAGGCCGCGAACTCGGCCACGGGCATGGCAGGGCTTGTCAGGAAGGTCGAGCTCGTCGAGAATATTCGCCATGGTACGGAGCGTGGCGAAAGCGGTGGTGCTGGTTGGCGTGGCGTTGGGCGGCGGATTCGCGTGTGAAGAGGAGAAACCCAAGGCACCGGTCGAAGAGGCGCCGCCACCCCAGAAGCCGCGGGCGCCCGAAAACGCCGCCTGCCAAACCAACAGCGACTGTGCTGACCGGCTCGGATGTGCTCCAGACAAGACCTGCCAGACCTACAAGACGATCGAATGCCGGTCCCGTGAGGAGTCCTGCAAGGGTGAAGGGCGCTGCTCTGGCGATGGAAACCGCTGCGTGGCGACGGCCAAAGACTGCAAGGCGGCCACGATCTGCGAAAAGGACGGGCGCTGCTCCGCAAAGGACGGGCGTTGCGTGGCTGACACTGCCGAGGACTGCGCCAACGTCTGCAAAGCCTTTGGCCGGTGCGTACCCGAGGAGGGCAAGTGCGTCGCGAAGTCCCTCAAAGAGTGTCAGGCGGCAAGTGTATGCCAAGGAGCGAAGAGCTGTCGGCTGAGTGACGGCGTCTGCATCGCGGGCTAGTTGCTCCCGGTCTCACGCTTGGCTCGCAAGAACTCCACGGCTTCGTCCAGCTGGGAGTCGGTCACCATATGCCCCACCCGCGCTGATCGGTAGTCGTGAGGCCAGTGGAAGTCCCGCAGCAGGTCGATGAGCGCGAGCTGGCGGCGGTGGTCCGGATCCTTCGTACCGTAGCCAACGAACACCGGGGTGCGGGTCTCGAGGTTCTGCGCGAGAATCCGGTGGTACGTCGAGCCGGAACCGCCAGCAAACACACCGTAACCATCGGCTGGGAAGCGCCCTCTCATGGCGAGCGTGGTTGCGTAGTAGGCGCCGTTGGAGAAACCGAAAACAAAGACCTCGTCGAAGCGCCCCTCACGCTCTTCCACTCGCGCCTTCGCAGCCAGCCAACCCGCAATGACCTCGTCCTCGTAGAGCCGCTGGGTCTCGGCAGAGCCGGGCCACGCCCAAGTGTTCCGATCGCGCCCGGGACCGATCCCGAGACGCCCGCGTGGAAAGAGAACGGCAAAACCGTTCTTCTTGCCGCTTCGCGCCATCATCCGCTGCTGCTGCCACTGCCAGTCGGTCCTCGCCGTGACCAAGCTGTGTAGGAATATTACTAGAGTTCTCCGCTCTCGCTCGGACCCGGGCTGACTCGACGCCCGCACATCGGACGGCAGGGGGCTGTAGCAGTACCCTTCGGCAAGCTCTTCCACGTCGGGCGCACACCACGAGGGTTCTGGGGCCGAAGCCTCACCAGCGTGAGCCGGTACGGCGTCCGCTGCCGCGCCGCCCTTCGAGTTCGATTCCGTCCCCCCCCGGACGTCGGGTCTGGAGGGGTCCATGGTCCTCGCTCTTGCCTGCTCGGGGGACCGGGCTCCCCTCGGCTCGGCGCGGGCCTCGCCGGCCGCGAGCCCCATGAGCAGCAGGCCCATGGCAACCCGTTCGACCACGGCTGGGCGAGAAACCGGATGACTTGAACGGTAGCTCACGGGAGACGACCATACGCGATCTGCTCCGATGCGGCCAAGCGACGGTGTTCGTCACGGCTCCTGGGCCGCCGCGTCGCGTCGCCGATATCGTCGCTCCGGCTCGTCGGGTGAGGTAGAACCCGGCCGTGTCCTGGTGGTTTGTTCTCGCATACGGGTTGGTGGTCGTCCTGCGAATCACGCTCATGGTGCTCAACGCGCGGTACCTCGCTCGCCACGGAGCGGAGGCGCCCACCGCCTTGGCGAGTGAAATCGACGCGGAGACTCTGGCGAAGACGCAGCGCTACTCGGCGGACAAGCTCTGGTTCAGTATCGTTCAGACGACACTCTCCTCGGTCGTGATAGGCGGGCTCTTCTTTGGAGGCGGGCTCAAGTTCTACGATGGCATGGTCCAAAGCCTTGGTTTCGGCTTCGTCACGGGGGGCGTCGTATTCTTCACTGGGCTCGTGCTGCTCGGGACACTGTTCGAGCTCCCATTCTCCCTCTATGCGACGTTTCGCCTGGAGACTCGCCATGGGTTCAACCGCACCTCGCTCGGGCTCTTCTTTGCCGACACGGTGAAGGCGACCTTGCTTGGCGTGTGCCTGACCGCCCTGCTCGGCAGCGGCGCCCTGTGGCTCGTCCAGGCAGCCCCCGGCACCTGGTGGCTCTGGGCGTTCCTGGGATATGGCGCCTTCAGCGTGCTGATCGTGCTCATCGCTCCCTACGTCATCGAGCCGCTGTTCTTCAAGATGTCCCCCATCACGGCGGAAGACCTGATCAGCGAGGTCAGGTCGCTGACAGAGCGCGCGGGAGTCTCGGTCAGCCTAGTGATGGAGGTCGATGCCTCGCGCCGCAGCTCCCACTCCAACGCTTACTTCACCGGTCTGGGCCGGGTAAAGCGGGTCGTTCTCTTCGATACGTTGCGCGAACGCCTCGCTCAGCAGGAAATCCTGGCGATCCTTGCGCATGAACTCGGGCACTGGAAACGCCGACACATCACGCAGCGCTTCGTGGCCTCTCAGTTGATGGCGCTGGCGGGTCTCTATCTCGCGTTTCGGCTGGTGGACGCCCCCGAGCTGCCGTCGTTGCTGGGATTGAACATGGCCTCATTCCCGACAAAGGTCATCATCCTCGGGGTCATTTTTTCAATCGTGACCTTCCCCCTCACGCCTCTGTTCAGCGCCTGGTCTCGGGCCCATGAGTGGCAAGCCGACGAATTTGCTCGAGAGCTCACGGGGCACCCCGAAGCCCTCGGGTCGGCCCTGATGAAGCTTGCCAAGGACAATCTCTCGAACCTGCACGTGCACCCTGTGTATCACGCCTTCTATCACTCCCACCCTCCGATCACGACGCGGATCGAGCGCTGCCGAAGCGGCGCCTGACGCCGAGCTGAGCGATGGCGGAACGACCCCTGCGCGAACGGTGGCTCACGTTTCTGCTCGTGCCAACCACCGTGATCGCAGTGCTGATTCTGAACGGCATCAGCTTCCGCAACAGTTTCCAACTCGAGCGGCTCCGTGAGCAGTCGGTCATCGAGGCAACCCTGGTGCTCGCCAACGAAAAGGCGGATCGCCTCGAGAAGCGAATCATCGATCAGGACAATGCGGTGCGCTCCACCGTGGACGTCTCGGCGCGAGAGACCTTCGGGCAGAGCTGGCTCGGGATCGCGCCACTCCAAACACCGACGGTCCGAGCCGTTCTGCTACTCGACTTGAGCAGCCCGGCTCGAGAGGTCGTCGCTCTGGCGTCACGCTCACCCGGTCCCCAAGACGAGGAATTCCGACGGCTATTGGTGACACAGCTTCTGCCGGATATGGTGCTCGGTGTCCCCCCGAGAGAGCAGCTCCGACACCTCCACAAGACCCACAAGTTCCAGAACCACCTCCTCAGCTACTGGCAGCAGGACAACCGGGGGCGTCGCTACTTGATCGTGGTGTGGCATGACGTCGGTGCCATCATTCACCATGTCTTTCCTGCGCTGTACGGCGACTCGGATCGCAAAAGCCTGGTCAACGTCGTGGACGCCGAGGGCCGGATCGTTTTCGGTCCTCCCCTCAGCCGCGGCAGACTGACGCTGGGGCGTCAGTTCGAAACCACCCTGTACAAGTGGCGGCTAAACGTGACCATGACTTCTGCAGAAGAGCTCGCAGCCGCCGTCTCGCGACGCAGGGTGCTCGAGATGACCATGGTGGGGCTCTCGGGGCTCGTGGTCATGGCCGGGCTCGTGGTGGTTCTGATGGCCGCAGCGCGGGAACACAAGCTCTCCAATCTCAAAAGCGACTTCGTTGCCAACGTGTCCCACGAGCTCAAGACGCCGCTGTCTCTCGTGCGAATGTTTGGCGAACTGCTGAAGACTGGCCGCGTGGAGAACGAAGCCAAGCGTCAGCAGTACCTCGACATCATCGTGAGCGAGAGCGAGCGGCTCGGCGCGCTCATCGAGAACGTCCTGGATTTTGCCAAGGTGGAGCGCGGTAAAGCTTCCTACGATTTCGTGGACAGCGACGTCATCGAGGTGGTCGCCCGAGCCGTCGACGCCTGTCGAGTTCGGGCCGAGCGCGAGGGGGTCGTTGTCGAGTATCTGCCGGCTGGCGACACACCCCATACGGCCCTGGACGAACGCGCCGTCGAGATTGCCGTCATCAACCTCATCGACAATGCGCTCAAGTATGCCTCGGCAGGCAGATTCATCGCAGTCTCGGTGACCCGGCACCGCCATCATGTGTGGGTTCGCGTCTCCGACCGGGGGCCGGGCATTCCTGTCGAGGAGCGCAAGCGCATCTTCGACCGTTTCGTTCGCTCGCGGGACGCTTCGAGTCGCCAGATCCGCGGCACCGGCATCGGGCTCGCGTTGGTCAAACACACCGCGGAGGCCCACGGCGGCCGCGCCTGGGTGGAAAACGCCGAACCGACCGGAGCAAGCTTCGTGTTCTCCCTGCGCATCAGCACTGCCCGGGAGGCGTGAAGGTGTGCCGACTAGCTCCCGGACGCGAAGGCGTTGAGCTCGTCGTCGGTCAGGTAGACGTTACTCCCTGAAGCGCTGGCAGGCTGGGGGCTGGACGGCAGCGCGCCACTCGGTGGCGGCGTCGCTGGCGCCGCCGAGCTGCCTAGGTCCTCGTCCCCTTCCTCACCCATTCCTGCCGCCTCACCGGGACTGCCCGTCTCATCGCCATCGCCTGCAGGCGCCGGCCCCGCCTTCGGCTCGACCTTGGCCTTGGCGACGGAGATCAACGAGCTCGGCACGTCGGGAAGCGGGATCTTCGCCAGCATCTCGTCATACTGCTTCTGTGCTGCTGCGAACTCCTCGCGCTCATCCGCTGGAAGGGTCCGCATGCCATCGAGGTTGAGCGATTCGGGATCGATGAACTTGCCGTCCTTCTTGGCACTGAAATGCAGGTGTGGGCCCGTCGACCGCCCCGTGGACCCCACGTAGCCGACAACCTGCAAGCGCTTCACCTTGTCTCCCACGCGGAGACCCTCGGCAAACCTGGAGAGGTGAGCGTAGCCCGTCTCATAGCCATTCGCGTGCTCGATCTTCACCAGATTGCCGGTCGCTCCAACATAGCCGGCCACGGTCACCACTCCCGGCGAGGAAGCGTACACCGGCTCCCCCATCGGCGCGCCGAAGTCCGTCCCGTTGTGCGGCATGATCCTATGAAGAACCGGATGCATGCGTTTCGGGTTGAACTTCGAGGTAACGGGCGCCCCCGGAACGGGCTTTCTCCAGCCGCCCTCATACGGGGCCTTGCCCGTGTTGTCATAGTGGCCGCGGGACTTGCTCCCTCGGAAGTAGTACACCGCGAACGGCTTGGATCCGGATTCGGCGCGTCGCAGCTCCAACGCCTCGATGCCGGCGTATCGGGCAAACTCCCCAAGCACCGTCACCTCTTGGCCGATGATCTTCAATCGATCCCCGGGCTCGAGCTCGCTCAGCGTCATGTGGCCTTGGAGGGCAGTCGCCAGTGCCCCCGCTAGACCGCGCTCCAGCCCCCCGCGCTCGGCAGAGTCGTCGACATTGCCCCCACGAAAGACGAAAGCGCCCTCGAACCGTTGCCGCTCGACCTTCAGATCGAGCTTGGCTCCCCTGAGAAGACCGTCCGCCTGCTCGCGGGCTTGATACACCTCCTCCGGAGTCACGATGTACTCGAAGGCCTTGAGCCTCCTGGACGAGCGATCGAGCACGGCCATGAACTGGTCATTCCGGCCACAGTTGTCGAAGTCGCGAAGCCCCTTGAGCGCGGTGAGCGCGCGGTACGCCTCTCGCGTTGGCAAACCCGCTTTCTCGACCGCCTTGAGGAATGGGTCGCGACCGATGGTCCCCTTGACGATCCGCACGCCGGAATCGTTTTCCGCGTCGCGGACTCGCCAGGGCCCGGGAAGCCGTTTGCGCTCGCGCTTCTTGACGGGGGGCTCCTCCTTGGCGGTCACATTCGCCGTCGGCGGACTGGGCTTCGCCTCCGTGGCCTCCATCAACCGGGGCCGCACCAGCGGTGCCCAGTCAATCGCCTGAGGCTCAGGCGCCAGGCGGATCAGCAGTGCGACGATGGTGGCCACGACGGCCATTCCGAGAAGCGTCCCAAAGAGCGCGATGACATTTGCCGACAGGGTGACCTCACGGCGCCGACGCGACGCGAGCGTCGGCGCTGCGGGTGGTCGATACCCGGGTGCCCCAACCAGACTGAGCTCTCGATCCCGTGGAAGCGTGCCGGCGTCCTCATCGGGTGACTCGAACTCGGTGAGCCCATTGTGGGCCGCGCCGTCGAATGCGGCGGCTCGCGCCATGAGTCGCTCACGCATCGCCCTGCCGCGAGCGAGGGGCGGCGAGGGGACGAAGGGCCCGGAGGCCTCGATCCCGAGATCCAGAGGCGTCAGCGAAGGCTCACTGAACCGCTCGTGCGGAAGCG
>CAYRKE010000062.1:25779-37020 GCA_964424695.1 uncultured Polyangiaceae bacterium
CCCGAGCTTCGCCGCTAGCTTCCGAGCCCTCCGCGCTGCCCCGAGCTTCGCCGCTGGCCTCCGAACCGCAAGCAGCCGCTGAGTGTGTCGGGAAGCCCGGTTGGTCAGTGTCAACTTCGTGGCCCCCCTTCTCCCCTCTATTCGCCGGCTCCTCGCTTGGGCGTGACGCTAACGCTTGTGGCGTCTGCGCGATGTCGCTCGAGTCCCCCTCATGGGCGCCAGCCGACGCGACCTCATCCAATGCGCGTGGGTCGACGCACGGCAATGCAGCCGCGGAAAGCCCGGCGAGGGGCTCCCCGGCACTGGCGTCCAGAGCAAGCGGGTCGACCACTCGGCCCACCAGTATCTGGTCGTCGGATCCATGAGACGACGTCACCAGGCGGAGGTAGCAGCGTGCCGACCTGGTAGCAAGGGGGGGGGCCGTCACCTCGACTGTCTGGCCGCGCTTGGCCCAGAAGCAGTTTCAAGGGAGACTGACAAGACCATGGACGAGCACCTGAAGCAGCAGCTCTTGCTCGGGCGTGAGCACTACGACAAAGGCGAGTACCCAGAGGCCGAGAGCGTGCTCCGCCGGGTCGTCGACAAGGCGGATCATTTCGCCGATGTCCACGACATGCTTGGGGTCATCGCGCAAAGTCGCGGCGACTTCGTTCGCGCCGAGCACCATTTTGAACGTGCCGTTCTCATCAATCCCAACTACACGGAGGCCCAACTCAATCTGATGCTCGCCTACAACGAGCTCGGAAAGTACGAGGCAGCCCGGGAGGTCTATTCGCGGCTCCGGGCCCGCACAGGTCATTCGCGGGCTGATTCTTACGCCAGAGGCCGAATCGCCAACATGCACGCGGAACTGAGCCAGGCATACCTCGACGCCGGCATGCCCGTTGAAGCCATTCGAGAGCTCGAGAAAGCCGTCCTGCTTTGCCCGGGCTTCGCCGATCTCCACACCCGGCTCGGGTCTCTGCTGCGCGACACCGGAAACCTCACCCGCGCCCGCGAAGAGCTGGAAACCGCAAGGGATGCAAACCCCAACTACATTCCGGGACGGCTCGCGCTGGGCGCCTTTCTCTTGAGTGCTGGAGAGAACTCCCTTGCCATAGCCGAGTTCGAGGCGGTACTAGCCCAGGAACCGAACACCAAACCCGCGCAGACCTATCTGCGCATCGCTCGGGCTGCGGCCGAGCGCGAGTCCCAAATCCCCGTACCGTCGTGAAGAAGAGCCCATTTGGATGCCGACTGCGCCACGTTTCAGGGCAAGCACGTCGGCGGTGGGTCTGGAAACGGATCCGGGGTGGGCGGCTCTCGGCAGCGCGGGCGGGCTGGTCGGTGTCACTCGGTCTGTTCGTCGGCTCGCTGCCCCTCTACGGACTGCATCTCCCGATCTGCGTGGGAGTCGCCTGGCCACTACGGCTGGACAGTCTGGTCGTCTACGCGGCAGCCAACATCTCCAACCCCTTCGTTGCTCCGCTCCTGCTTGCAGCCGAGTATCAAGTAGGCAGCGTCATCCTGAGGGGTGCGGTATCCGGCGTCGCTCCGGCGTCGCTGGGGGTCCTTGGGGTAAACGGCATCGTGGCCCAGACCGCCGTTGGTGCAGTGGTGGTCGGCGCTGCGTTGGCGCTACTCGGCGGGCTCGGAACGGCCTGGCTCGTCCGTGGAGCACGGTCACGAATCGACCGAGTTCATCCGGCCATCGCGCGCACGTCCCGCCGCTACCGGAGACTGCCAATGCGTGAGCGCTCATACGTCGCGCTCAAGCTCCGCTTCGATCCGCTGTACCGCCAGCTCTTCACCGCGGGACATCGCTTCGGAAACCTGCTCGACGCGGGATGTGGGCGCGGGCAGTTCGCCCTCTACCTGAAGGATTCGGGCGCCACGGCTGGAGTTCGGGGATTCGACATCGACGCCCAGAAAATCGCCGTGGCCTGCGCGGCATCACGAGGAGCGGGAGAATTCTGGACGCAGTCGTTGGTGGAGGACAAGCCCTGGCCGGTCGTGAATACCGTGTTGCTCGTCGATGTGCTCCACTACTTGCCCCCCTCCGAGCAAGAGCGAGTGCTCACCCGAGCCCAAGCGGCTCTCCTGCCCGGCGGACGCCTCTTGCTCCGCGAGATCGACGCCGGAAAACGTTCGAGCCTGGGACGACTCGCAGAGCGCATCGGAGTCAAAGTCGGTATGAATCGAGGCAACCGCCTCCACTTCCTCGAACAGGAGCGGGTCCGCCATTGGCTCGAGAAACGGGGTTTCTCCGTTGAGACTCTGGCCGGCTCGCGAAGCTCTCGGCTATCGAACTTCGTGCTACTCGGCACCCTCGCTCAGCGGGATAGCTCGCCGCTTGCTGCTCGGCCCGCTTCGGAATCTCTACGAGCCGCCAACTGAGCCAGCACGCGGTCGGCACGCGGAACGCCGCGGTGGTAGCGAAACGGCAGATCCCGAGGGCGCTCCGCAATCGGGCAATCCCCTCGCCGCTCGAAGGGGCGGCCCCTAGCAAGAGACGGGGCACGCCCTGCGCCGCGGCCACCACACTGGGCGAAACACCGGACGCCAGAACCGTGGCACTGCCACTGGCGCCCCCGCAGTCCACACCTTGGTGGCCGGGGATGTCCAGCCCCTACGCGACTAGGACATGTCGTCGCGAGCCATGTCCTCTTCTTCTTCGGACCATGCGTGTTTCGGCGCGTTCGGGGGCAGTACCCCCATGTCCAACTCGACGCCTTTCACGGCGCGCAGGAAGTCGGCCGTTGTGGCCCTGAGGGTGCCGCTGTGGGTCCCATCCCGGAACACGAGATAGGGGTCACCCAGTAGTGCCCGATCGATGAAAACCGGCATGCCGTAGAGATTCCCAAACGGTGGCTCGGCACCGAGCTCGCAGTCCGGAAAGGCTCCGGCGAAGTCGGACTCGCTCGCCAACTCTATGTCATCGCGGCCGAGCCCCATTCTGACCTTCCAAACATCGACACGTACCGGCGCTGGCACGACGGCCATCGCCAACTGCTTGCCCAGCTTCAGCATCACGGGCTTGGCAAATCTCCAGCCACTCTCGTGCTCCGATTGGGCAATGGCTTGCGCGCCCACGGTTCGTGGGTGCTGCACGGCCTGTACCGGGATCTGCTGTTCCTCCAGGTAATTTCTGACGCGTTCGGCTTGCATGGCAACCTCCACTCTCGGCAGTGACCCTGAATCAAGGTAGGCGCGAAAGTAAGCCCCTGGGCCTGACCGAACCAGCCCACGCGAAGTTCAGCGTACCCCCCGAATCGCCCGCCGCCAAGTCTACTCTGAGAGGCGCCGTGGTCACTGTTGGCTCGCGGGACTCCCGGGGAAGCGGGTCGGCTCCGACGCCCCGCCGTCATGCGCGGCACCGACGCCGACAGGGCACGGAGGCAGTGCCTGCCTTCACCATGCTGCTGACGCAACCTCTGGTGCCGCTGCCGGCGTGAGCACAACCCGGCATCACCTGGCAATGTCCGCTCGGCGCGGCTCGAGGTCATTGCATCGGTGCCCGTCGAACACATCACCAGCGCGACCGAGGCTTCCCATGAGTTGTCTGGCTGCGCCGCTTTCCAAAGAATCGAAGTGGAGCGGCACCTCGAGATCGAGAACGCCCTGACCGCGCGAGGTACAGGATTGCTGCGCTACGAGACGGACGACCCACACCCCGTGTATCAGCACACGGACGAGTTTGAGATCGAGGAGCTCGACCTGTCCCTCGAGATGGCGACGGTGGAGAACTTCGAGGCTCGAGGGACCATGGCAAACCGCGACTCGTATGCGCCCACGGTGCAGATCTCTGGCCGCCTCGTCCTCGCGGATGGGGCAGTGCTGGCGGCATTGAACTGGGACTGCGGCGGTTGCTCGAGAATCTCGCGGCTCTGCCGACGCGTGACAACACCGAGGGGCGAGCAAGTTGCCCGAGTTCACTGCGCTTCTGGGGCGCCCGCTGCCGTGCGCCCGGGGCAGTGCGGGCGTCCATTGGGAGGCCCCCTTCCGCGGTCCGCCGCGGCATCTCGCGCCCCCGCAAGTGTTGCGCGTTCCCTCATGAGCCGGACCATCAATGGGTCCGGAAATACGCGTCTGGGTGGCAGATGACCCCTTAACTTTGCCTAGGAGCAGCCGTTGATGCGCGAAACACATCAGAGAACCGCGCGACCAGACAGCCAGAGCCATGTTGGGGGTGTCCCCCATCCAGCCAGGGAGGTGGGGGGGCCGCCCTTGCTCCGTTCCCCGGCGCGCGGTCGTCCATTGCCAGAGTGTCAACGCGCCCTGGGCGCCCAGGGGGAAGGACTTCATCATCATGTCATCTGCGTCTACTACTCTATCATCTCGCGCCGAGCGATTTCATCCGTCCCCCTCCCAATCCCTGCAAGTCAGGGTGGGCGACGTCATGGGCACAATCGCGGATATTTCGCGTTCCGGCCTCGCGTGTACCCTCGCCGTCGAGCACGACACCTTCCGACCGGGCACGAAGCTCCATTCCCTCCGCATCCAGTGCGCAGACAGCGAGACGGACTGGGGCCCGGCATCCATCGTGCGTTCGGCGCCCGTCACTGGGAGCCCATCCGAACACCACACGCTTCTCGGGCTCGCATTCCGCACCGAGCGCCCGGAACTGCTTACCACGCTCAAACCGCACTTGGTCCCCTACGAGTACGTGACTCACGAGCTCGCAACCGACACCCGTAGGCCCCCGCGTCCCGGCGCAGACCCGACCAACGCGACGCTCGATCAGTTCTATGCCGAGGACTCGCCCGACCTCTTCGCCAAATGCCGCACCTTCGGCCGCTGGGTGGACGACATGATGGAGTACCAGCTCTACCAGCGATTCTATCGGGTCACGCTCACGGGGCCCATCGACCACCGTGTCACTGCCTTCGATCCGCTACAGCGCTGCGAACGAGTCTTGCATGGCTTCGATTCCAACAGCTACCTCAACCTGCACCAGCATCCCAAGGTCGTCGAGGCCGTCTTGCGCGTCACTCGTCAGGTGGGATTCGGGACGCCAAGCGCGCAGCTACTTTGCGGCACGAACCGCCACCTGCGCGAGCTCGAGCAAGCCCTCTGCGAGTTTCACGGTCGTCAGGCGGCGATGGTCTTTCCGTCCGGCTTTGCCGCGAACGCGGGCGCGATCCGGGCGCTGCTCCGCTCCAATGACATGGTCGTGCGGGATCAGTTCGCCCATGCAAGCATCCACGAAGCGTGCCGCAACGCCGGAGCACGCATCACCAAGGTATTCGCTCACAACCGTCCCGAGTCGCTCGCCAACGTGCTGCGCCGTGGTGACAAGGCAGGTGTTGCCGGGAAGCTGGTGGTAACCGACGGTGTCTTCAGCATGCACGGAAGGATCGCGCCACTCCCCGACCTGGTTCAGGTATGTCGGGAGCACGGCGCCCACCTGATGATTGACGACGCTCACGGCGTGGGCGTCCTCGGAGCGACTGGGCGTGGCATCGAAGAGCATTTTGGGATGCCGGGGTCGGTCGACGTCCTGATGGGAACCCTCAGTAAGGCCCTGGGCAGCGTGGGCGGCTACGTCTGCGGCGACGAGGACATGATCACTTACCTGCGGTGGTTCGCGCCCAGTGGCCTATTCACGACCTCGTTGCCGGCGCCGCTGTGCGCCGGGATCAAGGCAGCCCTGGAGGTGATTGTCTCCGAACCCGAGCATCGGGTTCGTCTATGGGAGAACATCCGCTACTTCGTGCCAGCGATCCGTGACGCCGGGTTCATCGTCCCCCCGGCGGAGAGCCCCATCGTCACCATGTACATCGGACGACAGAAGCTCCTCTGGGATGTCAGCCGTGAGCTGTTCGACGCTGGTATCAAGTGCGGCAACGTCATCTACCCGGCCGTGGGCAAGAACGACTGCATCTTGCGCTTCACCCTGAGTTCCGCACACGACCGGTCCGACCTCGACTTCGCCATTGATACGCTGACTCGAATCGGGAAGCGCTTCGGAATTCTCGGAAGATCCAAGAAAGAACTCCAGGAGCTGGGCCGACAGCCACGGCTCGGTGACGCGCCACTGCCTCACGCCTCCTGAACGATGCAGCCCGCGGATCCATCCGAAGCCCGAGCGCCTCCCCAGGTGACCAGGACGGCGCTCGTGGCTCGATGACGAGTCGCCGGAGGCGCGTCATCGAGCGCACCGAGCAGCTCCGCCTTGGGAAGAAACCTACGCCAAACGGGGTCGAGACGGTCAGCTCACTCGAAGCGATCGCCCCGTCTATCGGTAGCGGTACTTGAACACGCAACGAGACGCCCCACGTGCCCTACACTCGTCGTGCAAGACACGAACGTCGTGGCCCCCGGCGAGCTCGGTTAGCTTCTCGAGGTAGCCCGCCAACTCTTCGCAGAGTGCTGCATCCGCTGCCCAACCAGCGAGCGTCGCGTCCATGCCGCCTTCGACTGGGGAGGAACTCCACTCGCCGCTATCCTGAAAATGCTTCCACAGCCTCGCTTCGGCCTTGAAGATATGCTCGGGGCTCAGGACCCGCATGAACATGCGAAGAACGCGATTGAAATCCTGTTCGACCTCGTGTGCGCCAACACGGCGGAGGAGTCGGAGGTCACCCTTTCCGCAGACCCGGTCAATCGCCCTGAGCAGACGAGCAAACAATGCCACTTCGTACCACCCGACCGCTACCGCCGTCGCGATCTCGTGGGCATCCGCTGCGTCCAGGCTTTCGAGCACGCGTTGCCACGCCCCTGCTCCGTGCTCGTGCTCCACGTAGTGTTGGACGTTCGCCAATCCAACCCCTTTCATGGTGGGGGCCTTCTTTAGGGAAACGACTGCCGCTGCATGCATGGGTAGAACCTCTTGCGCAGGGCAACGGCATCACGGAGCCACAACATAATGACTGGACCCAGAGCATGCCGACGGATCGGCTCGGCCAACACTGGTCGGCGCGCAACAGACGTGCTGTTGGAGCGGAGCCGCACGCCGGCATTCCATACCCCTGCGACGGCGCGCAGGGCTCTTTCCCGTCCAAACGGACTTGGCCCAGGGGTAGCCGGCGTCACGACGACCGCCATCGGTCTCTGGGCCGCATCAATTCGCTCCGTCGCCCTGAAGCAATCCAGCGCATCCGGACAATCACGCCGGCGGAGTCTATCACCGCAAGGACGTCATCGCGCCGCCGCAACGATACCCGGCGCAGGTTCGGGAAGCTCACTCGGTCGGAACCCATTTCTCACTGACCGTCATCGATTCCATGAAGCACGAGACGCGAACCGGACAACCAAGTGCAGAGGTGGCAACGCCTCGCGCCACCCACCGAGGAGGATGTGACCATGAAGAAAACCTTCGCCCCCAGAATCGTCGCTCTTTGCCTTCCATCGCTGCTGATGGGGGGTTGTGTCGGTGGTTCATCCAACACGTCGGAAGAGACAGATGACTCCAGAAGCGGCGTTATCGAGGATAATGGCGATGACACCGATGCATCACCCGATCCCAGCGACACGGCTGACGCCCCTGAGGAAGGTGGCGAAATGCCGGCGGACGCCCAGAAGCCGGCGGATGCCGCAGCGGCAGGTTCCGTGAGCCCGTGCGCCCAAACCGAATGGGCTCTCGAAGGACGTCAGTTCCTTCAGTCGTTGGATGTCAGTGAAGACGGCTCGCTCTATGTCGCAACGGAGACCAACGCCGGGGTCGCGCAGTTGAATCACTACGCCGCTACCGGGGAGCCAGTCGGCACAGTGCCGATCCCAGCCGAAATCGAGGAAGTTCATGCCTCACCGGACGGTAGCGCATTCGTCGGCCGCTACATCGAATCGTACTTCATCGAAGACGACGGCGCTCAAGGGCTCGAGTCGAGAACGTATGAGCTTCTCAGACTCTCTCCAGAGGGTGACATACTCTGGTCCGCTGCATTCGCGGGACAGACCGAGCTCCAAAGCGGGGACTACTCTGGGCCGGCTTCCTACGTATTCGAAGTTGGGCGGGACGGTGCTGTTACGGTCATGGGAACCTTCACTGGAACGTTGACCCTGGGTGAGGGTACGGAGAACGAGACCTCGCTCACGTCACCGGGCGACGGAGTGGCCTTGCTCCTTGCTCGATACACGGCGGAGGGTGATCTGCAGTACGCGACGACACACGGACTCGAATCCGGATTCTTTCCCAGCAGCATGGCGGTCGGTGCGGACGGATCAACCTATGCCTTTGGCGTCGACCAAACCGCACCCTGTCCGATCGCACAGGTTGCAGCGTTCGCGCCCGACGGCGAACTCCGTTGGCTGAACCGCTCGGACGCCTGTGATCCAGAGCTATTGTCAGACTACCCGAGGTCCAGAACCTTCGTTGCCCCAGACGGGTCAGTCGTGGTCACCGGAGTCTTCACGGGTCCCATCACGTTTCCCGATCGCGACGGCAGTGGAGTTACAATCGCCGCGGCAGAAGTCCCCACAACCGATGGGAGTTGGGCCATCATCGCCGCGAGCTTCGTGGTACGCTACGACGCCGAAGGGCACCTTCTGCTCGTCGAAGGCGGAAAGGACAGTACGCGATTCCCCCCATGCCCCGAAACCAACAACTTCTGCGAGGCTGCTGATATCCTGCTGATTGGAGACGAGCTCGTGAGCGTGGGCAATCTAGACGGAGGGCGGGTATTCGATACCGGAGATGGGGATCAGATATCGCTCTCGGGCTGGCAGGCGGGTGGGTTCATCGCTCGCAATGAGCTGGACGGCACCTTGATTTCGGCAAACTACCTCGACCTGCCGTTCGACGTGGGGGGAATGTGGCTCGTCGGCGCCCCGGACAGCCTGCTGGGAGTCTCCCACTCGACCCCCAGCAACTCCGAAACCTTGGAGACCGTCACGAAGTTCTGCCTGGAGTAGTCCCTAGTTCTACTGCGAGAGGTTGGCAGAAAGCCCGCCCGGCAAGCCTGGTTGATGGCGAAGCGGGACCGAGCACCGGACCGGAAGATATACCACTATTTGAGGACCGGAAGCTCCGGGTTCCGCGCAGCCAGCGGCAAGGATCGCCGGGCGTCGTCCCGGTCGAGGTCTCGCAGTAGTGCTAGCTCCCGGTTCGGGTGCCCAGCGGAACAACCTGGATGAGGCGCCGCTCAACGACGGGAATGGGTGGCGAGTAGGGGACGCTCACGAGAGAATGCGTCGGCGCCTCGCCAGGGGGGGTACGGGGGGCCACCAACGACCGTGGCCCCGGAAACAGCGCGGTCTCAAGGTGCCTCGCACGCCCCGGCGTGCAACAATGCCGCTCCGTGACTCGGGTGAACAGACGATGACGACCAGGCTTTCCCTGCGCCTTGGTGCACGGTGGCTGGCTGCGTCGGTGCCGGTGGTACTGCCCGGAGTCGCCGTTGCGGCACCCGGCTATGAGATCTGGGTGCGCAGCGATCCTGAGCTGGTAGGTTGTCCGAATGCCGCAGAGTTGGAGGGGCGAGTCAACGAGCGGCTGGGACGAGACGCTTCGATTCACGATGAGGACGGGTCACCTCCCCTGACCGTAAGAGTTCGATTCGCCGTTCAGGAACGTACGACCCGTGCGCACATCCGCGGGAGTCTCGACTCCGACACCGTGGGGGAGCGCGTCCTCGAAGCCCCGGCGCGCTCCTGCTCAGAACTTGTCGAGGCGACCGTTCTGGCCATCACGTTGCTCGTCGAAGAGGCCACGGTGCAAGCAGAGAACGGACCGCGCGAGCCCGCAATCGGCGCGAGTCCGCAACCCGTTGGAGAGCCGAGTCTCACGACCTCGGCCGAGTGCGCCGCCTGCACTGCCTGGATGCAGCAGCGCGCCAAGAAGACGTCCCCTCACACGCCCCCCCAGCCGCCCTCATGCCCAACCGTAGCTCCGCGCGTCGCAGCGGGCCTCGATGTCGTAGGAGTGGTGGGCCAAAACGTTGGACCCGAGACGGCCTGGGGCGTGGGCGTGCGGGGAACGGTCGGGCTCGGAAAGACCTGGGGGCTCACCTGGGGAAGCGAATACTTGAGCGGCGGCAGCGTGACCCGCAACGGATACGAGCTCGGGTTCGGTCAGGCTACCTTCTGGGTTGGTCCAGTGCTCGTGTTGGCCGTGGCTCAGACACTCACGATCGAGCCGGAATTGGCTCTTCTCGGAGGGGTCTCCGTCGTCGCCACCAACCCGGTAGATCCCGGAGAGTATCCACTATTTGGCGAGCGCGTGGGGATGGTGATCGGCTTGACTCCGTGGCGGCTACCCATTCGAGCGACGGTCGGGGCCCACGCTAGGGTCCTCAGCTTCCGGGATGTCTACGAGACCGAGGGGACTGAGGGGCCCCAGTGGCGCCAGCCTCGAGTCGGCTTCACGGCTGAACTGGGACTTGGCCTGCGAGAATGGTGACGCGAAACATGTCATCCGGACAATCATCACCGTGATCCAGCCTGCGAGCCCATCCATCGATCCGCTCCCCGAGCAGGCGCCGCCGTTCGCAAGGCTCTATCGCGAGCAGGCGGGATTCGTGTGGAAGAGCCTGCAGCGGATGGGTGTAGCGTCAGCAGATCTGGAAGACGCCTTGCAGGAGGTCTTCATCGTCGCGCACCGGCGTTTCAACGAGTACGACGCTGCACGCGGGCGGCCGAGCACTTGGCTCTTCGGCATTGCCCTCAACGTCGCTCGCAACGCAGGCAGGAGTCGCCGGCGACGGCGCGAAGCCGACGAGCCGCAGGTGGTAACCATCGACCACACCACTCCGGAGGACGCCTTGCGGCGCGAGCAAGCCCGCAGCCTCGCCCAAAGCCTGCTCGAACAGTTGTCTCCCGAACATCGTTCGGTGTTCGTCATGTTCGAGGTCGAAGGCATGAGTTGCGCAGAAATCGCGGCGATGATTGGCGTTCCCACCGGAACCGTTCATTCCCGTCTCCACGCTGCGAGACAACGCCTTGGCACAGTACTGGCCAGATCTGGCAAGAGACTCGAGCTACAGGAAGTAGGTCGCCCATGACCACCGATCCGCTGCGCTGGCGCGATAATCCCGGAACGCTCCCCGAGCTGCGGGAGGCATTGACGAGCGTCCAGCAACCCGTGGACCTGCCGGACGCGACGTTCGAACGAGTCGAGGTTGCGCTTGCTGCGCTGGGGCTACCGGTGCTCGGGGCTGTGTCGGGCATCGTGACCACCGTCCAAACCTCGGCCATCACCGGCTCGCCCAGCGCGGCCGTGACTGCGGCTTCCAGCACGGCTGTCGCACCCGGGACGGCTGCATCGGTACCCCTCACAGCCCCTCTCGCAGCCTCATCGGGAACCGTTGGCACCGCGGCAACGGG
>CAYRKE010000063.1:0-25826 GCA_964424695.1 uncultured Polyangiaceae bacterium
CTCGTGTGCGAACGAATCATGCCCCCCGACCGGCGGGGCACTCGGGAGATGAAACAAGGTGGCAGTCCCAACCCCTGCCGAGCGTTCCTGTGTCCGTTCAAGGCCATGGAGAGCCTCGCCCCGCAGTGGACGCGGAGTTGGCGCCGCGTCGACCGTTGTCGCTGGTACTACTGCCCCATGTGCTTCGCTTGCGCAGAAGGGAACTAGAGACAGGAAACTAGCAACGCGAACGCAAACCAGAAATGGGGACCGAGCGCGAGAACCAGCACAGTCTCCACACTCGTGCGCCCATTCAGCCCAGAAATCCCGATGCGACGCCTCCAGGGCCGGTTGTTCCGCGGGTGATGTGCCCCCAAACCGAAGAGCCGGGCTGCTCTGCATTTCTGGTTCGCGTTCCCGGTTTCCTGTCCCTAATTTCTAGTTATTCTCGAACGAACTGCCCCTCTCGTGCCGATCGCGCCTATCTGGGGCAGTAGTATTAGGGAGCCGGGCGACGGCGGCGGGGTTGGCAGATGACACTCGACCGCGCGGCGTTCGTCGCCCTCCAGTATCACCTGGCCGAACGTGGCATGCTCGCGCTGCGCCCGCAGCAGGGGATCATGCGCTTTCCACCCGGTTCTTCCCGGACTGCTTTGCCCTGAGCAGGGCCTGGTCGGCGCGCGCCACCATGGCGGCGGGGTCGTCCCGAGGCGAGAACTCGGTCAGGCCGAGGCTAAGGGTTATGGATAGCTTCTTACCCTCGTGCTCGAGGGCGCGCCTCTCCACGGCGGCCCTGATCTTCTCCGTGATGACCAGGGCGTCCGCCAGGCAGGCCGTCTTGAGGATCAGGGTAAATTCCTCACCGCCGAAGCGGCAGAGGATGTCGGTCTTGCGTATCACTCCCTGGATCGTCCGAGCCGTCTCCTTCAGCACAAGGTCGCCGACGGGATGGCCGTATGTGTCATTGAACGCCTTGAACCCGTCTATGTCCAGAATCGCCACGCTGAAGGTCTCGCCGTACTTGCGCGCTTGCTCCGCCGTATCGCGCAGGTACTCGTCGAAGAAGGAGCGGTTCCGGACCTGCGTCAGCGCGTCGGTTATCGACTTGTCGTAAACCGACTCGTAGGAACTCATCATCCGCTTGCCCCACTCGCCCTGGAAGGCCAGCATCGCCCCCATCACCAGGAAATTGACCATCAGCGAGACGACCGAGGCCGGAACCAGCAGAGGGAAGAGCTCGTTGCGCAGAAAGATGAGGCCCAGCACCGTCTCCGCGCAGAGAATGCCAGTGGTGTAGAGGGTAAACTCCACGTTGAAGTAGAGCGAGGCGCCGGCCAGGATGACGTAGAGCAGGAAGAGGTTATCGATGTTCCCCTTCTGGATGTAGAGGAGGGAGAACATGTAGGTTATGGCGAAGAAGACAAAAAGGTACTTGAACAGGGCGCTCGAAGGCCTGGCGAAGTAAAGGATAAGGGGCGGCGCGAACATGGCGACCGCAAGACCGAAAGTCACCAGTGCCCCGGAAAGCGAGAAATCGGTGAGGTACGACAGGACGCTCTGCACGACCACCATCACGATGGACGCATGCGCCAGCAGCCTATTGGTCGTTGCCTGACTCACGATAAACTTGCGCATGTCCCCCCGAGCATAGGTGAATCGAAGCCGCATTTCTCGCGCACATCAGGCGACACGAACAATCGAACCGCGAAAACCGGGTCGGATCGGGGTAGACCGCTGGGTCAGGGGCAAGGATGAACCGGCCAGGCTTGGCGGAATTACATCCGAGCTTCACGAACGCCTCCGCCCAGCGCATCGGTCCTTGGCGCTTGGAACAGGGCTTCAGATCGCCGCTGACGGGCGGTTGCCGGTGCGCGCAGTCGTCGTGACCATCAGCGCCGCGGGTAGGCGGCTCGACTCGCTCACAGCGAACTGGCGAAGAACTCCCAGATCGCGTTGGCCCCGTCGATGTCCTGATTGCGCAAGCCCCACTCGGATAGTACCCGTTCTGGGTCCGTATGCTCGGGGACGGGCCAGAGGTGACCGGCGTGGTCGAACTCGAGCACGCGCACGGCCGGGCCAGTCGCGATCGAGCCGTAGTCGATCTGGGCCACGCTGCTGTTGCGCGTGCGCAGAACCGCGGGAAGGTCGCCCGTATAGTCTGCCCCTTCGGAGACGGTGTTCGGTAGCTCGGTGCGCACCGGAGCCGCGATGGCAGATCCCGGAATCGCCATCGCAGCCGCCCAGAGGGGTGGCAGCGGAGCAGTCAATGCCTCGGCCCCCGAAGGCAGACCGGGATCGTCGGGGGTGTAGGCGATGAGAACGCGCTCGAGTGCCATGGCCGACGATGGCTCGGGACGCGGGAGAATGGGATCCGTGTACGGCATCACAGCGGCAAAGCCACGGTAGCGTTCCGGCGCCTCCAGTACGGCACTCATGACCATGCTGCCCCCGTTGGAGATCCCCGATAGGAAGATTGGGTTGTCGCCGGACAGCACGGCCCGACCCGCTAGATCCTGGAGGACGAGAGTCAGGTATTCGCGGTCGTTCACTTCGGATGCTGGATCGATGCGCCAGGCACCTCCGTTCGGGAATTGGGCCGAGGTGAGCACCCCCGGTGCGGCGTTGCCGTAGATGACGACGAAGCCATCGCGATCGGCCAGGGTCTCGAACCGTCGCTGTGTCATGAAGTCGCGCATGCTCTCGGCATCGCTGCCGGACCCATGCAGAACGAATAGGACAGGCGCATCGCTGGCTTCTCCGAGCCCGTCCGGGACGTACACCAAGTAGCGTCGTGTCAGCGCTCCGCAATTCGTCGTGGGCTGCTCGAACGTGAAGAGGCTCAAGTTCTCAGACAGAGTGATTGACGTCTCTGTCGGCTCTGGCTGCACCCCCACGGGGACTTCGGCACTCGGGCATGAGGGCCCGCACCTGTGTTCCCCGGGTTCGCTGGACTCGACGAACTCGACATCGTCTAGCCACAGCTCAAAGTCTTGCAGATTCTGAACAGAGAAATTGAGCATCACCAGAGTTGCCGGGTCGAAACTCGGCTTCTGACCGCCCCAGCCTGCTGGAAAGAGCTCACAGAAGTCGAGCTCGTAGTCCTGCCAGGTGGAGCTCAGTTCCAAGGTGCGCCCGTGCTGGTCGTAGCAGTCCTGCGAATCCGGACAGCCGCCCCCCAAGCTTTCGTAGGTGGTGGCCTGGGTCGCTATCATCGCCCGCAGGTTGGCATTGCCGCGTGCTCGAAAGCGCAGACCTCCGTAATCTGAGGCGTCGTACAAGCAAGCCCCTTGCAGCTCCGGAGACCAGCTCAGGAGCGCGCCGAACCCCGGCCCCCAAACTGAGAACCCGCCGCCCGAGAGATGCAATACCTTACCGTCGTCCGTGTCGACGATGGTCGCGTCCACGCGGCCCGACGTGCCGTCGGTGTAGGTGAACCACGATCCCATACGCCGGTCGAGGGTGCTGATACAGAAGTCACCATCCTCGAAGTCGTCGATGACCGGCGAACTCGTGGGGGGAGGCGCTTCTTGGCATCCCACGACAGGGGATGGTGCACCATTCGCGACGGGAACCGAGCAGCTGCCGGGAATTGGCGATGCCCCCCCTGCACCCGCTTCGTCACCTCCGCCGCCGGCGGGAGAGCCAGCGCCGGACGCTCCGCCAGCGTTTCCGTCTGAAGCTGAGTGGTGCCGATCGCAGGCAAAGCACAGGAGCGAGAGCGTCAAGGCAATCGGACTAACCCTTCCCGACCACACCACAGCACCCTGCCCAATCGACGCTCGGCCTTGTAAATCGTTCGAAGCAAAGGGCTGGAAACGGTGGGATCGGTTGCTCATAGAGCGGGATTCCTCTCGAGAAGAGACTCTGCCCAATCGGGCCAAGGGAAACGAGGGTTAAGATGGCGGTCGGGAGCCTGATCGATCGAAAAATCGACGATGGGGTCGAACGTCGCATCGCGACTGAGCCATCGGCGCGGCGCCTTGCGCGCACGGTCCAGCGGACGGTCCAGCGGACGGTCCATCCTCCAGGCGCCGCCAGCGCGCGAGCACCCTGCTCAGGGCCGAGGCTTCTGTCCTCGCGAGCGCTCAGCTCACCATTGCCACACGCTGGCCCCAACACGTACTCTGGATGCTGAACTGCGCCGCAATCAAGGCGATTGCTGGTCCATCCCAGTATGCGCCGCTGGACTGATCCCACGCGGGGTGACAGAAGGCGCCCAATGCGGTTCGGTAGCTCTGGGGCATTCGTTGTGCGAGTGGCATGCCCCGGTATCCTGCGGGGGCACTGCATTCGTGCCGAACGCTTCGCCTGGAGGGGCAAGGCTATGTCGACAGGCGGTCGAGAGTGGTAGAGTCCGATCGGTTTCGAGTAGCGCTGGCGCTGCCCACCGCGAGACTCATGTGGCAATAGGGGGTTCCCGATCACGTCTTGGCGTGATAGCCGAGAGAGATGTCACTCTGCGGCTTCGCCCGAGTCGGCTCCTATCGGACTTGGTATGCGCTCCTTGGAGGATATGCCGCAGCGATCGCCTGCACCTCGAGCCCCCATCCACCTTCCGAAGCCGCGCCGACGATGGCGCCGTCGTCACCGCCGGTTGCCTCGGCGCGGCCTGCCGCCCCCCCCGCCGCAAAACCGGAAACGCCTCGCCCCCACTCGAAGGCAACGCGGCTCGCGGTCGGCTCCGACCGAAGCTGTGCGATCTTGGAGGATCGAACGGTCGCTTGCTGGGGCGGGATGCGAGCCCACTCGACACCTCGTCGCATCGTCGGCCTCAACGACGTCGTCGACGTGGCGTTCGCGCACGGAATCGTCGCATTGCGCTCGGATGGTACCGTGGTGGTGGCCGACGAGGACCGAAGCGCGCCCCGCACGCTCGGCTTGCTGACGGGCGTTACGCGGGTGAGCGGCGAAGGGACGTGGGTGCACGGTGGGGGCGACAAGGTCTGCGCCATCGTCGCCGAAGGTCGGGTGATCTGCTATCCGAGCGGGCCCTTGGACCGCGACACGGGTACAGAGAACCGAGGGGTGCCCGTGCGCGGCGTGCAAGGCGCGACGGACCTGGTCGTGGACGACCAGAACGCGTGTGCGTTGGTCGCCGGCGGAGAACTACGGTGCTGGTCTACCGTTGGAGATCCACGACGTCCCCCATTTTTTGCCTATTCCCTGCCAGCGATCAAGGATGCGATCAGCTTGAGCCTCGGCGCCTCGTCAGTCTGCGTGCGCCGCGTGGACGGCAGTGCGACCTGCTCCGAGTTGAGCTCGGCGCCGAAGATCAGTCACGACCTCGGCAAGGTGGACGCCTTGGGGATGGCGCAGGAGAGCCAGTATGCTCCGAGTACCTGCTTCGCGCGGGGGTTGGCGCTCGAGTGCCAGCAATTGGAGGATCTCGGAATGAGCTCCCCACTGACAAGTCCCGCTGCGGGTCCGGTTCCGGCAAGCGAACTCGGCAGGGTCGTCCAAATCGGAATGAACAGGGACGCAGCTTGCGCGCTGGACGACCGTGGGCTCGTGGCCTGTTGGGGCAGTAACGAGTGGGGGCGATTGGGGCGCCCCGACGTGGCTTACCTGGAAGAGCCCACTCAGGTCCCGAACCTCCCCAAGGCCGCCCAGGTGGCGGTGGGGCACGCTTTCAGCTGTGCACTCACGACGGACGGTCACGTCTGGTGCTGGGGACAGGAGGACAACGACGAACACCGTGGTCCTCACATCGAGCGCGTGCCGGGGCTCGACAGGGTAAAGCGCATCTTCGCCTCCGATGCCTACGCCTGTGCCGAAGACAACGCTGGAGAGGTCCGTTGCTTCGTGGGCCTCGAGTCCACCGAGCACAAGCGAACTCCGTCGCGTGTTCCCGCGCTCGACGGCACACGCGCGGTCGCGATCGAAGCGGCCCCGCGCTGGGCAGCCGCCTTGAGCAAGCAAGGAGAGCTCCTCTTAGGCACGCTCCCAGGAAGCCCCTCGCGGCCCCCACCCACGCTCGACGGTCTGACGCTCGCTCCCGTTCCCGGGCTCAGCGGGATCCAGCGCGTCGTCAGCTACTTCAACTACCTGGTGGCGCTCGACAGAGACGGGAAGGTGTTCGTGGGCCGTATCGATGACGGAAAGCTTGCCAAAAAGATGAAGCACGTTCCAGCTCTCGATGGCGCCGTCGACGTGGCTTTCGGGAGGTTTCTGTTCCCGGGCGGGCAGATCCGCGGTTGGTCCTACGCGGATCCCGAAAAGATCTCTGTCCACGTCGAGCGAAGCAACCTGGTCTCCCTGTTAGAAGGCGGCCCTTGCGGGCGGACGGCGGCCGGCGACGTCGTGTGCTTCCGGCCGAGTGGAGAAGAGGCGATGCTCAATGGCATGAAGAGCTCATCCGGCGACGGAGAGACGCACGTTTGCGGCGTCGATGCCCAAGGTGACGTCTTTTGCCGGGGGGCGAATCGGGCGGCCCAGTGCGGCGTTCGCATCGGGTTCGAGTCGTCCGCGACGCCGCTCACGGTGATGCTGCCGTGACCCCAGTGCGTCGACCATGACCGCGTGCTTGCTCGTAGTAACTGGAAGCGCTCCTGAAGCGGCAAACAAGTGAAGGCCGAGTTGGAGCGGAGTCGATGTCCGACCCATCAGCGGCTTCCCCTCGCCGAGTAGGAGCCGATGCGATTGCGCAACCCACCCCACAGGGCGACGCAGAACAGTGGGCCACGAGGCCGAGGCGTCCCGCGGTCGCGTCTCCCAGGGGCGATGGCTGAAGACATCTTGGCCGCTTCGAAACCCCTTGTCGCGAGAGCATGCACGAAGTACGAAAGCTCTCTACCATTTCGGAACTGCTTTCGACCATAAGCGGACGGCGCTTGGCAGCCCCACCCCACGGGATCGGGGTTGGCTCGACTTGGCGTGCGGCGTCGAGCACCGTTGGACGCCGAGCGAGATCATCGAACTCGCTAGCGCACCCGACGCGCCGAACGCGGAAACGAGAACCTGTTCAGCCAATGGCAAGACCTACCTGAAGGACCCATGACGATGAGCGCAACGGATCCAGAGCGATCGCCGAACCAACGGGCCGCCGTTCACTTCGTCTTCGTCATGTCGGAGAACCTGAGGCCACTGGAGAACGAATTCGCCGACGGCATCGTCCGCGAACTCCCGGGCTGGGAGCATTCGCGACGGGTTCGCGAGATCCAGCACGGCGCCGTGAACGTCACGTTCTTCGTGCCGCGTCGCGCGCATATCATGATGTCCCACGGCGTCGCCGACAAGAACTACCTTCTGCGGCGAGATGCGGCGGGCGGCCTCGAGCTCAACAAGTTTCGCACCGTTTGCGTGCCCGGACCGTGGCTGAAGCGGAAGCTGGAGGGCGACAAGGAAGTCCATCTACCCCCGGAGAGCATCCGGGTCGTTGGCTGGCCTCGGCTGGACAAGCTGCTGGCGGCGCAGCGAGAGTCGCCGGTAGTCGTGGATCCAAAGCGCAAGCCCAAGGTCCTGTGGGCGCCGACACATCCCGGTCGAGCCGACAAGAGCGTGCACTTGTCCAGCTATCCGAAGCTCAATCGATACCTGGAGAGGCTACAGAAAGCCTTCGACCTCGAGGTGTCCTTGCACCCCGCCAACCGGGCCGGCGGGCGCCCCACCTTCGAGGCGCTGCTCGACGCGGAGTACGTCATTGCGGACAGGGGCACGACCATCTACGAGGCATGGGCGCTCGGCAAACCCGTGATATTCCCGCGCTGGATCCTCGGCGATGCACCGATAGCAAAGACCCCCGGGAGCGCCGAGGCGGAGATCTACGAGAAGAATATCGGGTTTCACGTGCACAAGGTTGCCGAGCTCATAGACCTCGTGAGGAGCAGGCCCAAGCTTGGAGAGGACGCCAGCGCGTTCATCGAGGACTATCTGCCGAAGTCGACGCACGGGCAGTCCTACAGACTGATCGCGGATTGCGTCAATGACGTGTGGAGATCGGGCAATCTCCGTATCGGCGCCAAGGCGCGCGCCCAGGGAGTGAACCCCGAGCTTCCGACAGAAGACTGACTGCTGGGGACTCGATCCCACCGCCCGTGGTGACCCAGAGGCTCGTTGTTCCAGCGACCAGATGGACCAACCCCACGGAAGCACGATTTTCACGCGGCTGCTTGGGCGTCACCATCAAGCGGGACGTGGACGTGGCAGTGAAGTTCGGCGTGGCAGGTTGACGCGCGCCGCGTTCGAACCGGGATGATAGGTTGTGCCAAACGCAGGCATGCTCTCCCGAAAACGACTGGTCCTGAAGGCGTGCAGACTCCAGTTGCGTGGCGCGATGGGCCGCGGAGAGGAAGCGGGGGGGGACAGAGCCGGCGCCAGGACACCCGTGGAGGCGGTCCCAAGGGGGCAGCGTCGGCGCAGGATGCGGCCTCTGCTGTCGAGGCCCGAGTCCCCCCGTTCAGTGGTCGGGTCGCGGTCGCGAACTGAGCCACAGTGTGCCGCATCGGCTCCGCGGCTCATCGAGCCCAGGTCAGTGCCTGGGTAGGCGGCGCGGGTCCAGTTGATAACGATTACAATGAATTGGGCCTGTGCTGGTGGCTGGCACGTGGAATGCTTGTCGGTCGAACGATGGCACAGGGCTCCACCGCCTTCCTGCAACGGGGGTTGAGGTTTCCTGCCTCCAATCCGGGCTCACGGACTCGGGTTCTGTCGCTGAGGCTGGTCGCGTTACTCACCCTCCTCACGACGTGGAGTCAGCCCCGAGCGGCGTTCGCCGAAGCGCCCCGCTGGCTCCTCGAGTGGAGCTCGCCCGAGGGTTGCGCGGGTGAGTCGGACCTTCGAGCCAGCGTCGCGAGGCTTCTCGGTGCCCCGGTCGAGGAGGTACTCCACGAGCCGCTCGTCGTCCGGGGGTCGGTCGAACCGAATGACGGGAGCTATCGGCTGCGTCTCCTCGCCATCGGTGCACACGGCCAGGGGGAACGGAGAGCCGAGGCCACATCGTGTGCCGAAGTGCTGCGTATGGCTGCCCTCCTGGTTGCCTTGGCAGTCGAGCCGCGCTTCGGAGAAGAGAGCCCGCCCTCGAGTGTTGCTCCTGGTCCGGTGACAGCGACGTTTCCCTCACTCAGTGCAGACGAGGCAGCCCCCCGAGTCGCCGAGCCTGGAGCTCAAACGAGCGCCACAGCAATCCCGACGCTCTCGGCCACGCCTCCGCCGCATCCCAATCGCGTCGAAGCTCGCGACACACGCCTGCCTGCCGACAATGCGCGCCGCTCTTCCGCGCCACCCGGCGAAGCCAACGACGCTCCTTGGCGAGTCCACGGCCAATCTCCAGTGACGGGCGCTGAGCTCGGTCTCTTGGCGCGACTCTCGGCCGGGGACCTGCCGCACCTCGCCGCCGGAGCCGCGTTGAGTGGGATGCTAGAATTCGGCAGGGAGTCCCTGAGCATCAGCCTCGGCGGCTATCTGCCGCAGACGCAGGAGGTCACTGGAGAACCGGGGGGGCATGCGAGGTTCTGGAGCGGCGAGCTCGGCCTTGCGTGGCGCCACAACCTGGTCGATGGGGACCTAACGCTCGGGCCTTGCCTGGGAGGCCGCGCCGTCATCGTGCGTGGGGACGGCAGTGGCCTGGCGGAAGACGCAGGAACGACGTCGCTGTTACTCGGCCCTACCCTTGGCGCTAGTGGCAGTCTGACCGTGGCGGGGCTGCTTCGCGTCATCGTCGATGCGCACGCTCACTGGCATCCAGCCAGGCCACGCTTCGTCGTGGACGGAGAGAGGACGGTGTTCCGGCCGAGCGTCGTGGGTGGCGTTTTCGGCTTTGGAGCCGCCCTGGACTTCCGCTGAATCCTTCGAGGCGGGATGCCACACGCGCTTTTCTTCACGGATCCGAGGTCGGAGCGTCACCAAGAGTCGTCGTCCATGGGTCCCGCGAGTCACCGAATCACGGCTTGTGAGCCGACGCAACCGGGCTCTGCCTGCCTGGTGGCGTCGAGCCGCCTTGTGGCGTCCGCCCCAAGGCCAGCGAGCGAGATCCCAAGCTTCGATTCCGTGTACGACCAATACCTGCCCTACGTGTGGCGTACCCTCGAGCGTATGGGTGTGCCGAGGTGCCACCTCGAGGACGCGGCTCAAGAGGTCTTCATCGTCGTCTACCGACAACTCGCCGAGTTCGAGGGTCGCGCGACGATCAAGACCTGGCTCTTCAGCATTACCTTCCGGGTTTCCAAGGAGTGGCTGCGTCGGAGTCGACGCTCGAGGTCCGAAGAGCTGCCGACAGAGGTTCGTGATGACCGCGTTCCCGGTCCCTTCGAGGGCGCTGTGCGCAATCAGGCCGTCGCGATGCTCCACGAGGTTCTTTCGACCCTCCACCCCGACAAGCGAGCGGCCTTCATCCTCGGCGAGCTCGAGCAGATGTCCGTTCCAGAGATCGCCGCGGCGCTCGGAGCCAACGTCAACACCATTGCCTCGCGACTCCGAGCGGCTCGTCGCGAGTTTGATGCAGCGGTCGAGCGCCGCGCCGCTCGGCAGCCCAGGAGGCCGGCATGACCCAACGGCTCAGTCCCCGCTCTGAGGCGCTCATTCGCGACGCGCTCGCCGGTGATCGGCCACCGATGGCGATCGAGCGCGCTCGGGTCCGGCGCGGTGTTCTCGCTGCCATCGCCGCCTCCGGCACCTCCGCTGCTGCGGCCGGAGGCGGAGCGGTCGTGGCGTCCAAGGCGGCTTCTAGCGTGGCAGCCGGCAGTCCCAGCGTGCTATCGGTGGCGACGGGGATAGCAGACGCAGCCGCAAGAGGCGTCGGAGCGAGTGGCGTCGGAGCGAGTGGCGCCGGAGCGAGTGGCGCCGGAGTGAGTGGCGCCGGAGTGAGTGGCGCCGGAGTGGTCGCTGCCTCTCACGGAGCAGCCGCAACCGTTGCGGGCGGCAGCGGCGTGGTTCTGGCGAAGGGAGCCGCCACGGGAGGCCTTCTGGCGGGCACGTGGGCGGGCGCGTGGGGGGTGAAAGTGACGGCGGTGGCGTTGGCCTTGGGAGCCGCCACGGCATTGACCAGACTTCCCACGCTGAACGAGGGTCGTGATACGGCAGCGGGCGATGGTACGAGCAGCACCCCGTTAGGGAAGCCTAACCTGGCTCGAAACACCGCGGTCAGTGGCCCGCTCTCCGCCAGCGCAGCCGCGCCTACGGCGGCCAATGGGGACTCTCGGACGCAGCAGTTGCCTGCCACGACGGCCGAAGTCGGTTCGAGTGGGGCTCGGGAGCCACGAGCGACGCCCCCTTCGTCACGGCCGGGCCGCGCCGGTGGGGTGAAGCTAGAGCCAACGGCGCTGCCCGCGCGCGGCATGCGCACGGCAGCGGTTCGAGCGAGAGACGCCGGGGAGCCGAAGCCAAACGCTGCCCCCGCCCTCGAACAGGAGCTTGCAGCCCTCGAGCGGGTCCAGGCCGAGCTCCGCTCCGGCAGGGGTGAGACCGCCCTCGCTCTCCTCGATTCATCCAGGTCTCGAGGAACCGTCCTGGCCGAAGAGCGGCTGGCGGCCGAGGTCTTCGCTGCTTGTCAGGCAGGGCAGGTCGAGCGGGCGCGTCGTGCTGCGCAGTCCTTCCTGGCGCGGAATTCCGGCTCCTTCCTAACGGAGCGGGTTCGCCGCTCCTGCGCATTCGAGGAGAGCCCAACACGACGATCTGCCACTTCTCGACACTGAGCCCGGTGGGTCCCGACACTAATGGGACAGGCTCTATGGGAGTAATGAGGTATCCAATGAAACTCACATCTAGCAAGTCCCGGTCCTCGCTCTGGCTTCTGGCGCTGCCGGTGCTCATGGGCGCCAAGGGCTGTGCGATTGGCAACGAAGAGGCTTCCCTTGGCAAGACGGGAGCTGCGGGCGCTGCAGGCGCGTCGATCACGGCGCTCGGCGCAGCAGGCGACACCGGAGCGCCAAATACGGGTGGTCAAGCGGGGCAGGGCACGGGTGGTGGCAGTGAGCCCAGAGCCGCAGCGGGCAGCGGCGGTGAGCCCGGAGCCGTAGCGGGCAGCGGCGGTGCGTCCGCAGCGGGCAGTGGCGGTGAGCCCGCAGCCGCAGCGGGCAGCGGCGGTAAGCCCGGATCGGATCCTTGCCCCGACTACGCCAAACCAGCGTGTGAGGAAACAGAGTACCTGACCTGGAACACCGACGAAAACGGTTGCAGCGTGCCGGTATGCGAGCCCTGCCCGGTCTACTCCCCGGAGGAGCCCTGCGCGGAAGGTGAGTACCGTGCACCACGCACGGACGCTCACGGCTGTTTCTTTGGTGCTGCTTGTGCGCCCTGCCCCACCTACCCCGAGCCGGAATGTGAGGACGGGGAGGCGTTGCTCAACGGTCGGGACGTGTACGGCTGTTCGATGCCAATCTGCGGCAGCTGTCCGGACATTGACATGTCTTGTGACGATGGTGAGTACATCGCCTTCACCACCAACGAAGACGGCTGCTCCGTGCCGACGTGCCAGTCCTGTCCGGAGTATTCTGCGCCACTATGCGAAGAGGATGAGGAATTGGCCTTTGGCAGCGACGACAATGGTTGCCCGATGCCCATATGCCAGCCCCTCTCGCCCTCCGCGTGTTTCTCGCCGACTCAGAACCTGGACACCGCCTATAGTGGGGGCGTGGGGTGCCCGTGCGGCGAATACGAGCAGGATCGCTGCATCGACGGGGTGGCTCTGTTCTGCCACGATGGAACCTGGGCTGCCGTGGCGGACGGTCCCTGCGAGCCTTCGACGTGCAACCGTCCCTTGGAGGTCAACGACGACTGCCTGCTCGTGGAACACATTGTCTATTGGCACAACGCCGAGACCGGACAGTGCGAGCCGTTCTGGGGTGGTTGCGCGACGAACGACAACACCTTCATGAATCTCGACGATTGTGCCGCACAATGCCTCAGCAAGGAGACCCCCACCGCGGTCGTACCATGGCCGGATTGCGAGGGGCTGGGCGATGAACTCAGCCACAGCGGAGGCGACTTCTCGTACACCACCGACGGCCAGGTGGTTCAGATCGAGCAAAATTGGGGCTGCGGTTGCCCCACGCGGCCGGAGTTCGTGCTCACCTACGAGGTCGCGTCACCGCTCCAGCTGCACCTCTGCCACGACGAGCTCGCTGACTCTTGCGAGATGTCCTGCTCGGAGACCCTCTCCTTCGACTTGAGCCAGGCCCTTCAGGCTGCTGGGGCCACCGAGTTCGTCTTCGTCGACTGAACACGCACCCGATGCCGAAAGAGCGGGGGAGTCCTCGAGAGCACGTGAACTCCCCTGCTCTCTGTGCCCATCCTCCACTTCGAGCCGGACGCTCGTGGCGCCGTTCCCTCCACCCTTGCGAGCCCGAAAGCGGACGCCCGAGGAACCAGACGCATCGTGGGCCTGCAGGAGTCAGGAACCGCAGTCCTCGCCCAGGGCAGCGGCTGAGCGTCCGGAAGCGGCATCCAGCACCAACACGAGCTCTGCGCGTCGCAGGGCGGCTTCTACGGCAGGGCGCCACGCTCGCACCTCGCTCGACGGCGCGGCCCGGCTCTCGTCGTCAGGCGAACGCCCGGGCGTGGCAGGAGCCGCGACATCGCGCGGCACCACCACGAGCGCGATGGGTAGCCCTGCCGGGGCAACCACCGCGGCCTCGGTGCCTCCGCGTCTACGAAAATGCGAATCTCCATACATGGCGCCGACGATGAGCTGCCGGACCGCGCGAGGCTGCCAATCCGCCACCACGGGCGGATCACCGCGTTCGACGAGCGCCACGACCCGCGCGCCGCTGGCCACTGCCCTCACGCGAGCCTCGAGGACCTGTAGGACGCGCGCCACCATGCGGCTCGAAGGCTCGAAGGTGGTCGCGACCCTGGCTTCGGACAATCCGGTGTCCCCGGATCGGCCGAGAAGGTCGCCCACCTCCCCCTGATCATCGAGCGCAGCGCGCACGGTAGACTGCCACGCCAGATCCGGCAGCCCTGCCTCGAGCGCCGCCCATCCCGAGTCTGCGGGTGAGCCCAGCACTAGCTCGCGTATGCTCCCCGCCGCTGCCACGAGAAGCTCACGCCGAGTGTCACCCTGCGGACTCTGGTACCAGACCAGGGTCGAGCTCCCGAACCGCACCATCGGGGCGTCGCCGACCACCGTGCGCAGCACCCGGAAGAGCCTCGACGCGTCGAGAAGTCTGCGGTCGACGTGCGCGACCCCGATTTGGACCGTGCCGGAGTGCCGAAGCAAGCGCCAGACCCACGTGGACAGGCCAAGCAGTTCTGCGTGTCCCTCGCTCTCTGGGAGGCCACGCCGCGGGCGACCGAGCACGAGGAGCACCGCAGCCAGCAGCCCCCCCATCAACCAGAGGCTTTGCGCGGCGCTTCCCCCTACCCCGGCGACGGCGCTCGCGGCAACCACCAGACCCAGGGCGAGCTTCGCCAAGTACGCTTGATCTCCCAAGGAGAATGCGCGTACGTGGTAGAGGGCGGCCCAGGCGCGAGCCCCCGCCAGCACGAACAGCGCCGGAACGATGAAGAGCATCGGCCCGCGCCAGAACACCCCCATGAGGAGCAGAGTGGCGGCAGCAATGGGTAGTGGAACGACAATCGCCACAGCATGCATGAGCCGATCGAACCGCGCGAGGAGCCAGGGCGATCCGGTGCTCTCCAGACGCTTGAAGTCGAAGTAGAAGAGCCTGGCCCAATTGAAGGCGGCCGCCTGCAGCGGGGAAATCACGTGAAAGAGGGCTGCCAGCATGAGCGCTCCCCCGCCGTTCGACTTCTGAGCGAAAAGAAGTGCAATGACCAGGAGCGCGTCGAGCTGGGTAACCGAATTGCCAAGGGCGGATAGCAGGCTGTGCCCCGCTGACCACGAGGCACGGCGCAACGCCCGTGGCCAGTATGTGGGACCGCGGAGCTGAAGCCTTTCGCCACCGTAGGCCCGGCGGGTGTAGACGAGCGCCACGGCCGCCCGGAGCAAGCCAGCAAAGGCCAGCGAGATCCCGAGCGACCACGCTCCCATGATGGTCCACAGTGCGCCGAGCGCGGTGATCTCGGCGAGATCGATGGCCACGAGGGTCGCCACTGGCCGGTAGACGCGACGGAGAGCGTAGATCCCCGAGTGGTAGGTTCTCACGATCACGTCGATGGCGAGTCGGAGCCCGCATCCCAGCACGTAGACATCGAGGACGCTGAAGGACTCGAAGGGTGTTGGCCCCCAGAGCACCCAGAGCCCGCTCGCGCCGAGTGATACGAGGCTCAGTATGACGCTCATCGCCAGCCACTGTTCGACTCGGCGGGACGCTTCGGGCCAGCGCTGCTGCCGACCGAGGGCGCGAACGTCGCGACGCATGGTCTCGAGTGCGCCCCACCAGAGCCCCCCGGCGAGGAGCGTCAGACTCCGAAATATGAGAGCAGGACCTAGCACCCCAAAGGGAAACAGCGAGGCGAAGAGGGCGACCTCAGCGAGCCTGAAAACGGTGCGAAGCAGCGCCCGCAGGAGGACGAAGCGAAGCCGGTACCATGAGTAGCGAGCAGCCCCGTTTCCGAGCAGGGCATCGTCCAGGGTCGGCAGCGCGTCGAGACGCTCGCGACGCTTCTGGAGCCAGCGGAGGATGGGGTTCACTCGGGCGTCCTCGAGCGGCGACGTTGGTACTCGAGCGAGGGAAGCCCGCTCATGCGCAGCATGTGTCTCGATACTTGACGAAAGGCCCGCACCCCGCGTCGCCCGGAAACAGCCTCGGCGCAGTCCAAAACCAGCAGATAGTCGATGGAGTGAAGCTGTGCCCGATCGTCCACCCAGTCCCGGAGCGCTTGCACTGCGGGATCGGCTCCCACCGCTCGAAGCCTGAGCGCCTCCGAGAGGCCCCGGGCAACCAGCTCGAGGGGCTCCTGGTCCTCGGCGCACGCCACGAGGTTCTTGAGCCGGCGCTGCCAGCGCTGCCTCAGCTCACGGACGCGCTGACGCTTGAGCCCGAGACGCCCGCAGAAATCGATGCGCGCGCCCAGGTACTCGATGGCGGGGGTTGGCCGAGCGTCGAATCCGTCGCCCACGACAGGCGGTGGCCGGCCCGGCTGCGTGAAGTACAGATCTCGCTGCTTCGAAAGCTTGAGGCTCAGGCCAAGCGCGCCGGTGACCGCTGCCATCACCTCGGCGGCCTGCCGGGCCTGGTCGCGGTCGGGCGACATGAACAGCAGATCGTCGCCAAACCGCACGTAGAGCCCCCCAGCTATCGCCGTCAGAGCGTCATCAAGGGAGGTCAGATACAGATTCTCGAGCGGTTGTTGGGTGGGAGCCCCGGTGGGGAGTCCTCGTTCGAGCCTCGTGGTGCCCCCATCCGGCATCACCACTTCGGGTCGACACGCTTGCCGACACAGATCCATGGCCACCCGAGCCTCGGCCGGCTCGGGCAGGGTCCCAAGGAGCCCGGCGACGAGCGACCAGAGCGCCGACCCCTCGTCCGTGGGAATCGATGCGCCGAACTCCTGAATGTCCCGCTGCAGTACCCAGAGGCCGCGACTCCGAGGGTCGGCATGGCTTTGCCGGTGACCTTCCAGGTAGGCCTGAACGCGCTCGATGGCTTGCCAAGGCGAGCGCCCTCGGCGGTAGGAGAAGACCTCGTCCCCAAGCCGCGACTCGTTGAGCTCGGTCAACCGCTGCCCGAGAGCGCCGAGCACGAGGGCGTCGACGAGTTCGGCGCGATACAGCGTCCGCCTCTTGCCGTCGATGATGGCTCTGGTGAGCACCAATGGGCCGAGCCGGTAGGCTCCTGCCTGGATCTCCCGGGCCACGAGCTGGCAGAGCTTGCGACCGTCAGGCCCGAGGCAGGAAATGGGAACCCCGGCGCTCGAGAGCTCGCCGCGGCCGCGGCGCTCGCGGGCCTTGCGCCGGAGCCGCTCGAGCTCTGCCTCATAGAGCTCGGCCCGAAAGAGCGAGTGAGCGGGCGATGCGGTCAAGGAAGGCTCCAGCGCCAGACTCGGCGACGTCGAACCGCCGTTTTAGGGCATCGGGCACCGCGCGGGAAGGGTGAATGACTCCGTTACCCCCGCCACAGCGGAGGTGGGCATTGTCGGGCAGGGAGGGCCGCAGCCCCAACCCTGTGCCCGCTCGAATCGCTCCGGCGAGGGAGCGAGGGCCAGCGACGGCACCCGATGCAGAGCCCAATCTAGCTCAAGCGTGAGGCCCGCGGAACCCATTTCTCGCCACGCCAACCGCAGGAGCGGGCTCCCTGGTCTTGCCAGGCGCTCCTGTGTGGCGTTCTTACAGGTCGAAGAGATCCCGATCCGGAAGATAGAGTATGTCTGGATCGCTGCCGACACACGACGGTCCCCCCATATAACACTTCGGCGAGAACAGGCGGAGCTCCGTCGAGGTGCGCCCCACCGGCACCAGCTTGCGCCACATGAAGATGTCCGCCCTCGGCCATGCGATAGAGACACCGTTGGCGTCAACCGACCAGTACTCGCTCATGTCCTGCCACGCGGTCGACGGCGTGTAGGCGACCCGGACCACGTCGTCGGCCCCTACCACCAGGCAGACGCCAGCACCGTCCTTGTTGAGCACGACGGCGTCGCAGCCGTTGTCGAAATCCCGGGCTTCGTTCTTGTTGGCGTCGAGCCCGGGATCCGTATCATGCTTGCGAATCGTCGCAGCGAGGCAGCGCCGCTGCTCGGCGCGACGCGACGCATAGACGCGAGTCATCAAGATCATGTCGTTGTTCGGATCAAGAACGAAACGGCGTCGCAGGCTCAGCATCTCCTTGGCTCCGGAACCAGCTGCCACGTCAAAGTAGGTGTAGAGCGGCGGATCGAAATCCACGTTGACGAAAGGCGAGCGCAAGCGCGCCTCGTTGTTGGCAAACTTATCACCAGCCGCCGACACGAGGTAGGATCGGGCCGCGTCGAAGTATGCCGCTGGCATTGCCCTGGGCGGGCAGAGGTCAGCACCGACCAGGCTGTTGTGGATGTAGGTCTCGTACTCCACAATGCGACTGACCGAACCATTCGGATACGCGAGGCGGATCTGCGTGACGCTGACCCCGTTGTGGGACCCATCGCTCGCGTAAAGCGCCTCGATCGGCCGGACATCGAGGGCGCCGGGCTCGGCTGAGTTGCACACATGGAAATTCTCGCCTGCGACGGTGCTGGGCTTGCCCGTGCGGCACTGCACCACATATTCCTGCCGAATCGGTGCGTCGAGTTGGATCAAGACGTCGGTGCCCGCCGCAACGCCACCCTCCCAATTGGCTCGAGCCGCCGGAGGAATCGCTGGAAACGCTCCGACGATCACCGGACAGTCGATGATGCCGTCGCAGTTGTTGTCTTCACCGTCATCGCAGATCTCGGTCTCGCCCGAATCGCCAGTGCAGCACACCGCCTGAGGAGCGCAGACACTGTCGAGGCAGTCCACGAAACCATCACAATCGTCGTCCACCTGGTTGGTGCAGTCCTCCGCTACCGGGGTACATGTGGGCAGACAGACAGCGCTTGCTGCGCAGTCGCTGTCGGCGCAGTTGAGAAATCCGTCGCAATCGTTGTCGAGGCCATCGTCACAGTCAGCCTCCGTCTCGCCGGATGGAACACAGGCGGGTTGACACTCGACGAACTGGCCGCAGTCGTGGGAGTCTTCACAGTCCTCGAGACCGTCGCAGTCGTCGTCAATCCCGTTCGCGCAGTCCGTCTCCATCCCGGCGCTCGGGGTGCATTCTGGGGTACACGTGACGTTGGCTGCACAGTCTGTGTCGTCACAGTCGCGTGCCCCATCGCAGTCGTCATCCTTGCCGTCGTCGCACAGCAGTTCGACGCTGCCGCTCGGCTCACAGCAGTTCTGGGCCGCGCTGCAGTCCAAGACGTCGTCGCAGTCGAGCAGGCCATCGCAGTCATCGTCGATGGAGTCGTTGCAGATGACCTCCGAGGTATTGCTGGATACGCAAGGAGCGCCTGCCGCGCCCGCCGCGCCCGCCGCTCCACCGGTACTGGTCGTGCCACCCGACGCGGTCGTGCCACCAGTGCCCGCGCCCCCCGAGCTCTGACCACCGTTACCTGCCGCGCCGCCCGCCTCGGACGTTCCGCCGGTTGCAGCTCCCCCAGTACCAGTCCCGCCCGCGCTGGGAGCGCCGCTGGTTCCCGCACCACCGGTCGAGCTTGCATCACCGCCGCCGCCCGAACTCGGTGACCCGGCCGCGGCTTCCCCTGCCGTGCCGCCCTCACCCAGGGTTCCTCCGGTGGCCCCGCCACGCCCCGCAGACGCGCCACCGTCATCGCCAGCGGCTCCCGCCTGCGTCGGGGCCTGCCCCGCGCTGCCGGCATTCCCGCTCGCGCCCGCACTGCCAGCAGCATCGCCACCGAGGATCCGCTCGAAATTCCGATCCTTCTTGCTGCACGCGACGCTGCCGATCACCGCCAACGTAGTGAGCCCGAAGAGTACCGTTTGCCTTGTTCTCGTCATCGGAGCGCTCCTCAGAAACTGCCGTTCAACCCAATACTTCCAACGCCGATCCATGGGGTGAGGCGGACATCGCCCTGGGCTGCCTCGGAGGGAGCCTCGGCGCTCCGATCGAGAAGCCAGAACGCGACGCCTGCGCCTACACCCACAACCCCGAGCCCATAGCCGACCATCGCCAGCGTGCCTGCCTGTGCGGCGTCTTTGTCGTCACTCTTGATCTTGGCCGCGTCGGATTGGTCGCAATCCCTGCTGTTCAGACAGCTCTTCCAGGCATCGTCCGCATCCGACTGCGCGCTCGAGCGTTTGATGAGGAATACCGTGCCCCCAATGAGCCCGACGGCTCCGGCACCGAACGAGACGTACATGGGGATTCGATACCTCGGTTCGCGCGCGTCCGTAGGGCGGTCCAGCTGCGCCAAGGGAGGCGCGACCGGCGCCACGGCGCCGGTGCTGAGTGGCACAGGCTCCGTGGTCGGCGCCCCCGATAGCAGCTCGATGCGCACGGTCTCGTGCGCCCCCTCGGCGAGGGTGATGGGCACGAACGCCGTCTCGGCTCCCGGAGCGGACGCCGAACATACGTGCCTGCCGGGATTGGTGGGGCGTTTCACCCCGATCAGGGCGCGCGGGATGGCAGCGTCGTCGATCTTCACGACTGCCTCGGCAGCGCCAACCCCGCTCACGAGCACGATGACCGACGGGATACGCGGCTCGAGCGCCGCCAGCTCGCGGTCCGCCTCGGCGTGCGCATCAATGAACGCCTTCGGCGAGGTAGCCGAGAGGGGCTCCCGGGTGAGCTTGATATAGGCCTCCTGAGCCTCGACGAGACGCCCCAGCTTCTCGTGGCTCCGCGCGATGTAGAGGAGGTGCGGCAGCGCGTGAACCAAGGTCTCGGCACGACCGAACAGGTCGAGCGCCTGCTCCCACTTGCCGCTATTGAAGGCTTCGACCCCCTCTTGCGCCAGTGCCCGAGCCCCCGCCCGCTCTTCATCCGTTTGGGCCGGCGCACTCGACGCCACGAGGCTGAGGACAGATGCGAGGAATAGACTGCCCGACAAGGTCTTCTTCCACATAGACTCCGAACGGTAACATGGTCTTTTGAGCTTGATGGTGGGAAACTCCCCGACCCCTCGTTCCACTGCCACTGCCAACGGCTGGAGCGGCCGTCCACGGCCCTCGTGAGGCCGGAGCCCGCGAATCAACCCGGGGGTTCTTGATGGCACGGGCAGACAGGCCAACGGTTCGGCGGTCATTCGGCGGACACCTGCTGCTCCCTGACCGCGTCCAACTCCCGTGATTCAAGGGCTTCGGTACCGGCCTCAGGATGCGGCGCTCCGTTGGAGAAGGGAAGGCTGGGGTGCGCGCGGAGGGAAGAGGCTCAGCGGCGGAACAACCGGGATCTGACGAGCCGCAAGCCGAACGCTGCCGCTGGTGATAATGTAGAATTCTCGCACGCTCTCGTCGCGCGCGCTACGGGGCTCTGGAACCTGGAGATGGATGAACGTGTCGCTGTCGATTGGAGATGTCATCGAGGGTAAGTACAGGATCAAGAGTCTCCTGGGCGAGGGCGGCATGGGCGCCGTGTATGAAGGGGAGAACGTCCGGATCCAGCGCCGAGTGGCCATCAAGGTCCTCCACTCCGCCATCGCGTCGGACGCGGATGCGACGATGCGGTTCGAACGGGAAGCTCAAGCCGCCGGAAGGATCGGCAACGAGCACATCCTCGAGGTGCTCGATCTCGGCGAACTCCCCGACGGCGACCGTTTCATGGTCATGGAGTTCCTCGACGGCGAGCCGCTCAGCACGCGCATCGCGCGGCAGAAGCGGCTCAGCGCCGACGAAGCGGTAACCATCTTCACCCAAATCCTTGAAGGGCTCCGAGCAGCCCACGCCGCCGGGATTGTCCATCGCGATCTGAAGCCCGACAACATCTTCCTGGTCCGTGAGAAGATGGGGCACCGCGATTTCGTCAAGATCATCGATTTCGGGATCTCCAAGTTCCAGCCACTCGCTGGCGAGATGAAGATGACGCGAACCGGTACCGTGATGGGCACGCCGTACTACATGTCGCCAGAGCAAGCGAGTGGGGCGAAGGAGGCGGACTTCCGGAGTGACCTCTACTCGGTGGGCGTCATGCTGTACGAGGCGCTGTCCGGCTCGGTGCCCTTCGACGCGCCCACCTTCAATCAGCTCCTGTTCCGTATCGTTCTATCGGAGCCGGTCCCGATTCGCCAACTGGTGCCACAACTCGATGAGGCCTTCGCCACCATCGTGAGCAAGGCCATGGCGCGTGATGCGGGCAAGCGGTTTCAGTCTTCGGAGGCGTTCATCGGCGCCCTACAGAACTGGGTCACCCACGGGCTCGCAGTCAGCGTGCCGCCGGTGGATCCGGGCGACGTCTACCTACCCAATTCGACCAAGGGCTCAGGGACACCCGGCGCCTTCATGCAGCGCCCTGCCGCAGGCACGCCCGCCCGCGCGAGTGAAGAGGGCGCTGCAGCTGCGGCCACGGATGCGGTAGGTCCTTCATCCCCACCCCCCCCGGCGCCGGTGCCCGCCACGAGCGCCTCGGGCAGTGCGGGGCTACGAGCCACCGCGGGCGCTTGGACGAACACGCCGCGTCGGACGACCTCGACCTCAACCACGCTAGTCGTGGCCCTGGCGGGCGGAGCGGTGCTCTTGGGGGTGGTAGTCGGCGTCGGATGGTGGTTCATGGGGGGCGAGCCGACCGCCTCCAGCCCAGAGCGCTCGGATGCAGGAGCGGCGGCGGCCCTGGCTGCCAGCGGTGGCGCGAGCAGCGCGGTGCCACCGCTCCCGACCGGAGCAGTAGCGGACTCGAGCCGCACGAAACCTGCCCCCTTGGGAGAGGCAGCCAGCGCAGACGCTGGAGCGGGCCCGACCTCGGCATCCGCGGCGCCTGCCGCAAGCGAACAGGCCCCAGCTTCCGGCGGCACGACCAGCACCTTGCCCTCCGCTCCCTCAGCCGCCCCAGCGGATGCGACGCCAAAGCCCCCGGTCGCGAATCAGGGCCCGCAAGCGGTTGCCGCCCCGAGGCAGGCCGCTGCGCGTCCCCGTGCGCCCGGTGCCGCATCCACCAACAAGCCGGCCAAGGTAGATTTCGGGTACTAGGGGAAGCCTGCCGTGAGACTCCGCGCCGGTGTTCGGTAGGGGACGGGCGAGACTTGCTTGTCGAGCAGTAGCGGGAGCACGCTCACGCCAAGCACATGCCAACTCCATCTGGAGTGCGACGAAACGAGCATGAAGTGCGTGACTCGATCCCCATCTGAATCGACTTACCGCTAGCGAGGTCGGCGTGACTGCCCCCGGCCGCCGTCGGACCGACGACGTTGACGACGACAGGGCCAACCTGAGCCGAGACAGCCAAGGCGGCGCGCGGCCTCCTCGCGCGAGGTGCCCACCCGAGCACCCCTCGGCAAGGTATTGGGGCATGGGATTTGCTTACGCCGACCCCCGAGCGATGATGCGTACCGTGAGATCCTGGTGGAAAAGCCTTTGGGAGACTGACGCCTCACGCCTCAGGGAGCCCTGCTTCGTCACGGCGCTGGTGCTGCTGCTGCTCAACGACCACTGGTGGAAGGGGGCAGCCCTCCTTCCAGAGCTGGTCACGGGCAAGCTCAGCGACTTCTGCGGCCTCATCGTGGCGCCGGTCCTATGTGCGACAGTCGTGTCAGCACGCCATCCGCGCCTGCGTTGGGCCGCGTTCTCGCTTCCCGTGGTGGTCTTCGCTGCCATCAACGTGTCGGCGGACATCGCCGAGCTGTGGGATCGGTGTCTCGGCATGACCGGGCTGTCATGGCACACCACCTCGGATGTCGCTGATCTCGTCGCCCTTGGAGTGCTTCCCCTCTCGGCGTGGCTGGTGATCCGTCCTCCGCAACGCGGGCGGCCTTCGACTGGGCTCGGGATTCGACTCCAGGAGCGCGGTCTGCTCCTGGTCTCCGCAATCGCTTGCGTGGCCACGGGACCGATCGAGGAGAGTCCACGTTGCGAAGCCTATCTGGCGAACGCGACGCAGCGTTCCCTCGATGTGGCGTGGCGACGCTTCAATGGCTCCTGGCCGTGCCACGACGCATCCATCGATCCTGAACGTCTCCTGGTCGAAGAAGCCTTTGGCGAACGCCAGCGCCGGAGCCTCAAGCCCTTGGAAGGTGTCGCTCTGGGCGCCTGCGAGTCCCGAACGGATCCTGCGCCGACGTCTGGATGTGGCGCTGCCCTCGTCGAGGTGGAGGGAATGCCGACGCTGCGTGTGTCATGGACGGACCTCGAGCCCATCGTGTTCCGCGAAGGGAGCCTTGACCACCAGAACGTTCTCTGGATCGAGGGCGTCGGGGAGGCCCTAGGACTCTCCAAGGTACCCAACGTCGAAGTCACCGCGCTGGAGGAGGTGGAGCCACTGCGGTCGTGTGATGTCCCCGATGGGTTCCCGGTGAGCTGGCCCGGCGTAGAGGACGGGATCGGCCTGGCAACCCTGGCAGGCATCGCCGAGGACGACGACTGCCAGCTCCTCACCTTCGAGGCTCATTCGCCGCTGACGCTGTGCGTCCCTCGCCAATGGTTGCCTTTCGAGATCGGTGAGTCGCTGGAGTGGGGCGACACCCGGGAGTGGGGAGATGCCGGAACGACCCTCACCATCGGCAGCCAAGAAAGCGGGGCTCGCGTGACGCTCATGGCTGGACCACTCGAGTTACTGGCCATCTCGGCCGCCGAGTTCGAGCCGGAGTCCTGCGACCCACAGCCCACATCATGCGGGGGCATGATGCTCCCGGGACGGCTACGCCTTGGCGAGCACTTCCTCGAACCCGGAGCGAGCGTGACTTGGGCAACGGACCGTGCGAGCCGGGCTTCCTTGGTCCTGGGCAGAACGTACCGCGTCCTCACTTGGCCCCAAGATTGCGAAGAAGGCGATACTCCGCTTGGGGTTTGGGCCGAGCTGCTCCTACTGGAGCCCGCGCCATGAAAGCCGAGCAACGGGCGGGGCTCCGACTCGGATCTCGCATCGTGTCGATGACGGCGGTCTTCCTCGTGACGGTTCGCGCGCAGGGCGAATCCGTGACGAACCCCACCGACGAACCGCCCAGCACCTCCACGGCTCAGGTGCAGCCTGACAGCGTCCCCCCGCCCCCTCTCTACCAGCGAGGAACCTGGCTCGTCTTGAACGCCGAGTATGCCGGAATCACCGGATACGAGCGGAGGATCCGGGGAGAGCCGCAGCTCGCGCGCACGGCCGCAGGTTCGATGCATTGGCCCTTTGGGCTGATGGTACGGCTCGACCAGGCGCTCCTCGACGTCTTGTCCATCGGACCCTTTGCGCACCTCCAATCCCTGCAAACCGAGTGGGGAGCGGCGGTCGGCATGGACAGTCGCTGGCTCCTTAGCGTAGGGGCCGCTCCCACGCTGAGGCTTCCCTACCGCCCCGCCACGCCGGACGACCTCCCGAAGCTCTTCTACGTGATCGTACCGATTGGCGTCACCTGGGCATGGACGCGCGACCCGCCCAACTTCTCGACGATCGATACGAGCATCGAGAGCAGGCTTGGCTATTGCTGGGGCATGGGGGTTGGCACGCTCGTGGAGGTCGCTGACTCGGTGGCTTTGGGACTCGAGCTGGGTGGACGGTCCTTCGTCGTCGTGCAGGATTGGACACTGGTGACTCGCGCCGATGGCGCCACTTCGAGCGAGCGGATCCGTGAGCAAGTCACGACCTTCTACGGAGCCTTGAACCTCGGAGTCTCGCTGTGAACCGGTGTCATTGGGTGCTTCGGGGTTCGGTTTTCCGGGGGCGACCACTTGCCCTACTGCCGGGCACGGTCCTGGCGGCGTCCTCGCTTCTCACGATGCCCAGCGCCAGCGCGGACCCGCCCTCGACGACGCGGGCCTCGACAGGTGGCACAACGCCAACGGAAGACTCGATCCCCAAAGCCGCACGCTCGCTCTACCTCGATGGTACCTTCGGCTCGCTCGGCGACGATGGCAGAGTGGAGTCCGCGAACGCCGTCGGGCTCGAGCTTGGGTTTTACACCCAGCGAGTTCGCGTATCGGCAAGGATTACCGCGGGCGTCGACAGCAGCATCGCGAGCAACCGGGAGGAGCTTGCTGGCACCGGGCAGGACCAGTACATCGGACAGCCGCATGTCCTAATCGGAGGCGGGCTTGGCTACGCCCTCTACGCGACCGACGGCTTCGTTCTGGCTCCAGGTCTCACGTACTGGCGCGCCCAGCATCAAGCCTTCGGCTGGGCACTCGGAGCCAATGTCCCTTTCCTCTGGGTGAGCAGACATCGCCTCCGCATCGGGTTCGAGATCGGATATCACCGGGCCTTTGGGGGCTACGGCGTTTCGGACTGCAGAGAAACGGAGGAACACACCTGTGTCGACACGGAACCCCGGCGGGTCAGCATCCCGAGTGCCGGCACGATGTCCGCTGGGTTCGTCATGGGGTTCGAGTTTGGGCGGTAGCAGCAGCAGGCGACGCGACGCGACGC
>CAYRKE010000063.1:25926-27363 GCA_964424695.1 uncultured Polyangiaceae bacterium
ACCGACCACCGCATAGTGCAGCCAGGCGAAACTGTACACCTCGTCGTTGTCCGCGCCCCCTTCCAACATTCGGTACCCGATCCGGAGATCGACGCCGTCCCTCGGCATCCAGGTCGCCGCAAGCAGCACGTCCTCGGCTCGCCCTTGGGGGGCCGCAAGGGCGTCGGCGTCGAACAGCAGCCCGAAGGGGCCGCCGTTCGGACGCCAGGCGGCATGGACGTTGATCAGGGGTACGAAGCCCGTGTTGAGCTTCCGCCTCGCTTGCTCGCCGTAGAGGCTCGTCTCCGCACTGCGGATCTTGCCGGTCACCCCTGCCGCGATGTCCAAGCCCTCCTCACGAACGAAGCTGTAGCGATAGGTGAGTCGATAGGAATCGAAACGATACACCGCCAGAACGTTAGTCCCCGCTGGGTACGTGCTGCCCATGAAGGACACGTCGTGGTCGAGCCGCCCCCGGGCGTTGAGCCGGAGGGGAGCGTACAGGCCGGTAATAAGATGCCGATCGGCGATGCGGTAGCCGAGCCGTAGTCGGAACACCGGCGCCGGGCGCGTCGACAAATCGTCGACCAGAGAGAGCTTGGTGCCGTCATCGCCAGGCACGCGCGTGTCGTTGCGGCTCGAGAAGACCACTCCCGTCTCGGCCTCCGCCTCCACTGCCCCGAGGGCAGAGGCGGGAACCGCCAGCAAGGGAATCGCGACAATCGTTGTCCACCAGGTCTTCATAACGGAACTCCGTGTGTGTAGAAAATCGGATAGCCTTTGACGTCGAGCCCCTGCGTCAACACCCTGTCTGCTCGGGACTCGCTCTGTCGGAACTCACGCTGTCGGGACTCACCCTGTCGGGACTCGCTCTGTTGAAAGTACGCCTCATTCGGAGGCACCAAGGCTCTCTGGTCAGCCAGCAATCCGTGGCCTAACACGATGGCCCAGAATGTTGGGTCGCGGCCTCGAGAAATCAAGCCCTAGGTTGTGCCCCACAGCCACAAAAGCTCCCCTCCCCCGCCACGACAGTCACCGAGCACTACTGCGAGACCTCGACTGGGGCGACGCCCGGCGATCCTGGCCGCTTGCTGCGCGGAACCCGGAGCTGCCGGTCCTCAAATACTGGTCGCGCTACCCGCCGCACGACGTCGCGGGCTCAGCCGCTACGCGCCACTCGCCGTCGCTACACCGCGCCGCTCAGGCAGGGCAACGACCTACCCGTCAATTACGACTCGAACAGCACACTCACATCCGTCACTGTGGCGGCCCTGCGCAGCCACGCACTCAGCTGCGCCATGTCGTCACACTCGAGGATCCGCCGCCGCCGCTCTTCGCTGACGCCTATGCCCCGCGCGTCGAGCACTTCCAGAATCGCGTCGGCCTTACCCTCGGCTCGGCCTTCCGCCTTGCCCTCGACCTTGCCGTCGCTGCGCCCCTTGAGATAACTGGGACCCT
>CAYRKE010000063.1:27463-34031 GCA_964424695.1 uncultured Polyangiaceae bacterium
CCTCATCCGCAGCCACCACCATCACGCACGCGGGGCACTCGCAGCGCGCTCGCAGCCCCGCCACGTACGCGGGCCACGTGTAGCATTTGCGTCGATCCACGCCGAGCTGCACCTCCACCACGATGCCCAGCACCGGCTCGCCGCAACAGAGCAGAATCACCACGTCTGCCCGATACTCCGCCGGATTCACCTCGGACAGCGTCGCCGATTCGACCCTCACCTCCGAGTACACCGGCAGCGCGACCCCCAGGGACTGCTCCAGCAGCAGCGGCGCTATCTCAGGCCGTTCCTGAAAGAATGACACCAGCACTTCGTGCAGCTGTGAGGGCACGCACGAGCGCCATGCAAACCGCGTGACAACCCTCGCACTGACCAGAGCCCCGCGGAGCGTGCCGATTCGCCGTCGGAAACACCAGGACACGCGGGCCGAAGCGCCCAGCTCCCCTGGCCAGCGCCTGGCAAGGTGGCCGCCACCTGCCACCCTCCCGCTCTGCTCAGCCCCGCTCCGCCCAGCCCCGCGCCGCTCGCCGTCGCGACACCGCGCCGCTCAGGCGCCGCAACAAGCTACCCCTGACCTACGACTCGAACAGCGCACTCGCATCCGTCACTGTGGCTACCCTGCGCAGCCACGCACTCAGCTGCCCCATGTCGTCGCACGCGAGGATCCTCCGCCGCTGCTCTTCGCTGACGCCTAGGCCCCGCGCGTCGAGCACTTCCAGGATCGCGTCCGCCTTGCCCTCGACCTTGCCGTCGCTGCGCCCCTTGAGATAACTGGGACCCTTGAACTGGTAATTCTGCGGCAGCATCTGGAATGCCTTTCTCGCGGCTTCGCCGAGCGCGTTCTCAATCAGGTCCAAGTATAGCGCTTGCTTGTCACTGGCCAACCCAAGGGCCGCAGCCGCTGCAACCTGCGCGACCTTCAGCGCCGTCTCGGGCTCACCCTCCCCGTGCGCCATGGCCGACATCACTGCCAGCTCCGGAAACCGCATCGCTAGCGCTCGCTCCGTCACCACTGGGATCCCACGGGGGCCCACCACATACGGCCTGAACACCCCGCACGGCCCGGTGTCGATGGGCTCCGATGCCCAGCGCGCCGTCTCCTCATCCGCAGCCACCACCATCACGCACGCGGGGCACTCGCAGCGCGCTCGCAGACCCGCTACGTACGCGGGCCACGTGTAGCGCTTACGTCGATCCACACCGAGCTGCACCTCCACCACGATGCCCAGCACCGGCGCCCCGCTGTACAGCAGGATCACCACGTCCGCCCGATACTCTGCCGGATTCACGTCGGATAGCGTCGCCGATTCGACCTTCACCTCCGAGTACACCGGCAGCGCGACTCCCAAGGACTGCTCCAGCAGCAACGGCGCCAGCTCAGGCCGCTCCTGAAAGAAGGACACCAGTACTTCGTGCAGCTGTGAGGGCACGCACGGGGGCTATGCAAGCCACGTGACAACCCTCGCATTGACCAGAGCCCCGCGGAGCGGGCCGATTCGCCGTCGGAAACACCAGGACACGCGGGCCGAAGCGCCCAGCTCCCCTGGCCAGCGCCTGGCAAGGTGGCCGCCACCTGCCACCCTCCCGCTCTGCTCAGCCCCGCGCCGCCCAGCCCCGCTCTGCTCAGCCCCGTTCCGCTCGCCGTCGCGACCCCGCGCCGCTCAGACAAAGCAACGAGCTACCCGCCACTCACGACTCGAACAGCGCACTCGCTTCCGTCACTGTGGCGGCCCTGCGCAGCCACGCACTCAGCTGCGCGAGGTCGTCACACTCGAGGATCCTCCGCCGTTGCTCTTCGCTGACGCCTAGGCCCCGCGCATCGAGCACTTCCAGGATCGCGTCGGCCTTGCCCTCGGCTCGTCCCTCCGCCTTGCCCTCGGCTCGGCCCTCCGCCTTACCTTCGCTGCGCCCCTTGAGATAACTGGGACCCTTGAACTGGTAATTCTGCGGCAGCATCTGGAATGCCTTTCTCGCGGCTTCGCCGAGCGCGTTCTCAATCAGGTCCAAGTATAGCGCTTGCTTGTCACTGGCCAACCCAAGGGCCGCAGCCGCTGCAACCTGCGCGACCTTCAGCGCCGTCTCGGGCTCACCCTCCCCGTGCGCCATGGCCGACATCACTGCCAGCTCCGGAAACCGCATCGCTAGCGCTCGCTCCGTCACCACTGGGATCCCACGGGGGCCCACCACATACGGCCTGAACACCCCGCACGGCCCGGTGTCGATGGGCTCCGATGCCCAGCGCGCCGTCTCCTCATCCGCAGCCACCACCATCACGCACGCGGGGCACTCGCAGCGCGCTCGCAGCCCCGCCACGTACGCGGGCCACGTGTAGCATTTGCGTCGATCCACGCCGAGCTGCACCTCCACCACGATGCCCAGCACCGGCTCGCCGCTGTACAGCAGGATCACCACGTCCGCCCGATACTCTGCCGGACTCACATCGGACAGCGTCGCCGATTCGGCCCTCACCTCTGAGTACACCGGCAGCGCGACTCCCAAGGACTGCTCCAGCAGCAACGGCGCCAGCTCAGGCCGCTCCTGAAAGAAGGACACCAGTACTTCGTGCAGCTGTGAGGGCACGCACGGGGGCTATGCAAGCCACGTGACAACCCTCGCATTGACCAGAGCCCCGCGGAGCGGGCCGATTCGCCGTCGGAAACACCAGGACACGCGGGCCGAAGCGCCCAGCTCCCCTGGCCAGCGCCTGGCAAGGTGGCCGCCACCTGCCACCCTCCCGCTCTGCTCAGCCCCGCTCTGCTCGCCGTCGGCCGCTTCTCCGCCTCGTCCCTCGGCGTCTCGCGGCCGCCCACTCGCTCCGCTCCTCCCTGCCGCGGCTCCGCCGCTCCTGCTCACTGGCTGAGCTCACCGGACTGACCTGCGAGCAAACGAAAGCCCAGGCCGTCGTCGCGCCAGTCAGGCGAGTTCCAGCTGCGCTGAGCGGAGCGGCAGAACCCGGCGTCGTAGAACCAGCCGCCGCCACGCATGACCCGGCCCTGGCCCTCGGCGGGGCCGCGAGGGTCTCGCTGCTCTTCTCCGCATACGGGCCGTACCAATCCCAGCACCACTCCCACACGTTCCCGTGCATGTCATACAGGCCCCACCCGTTCGGCTTCAGCCCCTTCACATCGTGCGTACGACCCTCCCCCTTCGCCTGGCCGCTGTTCTCTCGGTACCATCCGAGTTCCATCAGCGCCGGGTCCCTCCCTTCAGGCGCAGTACACGCCGAACCGTCGTTGTACGCGCTCGCCGTCCCAGCTCGGCACGCATACTCCCACTCCCCTTCCGTCGGCAGCCTCGCGCCAAGCCCCGGCTCCCGCTCGTTCAGCCTCCCGCAGAATCGCTCGCAGTCCTCCCAGCTCACCCGCTCCACAGGGCGCTTCGCGGTGCGGCTCGGATCGGCCCCGTCCTTGAAGTGGCTCGGGTTCTCTCCCATCACCGCCTCCCACTCCGCCTGCGTGCACGGCGCTTCGCCCAGCCAGAATCCTCGACGGATCGTCACCCAGTGCTGCGGCCCTTCGTCCCCGTAGCGGCCGTTTTCGTCTTTGGGTGAACCCATCAGGAACGTGCCCGGCGGGATCCACCGCAGGCGGGTGGTCACGGTGTCGTTGAGGCGCAGGGTGGCGACCAGGCCGAACTCGTCGTGGTGGAGGCTCGAGGCCCAGGGGGGCCAGAGAACTGGCCGTTCGCGGACAAAGCGCTGGATACTCGCCACTCGCGGAGGCCCCGCCAAAGACCTGCCCTCCGCCTGGGCTCGTGCGCTTGGGGACCCACGCTCTCGAAGCCACTCGAATAGCGCGGTACCCACGCCCTCAGGGGCCTGAGCCACTCCCCCGAGCCCACGCCTCAACCGTCTGAGAGACGCTTCGGTCCCCTCCTCGGGGTGCCACTCGAACTCCACGACCTCCGCGGTCACCCACAGCCCGGCCCTATCCCTGCGCACCATGCTGGCCCAGGGGGGGAGCGCGTCGGCAACCAGACACACCTCGCCGATATCCGAGCGCAGCGTCAGCTGGGAGCCGGCCGGCACCGCCTCTGGCAGGGGGAGGACGGGGCGGCCGTCCAAGCGCAGCAGGGCTTGACGCGTCCGCCGCCGCCTTGGCTCGACCCCGCTCTGCGCGCTCGGTTCGCTTGAACTCGAGCCAAGGAGCTCGGTCATCTCGAACTGAAGGAGCCGGGCCCCGACAGGCAGCTCTGCCAAGCAGAAGCCACGCACCGTTGGCACCGAAGGACTCGGGTGAGCGACGAGCTCGCACCGAATGACGTGTCCCTGCTGCCAGAGCCTGAGCCGGCTCGGCGCACCCTCTGGTTCGAGGGCATAGGCCACCTGAGCCAGGCTGAGCCCATTCGGAAGTTCCGCAGTGGAATCGCGCCGCTCGGCATCGCGGTGACCCAAGGCCCACACCGCGGCGAGGTGCTCGTCAGCCCACGCCCCCTCGCCTTTCCGCCTGGTGAGCCGCTCGAGAAAGCCGACCTCGGTATCGCTGCCAACTCCGACGGACTCGAGGCGGCGGGCGTAGTCGGCGAGAATCGCTTGGGCCTTCTGGAGCGGCGGCTCCGCCTCGCCGGGCCCTCGGCGCAGCGATCTGCGGCGCCGAGATCGCTGCGCGCCAAGATGGTGGTGGACGCGTCGGCGGGAACCAAAGGCTGCCAGGTTCCGCGGGCCCAATGACGGACGCGGCCAACGCCCTCGACGAAGACGAGCTCCACGGACTGCTCCCCGAGCCAGCGCTCGAGGAGGCGTGCCACCCGCGCTTGATCCTCCCAGCAGAGCGCCGTGGCTAGCGCGCAATCCCAATAGAGCTGGAGCCGCCGCGGCCACGCCCTCGAGACAACGCGCGGCAGATGCCGAAGCAGACGAGCTCGCGAGAGCTCATCCACGAGCCGCTTCTCGTCGAGGCGGCGCCCGGGTTCGACCCGCCGCAGCCGCTGACGGAGGACACAGCCCAGACGGGACAGCGGAATCAACGGTCGCGGCGGTATGGGTGGGGCGTGGGTGGAGCCGAGCCGCTCGAGGCGCGCCCCTTGGTCGAGCCATCGAGGCCTGCCAGTGCCCCGTTCCTCGGCGCTGGACCTCACGACAGGACCGATGACGCGCCACACCGGGGGCGGCGGCGCCGCCGCCACTGGCTCGACCACCCGAGGCGGCCGCTCGTCACTCGGCTCGCCTGTGCCCCCCGCGACTGGCCCCCTGCTCACTGGCACCCCCTCGCGAGGGCGCTCCTCGAAACCCAGTAGCCGAGCAGCGACCGCCGACGGGATCCCCTCGTCGAGAAACGCCGCGGCAAGGCTCTGCGCTGCCCCAGTCGAAGACCCACCAGAGTGGCCCTGGCTCGACGAAGAGCTCTTCCTGCAAGTCTTTGAGGCCGCAGGCTTCGGCGTTGGCCCCCTTGACCCCGAGGAGCTGCGCCTGGCCGAGCCGCGCCACGGCATCGAAGCGGTAGTGGAGATCCGCCGACTCGGTGCGCGCCGAGATCACCTCGCTCACCAGGGGGCGATTGAACGCCTCGGCCGCCGCGCGCGCGCGAGCTCGCTCTTGCCGGTGCCCGGCTCGCCACGAACCAGCAAGGGGCGCCGGGCTCCCAGCGCGGCCCGAAGGGCCCAGACCTCCTCGGCCTCGAAGAGGTGACAATGGGGCGGCAAGTGCCCGAGGGCGGGCAGCTCGACGCTGCGAGGGAAGCCATTGTGGGGCCAGGGAGTGGTCATGGGTGGTCCTTGGGAAACGGCTGACTGAGCAGTTCGCGGGCGTACTCGGTGTAGAAGAATCTGAGCCGCGTTGCCAGGTCATCTTCATCGACTGGGAGTGCTCCACCGGGCTTCTCCGAGCAGGCGAGCACGGCGATCTCAGGGATGCCCTTGGCGACGTCGCTCCACCGCATCCCCCCCTGCCGGTCGCTCGTGAGCGCGTAGTAGCGCCGTGCACGATCACGAGCAAACCGGAGCACGCTCCTCAGTTTGCTCCGGTGTCTCTGTGCATCGTAGCGGTGTACTGGATCGATGAGGAGTCGGTAGAGCCATCGCTCGATCGCGACGATCGAGTCGCCCGGCGCGGGGCCTTCCTCCAGGAGTTGGCTCAAGTCCTCCTCATCATGCTCGCAGAAAACCAGCTTGGTCCCGCGCAGCTCGGAGTATCGATCGCCGGTGGCAAGCGTGGGTCCCAGCTTCTCGCGCCACTCCGGCTTGCGCCGTTCGAGCCTGGCCATGAGCACCTCCGCCAGCTCTGCGGTCCTGATGCAGGTCGCCAAGGGCTGGTGGGCATTCACGTCCAGATCCTGGCACGCCGGCTCGATGGTCTTGTCGATACAGCGTCGAATCACCAGATCTGCCGCGATCACGAACGCGAGGCGGGTCTTGCTTTGACGCGTGACGGCCAGCGCGTCCAAGGCGTTGCAGAGGGCAAGCGTCAGCTTCAGTGGGTCCGGGCACCCCCCGCCAGCGGCGAAGAGCTCTGCCAGGGGCGCTCGGTGCTCCGTGGGCGCGGACGCGAGCAACGGTTCGATGAGACTTCGGGGCAATTCCCCCGCCGCTTGAACGCCGCCCACGTCCCCCCCCACCAGCCTCCCCAGGTCGC
>CAYRKE010000063.1:34041-36812 GCA_964424695.1 uncultured Polyangiaceae bacterium
GCGAACCCGACATTGGCGTGAAACCGGAACCATCCAGGTGATTGCCTCGGTAGGGTCGAGCTCCATCTCAGGGTCCCGCTCGAGCACACGCCCGCCCGACTGCTTGGTCACGAACCGCCGCGGCCAAATCCGAACTCGAGCCACGTCGCGCTGCTCCACACCTCCACTGCCAACCTCGGCAGTGCCAACGTTCCCCGCTTGCCCGATGTCGAGCAGCTCGACCCTCCCGGCTGCGTATCCATGTAGTCGAACCATCTCGGCTCCGTCGGTTCCCAGAAACCGTTCGAGCCCAAAGAGGGACGCCCCCCCTGGAGCCGATGGCGCGGCGCACCTCCCCCTTCGCTCTGTGCCACGGCGCCGGGCTCGTGAAGGTGGCCGTGAAGATGGATGGCAAAGCGCCCCGGTCGCGCTATCTCGGAGCGCCAGTGCGGCAGCGCTCGCGTTGGGCCAGAACCCGTGCTCGTCGACTCCCACGTGCACGTCGCTCAGATGCAGCCACCCGATCCCGTGCGGCACGCCACCGACCGGCGAAGCCTTACGAGACCATGGCGTTGTCGACTCCTCGACGTGGGTAGGAGAGCGCTCCGCGTCCTCCTCGATCCGCCCGAATCGGTTCCCCCAGTCCTCGGAGCTGCCCATCCGCCGCTGCGCCGTCTTGGTCATCGCCATCGCGACGCAGCAGAATAGGCCATTTTTCTCTCCCATGCATCCAGACAGCCCTGAGGCCACTCTCGGCCCGTTGGAAGTCGTTCCGGGCAGCCCATCGAGCTCGTAAAGGCGCGCCCCCCGAACCGTGGACCGCCTTGAACGTATCCGTTCACGCCTTCCAGCCTGCTAGCACGCTGCGCGATCCACCTCGCACACCGCGTTGCGCCTGTGGGTCGGTGCTCACGTACCCGCGTACGCTCCGCTCCGGTCCTCGGTGCGCCTCGTGGGCGAGGCGGCTTGCGCAGCGGGTATTCTGGGGCCGTGAACGCATACCCTTGAACCAAGGCGTCCCGGCGCGTATGGAATCCAGCAAGACGCCATTGAGGGAGAGAACCATGAGCTTCGCATGCCGGTTTCTGTCGTGGGCACGTGAGCGCCAAGGGGGCGCACGCTGGGGCTTCACCGTGGTCTTCGGCGCCTGCTTCGGAGTCGCCGCTTGTAGCGACGGCGATGAAGACCACGCACTCAGCTGCGACTCGCAGCAAGACCAGATTGCCTACGTCAACGCGGCGATGCACGAGTACTACCTGTGGAGCGACAAGCTCCCCGAGGTGGACCTCGAGGCGTTCGAGACGCCAGAGAGCCTGCTCGACGCCTTGCGTTACAAGGACGACTCGTGGTCCAGGTTGTCGTCCAAGCCCAAGTACGACGACTTCTACGCTGGCGTTTCCGTGGGTTGGGGTGGCCGAATGGTCTGGGTAGAGTGCGCGGACGGGGTCGCGCGTCCGCGCATTTCGCTCGTCTATGAGGGAACGCCTGCCGAGGCAGCAGGGCTCGAGCGAGGAATGACGGTCCTCGCCATCAACGGCAAGACCATCGAGGAAATCCGCAGCGAAGGCATCGAGAACCTAAACATGGGACCCGAAGAGATCGGCGTCACCATGGAGTTTCGCGTGGTTCGTGTGGACGGAACTGAGTTCGAAACCCAGGTGGAGAAGGCAGAGAACGTGCGCTCGAGCGTCTTTCTCACCGAGGTTCTCCCGGTGGGCAGCATGCGTGTGGGCTACGTCATGTTCGACCAGTTCATCACCCCATCCCAGGAGGCCCTGGCGTCAGCGTTTCGCCAATTGGCCGAGGGACGGGCGACGGATCTGGTGCTCGATCTCCGCTACAACTCCGGCGGCCTCCTCGACGTTGCGCGCTACTTGGGCAGCCTCATCGCAGGCCCGGACCATGCGGACGAGGTCTTCCTGCGGTTCGACCACAATGCGCGCCGTTCCAGTCAGAATCGGGTCATGACCTTCGGCAGCTACGCAGAAGCCATCGCCTTCAGGCGCGTTGCGTTTCTGGTCACGGGTAACAGTGCGTCTGCAAGCGAGGCCCTGATCAACGGCCTTCGACCTTACATCGACGTGCATCTGGTGGGCTCGAACACCGCGGGAAAGCCCGTCGGCTCCAATCCCTTCGAGTTCTGTGACAAGATCCTCCAGCCCATCACCTTCGCCGTCAACAATGCCCGGGGCGAGGGCGGGTACTTCGGTGGGATCGCCCCAGATTGCTCGGTTGGTGACGACCTCGACTTCCAGCTGGGCGATCCGAACGAGGCGCAGCTCGCTGCGGCCCTTGCCTGGCTCCGTGGCAATCCGTGCCCTCCAGAGATCGTCGCCAATGATGGTGGCGTGCTGTCGATGCCCTTCGTCGGGCCCGCCCCGGTTCACTCGGCTCCTCTGGTGCGCGGCCCTGGCGTCGCCGGATACTACGGCGTCCTTTAGTCCACGGACCGGGGCGGTTGACGTCGTTCGCCGCAGTTCGCCTTGGGGGGGCGCGAGTGGGTCGCCGGCTGGGCCTTCACGGTCATCCGTGGGTGGCGATGCCTTCGCGGTCATCCGTGGGTGGCGATCCAGCCACGAATGCCCCTGGCATGCATCCCGAGAGTCGCGTATGCAGGGGCCCGCCATCCGCCATCCGCCATCCGCCATCCGCCATCCGCCATCCGCCATCCGCCATCCGTAAAAGTCTCCAGAGATGACCGAAACCGCAACTGGCCTGAGGCTTTCCCCGTGCTTGACTCCCCACGGGCACCTCCTGCTCTCGTCGGTCGACGACGCTCCGGCGATCGATCG
>CAYRKE010000064.1:0-14197 GCA_964424695.1 uncultured Polyangiaceae bacterium
CGCCGTCTCGCGGGACACTCATCGCGGCCAACGCCATCTAGTCGGACTTGTTTAGCTCTGCTGCGATGAGTTCCCGCACTCGCGCGTTGAAGTGCGCCGCGGGCTCCCCGGCGTCGGGCCGCAGCGGCTCGAGGAACGTGACGGAGATGCGTCCCAGAAACCTGGGAAACCGCCTGCCGGCTGGTAAGACCGCATGGGCGCCCTCGATCACGACGGGGACGACTGGGACGCTGAGCTCGCTCGCCAGGATCGCGTAACTGTCCTTGAAGGGACCCAGTACGCCGTCGCGCGATCGCGTGCCTTCCGGAAAGACAATCAAGCCATACCCGCGCCGGAGTCCTGCTGCAAGCTGTTGGAGCGACCCCAGGAACCCCCGCGTCGGATCCATGACGATCGTGTTGCAGCGACGGGCCAAGGCTTTGAGCCAAGGTCGACGGACGTGCCGCTCCTTCGCGTAGAAAAGGGTCTTCAGCACGGCATCTGGACGCATGGGGGCGCACACGAACAAACCGTCGAGGTAGCTCTGATGATTGGGTACGAGAATGAAGCTTCCCGCGGGTATCCGGCTAATGCCGTGTGATTCGAGCCGGAAAAGCGCTCTCACCAGAATGCGGGAGAGGTATACGATCAGCCAGTGCCAGACGCTGGTGCGCGGCAGCGCGGGTTCGGTCTTCGGGTGGAGGAGCTCCGACCACGAGACATCGGCGGGTACCTCGCCCCCACTCGTCTTGTCCCGATCGACGAGCCGAGCGAGTTCGCCGAGGTTCTCGACCTCCAGTAGCTGGGTCTCGGAAATGGAGACCCCAAAGCGTCGCTCTAGGTAGACTGAGAGCTCCACTCGACCCAAGGAGTCGATCCCAAGGTCTTCGGTGAGACGGCTCGACGCGTTTGCAGCGCGCTTCCCCTGACGCTCGAAGAACTCCGCGAGCCTTTGGGTCGTCTCACCGTGAGCTCCGTGATCGCACACCGATGCGGGCGTGGCGTTTGCGTATTGCGCCCCGATTCCCGGCAGAAGGTGCCGGCGCAGTTTGCCGAGCCGCGTTCGCGGCAGGTCTTTGCTCACCACGGTCAGCCGTGCCACTCGACGATATGGGGCGACCGCCGCGTTGTAGGGGGCGATGACTTCTCTCCGCAGCAAGGTCTCGGCCGCCCTCCGATGGGCGGAATCCTGACCACCGCGTTCGGGCTCGGCGTCGGCTCCGCTGGGGTTGGGCACATGCGCAAAGTCCGGTACGATTAGGGCGTGCAGGGTGTCTCCATCCAAGAACACCGCTGCCTCGCGCACGGCGGGGCTCGCCACCTCGAGCTCCCCCTCGATCGTCGAGGGACTGACCTTTTTTCCGCTAGCGAGAACGATGAGTTCCTTCAGACGGCCGGTGACGTAGAGATAGCCCTCCTCGTCGAGGTGCCCAAGGTCACCGGTGTGGAGCCAGCCGTCGCGGAGGACGGCTTGGGTCTCTTCCGGACGCCCGTAGTACCCCAGCATCACGTTGGGGCCACGGGTGACGATCTCTCCTTCCTCGGTGAGCCGCACTTCGCAGCCATCGAGCACCTGTCCGCACGAACCCAGCTTGATGCGGTCAGGGCGCGGAAAGGCAATCATCGGCGAACACTCGGTCATCCCGTAGCCTTCGCAGATCCGGAACCCCAGCACGTCGAAGGTTTCCGCCGTTTCCTGGTTGAGTGCTGCGCCGCCGCAGACGAGGTGCCTCAGTGCGCCACCGAATCTTCGATGCACGCTGCCAAAGACGAGCCGCGAGAACGCGGGTGAACGCAGGCGGCGCGCCACCGCAAAGAGACCCCGTGCGATGGGGCTCGTCGCGATTCGTTCACGGAGGGCACGGTGCAGGAGGTCGTAGAAGCGGGGGACGCCAATGATCGTCGTGATGGAATGGCGCTGCAGGACCGACACCAATGTGTCACCTGCCAGAGAGGTTGCGAAGACGACCTTGGCACCGACGAAGAGCGGGGCAACCAGGCTACCGGCGAGCGGGAGCACATGATGCAGCGGTAGCAGGAGCAGCACGCGGGCGTCGGGGGTGAAGTAGCCTGCCCTCGCCACGGGCCTGACATTGGCAAGCAGGTTGCCGAACGACAGCATCACGCCTTTGGGAGTGCCCGTCGTCCCTGAGGTGTAAACGATGGCCGCGAGGGCCGACTCATCGACGGTCAGCGCTTCGGGGGTTGGGGCGCTCGGCAATCGAGGTCGAGCCTCTAGGTCTTCTAGGGTCAGCACCTCCGGCTTGTGGCGTGCAATCTCCAGGCTGCGCTCGACCGTGCTGAGCAAGTGACGAGTGCAGAGCACCAACGCGGGTGTGCAGTCGTCCAGGACATACGCGAGTTCTTCGGCGGTCGACATATGGTCAACCGGCACCAGGACGGACCCGGCTGCCCAGATGGCGTAGGCCGCGAGGACCCATGCTGGACCGTTCTCCCCGAAGACGACCACGGGCCCTCCCGCAACTTGCACCTGACTCTTCCACGCACGCACACGGCGCAGCATCTCGGTATAGCTGAGCTGCTCGTCCTCCCACGCCAACGAGGGCTCGGCGCGGGGCTCAAGGATGGCGGTCATCGTGGAGGAAGGGGACATTGATGGCGGGGTCCGTTCGAGCCCACCACCCTAGTGGTGGAGCGGGTCTCCGTCCAGCTCGCCGACTGCCGTCCTGTCCCAGTCCGCTCTCGCTCGGGGACCGCTCAGAAGGAAATGCCGCTGCTCGGAGTCACCGGGTCGACGGTGTCGCCGGTCCACACCAGACGTTCCACGGCGACCTCTCGGCGATAGGTTCCTCCGTTGTTGGGGCCGTTGCTCAGGTGATACGCAATGAACCATGCGTTGCCCAATTGCCCCACACCCGCATGGTTTGTGGCGGCGTCTTGGCCGGCCACATTGGGCAGAGTAGGGACTACCGTTCCCCTCCGAGTCCAGGGTCCCATGGGACTATTGGAGGAGGCGTAGTCGATGGTGGTGGGGTTGCCGGAGCCGGCCGAGTAGAAGTGGTAGTAGTTGCCGTTGTGTTTCACGAGGTACGGTGACTCGAAGTAGTTGGGGGGCGTGCTCTCCACCATCGAGCCGTCGATCGAGATCATATCGTCGCCAAGGCGGGCGGTGACCATGCGCCAGAACCCGCCGTACGCCAGGTACGCCTGGCCGTCGTCATCGATGAAGACCGTGGGATCGATGGTGTAAACGGTTTCCGCGGGGTCCGCGTAACCGAAGTTCTCCATCTCGAAAGCGTCGTCGATGAGCGGCGCGCCGATTGCGTTCTCGAATGGGCCTTCGGGGCTGTCCCCGACTGCTACGCCGAGCGCCATGGCGCCGTTCCGATCCGCGACCGGCACGTACCAGTAGAACCTGCCGCCTCGCGCGATCATCTGTCCAGCCCAAGCATTGGCTGTCGCCCAGGAAAAGGCCGAAAGATCCAGCGCTACGGTGCGCGTCCAATTCACCATGTCGCTCGACTTGAGCACGTACCATTCCCTCATCACGAAGCCGGCGTCTCCATCATCGTGGCCGGCAGTAATGTAGAACGTGCAGTCATGGACCATCACTGCCGGATCTGCGGTATAGGTATCGGAGAAGAGGGGGTTGTGGCTCTGGGTTCCCGGAGTGGGGCCACTGCAGGTCGCGCCTCCTCCGGTGCCATCCGAGCCTGCCTGGCCGCTAGCGCTACCCGAGCCTCCCTCGCTGGTGCCGCCCGAGCCTGACTCCGTGGTGCCAGCCGAGCCCATTCCACCGTTCCCAGCGCCGCTCTGGCGACCGCCTGAACCCGCTCCGTCGTCCCCTGCGAAGCCCCCCGTCGGGGCGCCTCCGGTCGTGCCGCCGCCATTGGTCCCGCCGTTGGACCTTCCCCCGGTGGAGACGCCGTCAGCTGCAGTGCCGTCGGCGCCGGAGCCGTTGCTTGAGACTCCACCGGTCGAGGCACCGCCCGTGGAGAGCCCACTGGTCGAGGTGCCGCCCGTGGAGAACCCACTGGTCGAGGTGCCGCCCGTGGAGAGCCCACCGGTCGAGGCACCGCCCGTGGAGAGCCCACTGGTCGAGGCGCCCTCGGACGAGGTGCCGCCCGTAGAGAGGTGCTCCGTCGGCGCGCCGCCTGAGGAGATGCTGCCGGTGGTGACGTTTCCTGAAGACGCTTCGCCCGTCGAGTGGTCTCTCGCTGAAGTGAGGCCGACTCCGCCGGAGCCCTCACGGTTGCCGAAGTCGACAGTGACCTCCGGCTGGCCCCCAACCCCTCCACTCGTCGTCGCTGAGCTGCCGCTACCGTCAGCATCCTGGCTATCCCCGCTCGAACAGGCGAAGACCAAGAAAGGAACCGCCAGCGTATGGCGCGACCACCGAGACTGCTTCTTCATGGGAGAGGGACCTCTTGGCTTCTCCGTCGTTTCTTCCTTCCAGAGGCATGCAGCCTTCTTTTCGCAGGAGACGATCGTGGGCCGATGGCCCACGGACTGGTCAAGCTTTCCTGCAAGTTTCTGCTGGGCATGATTGCCAGAGCCTTCGGCAGCATTGAGAGCGATGCCAATGAGTGCCCGACGCGCCTGAGAGGCGAGGTCGCGGTCTCGCCGCGCAATCGCTTCCACGAGGGGATGAGCGAGGCCGATGATGAGGAGGCTCTGCTCGAGGAGCGACAAACGCAGACTCACGAATTGCCTGCCATCACGGGTGAGAACGCGCTCGATGCCAAACCGGCAACCAGACCTGCCACACCGATCGAGTTGCGCCAAAGGCCGGGCTGACGCCGCCGTCGACACTGGGGCTGACGGTGCCGCCGACGCTGGGGCTGAAGCTGAGCAGAAATACAGTATTCTTGCGATCAATGATGAGGCCGAGCCCCCACACTCGAAGCGGCGGCGGGTCCGTGAGCCGAGCCCCCCGGTGACGGGCCATCGCGACGATGCTAGAAGCCGCCCAAGAGGAGAATAGTCTGCCTTGTCCCAGTGTTGTCATGCGTCGAACTTGAGTGTCACGAGTGTGCTCCAGCGTCTCGGCCGCCTTGCGGCCATGCTTGCGGCGCTTTCCTTCGCGCAGTGCGGCGACGGCGACCCGGTGCCAGAGGACGCTGATCGCGACGGTGTGGTCGGTGTTGCGGACAATTGTCCGGTGACCAAGAACGCTGCCCAACACGATCGCGACGAGAACGGCGTTGGTGATGCGTGTGAAGCCCGTGGGCCCTTTGCTCCGACATTTGAGGTTTCCACCTACGATCCCGCGCGGTGCAGCGAGGGGATCACGGTCTTTGCGGTGCAGGGGGGGGAGGCGACGTTCGAGAACCCGGACTGGATCGACTTTGGATACCTTGCGGCGGTTCCCCTCGCGCCAAACGGGTCTACCGAGACGGAGGTGAAGCCACTTTACGTGTATTCGGACACGTCCACGGGTGCATTCTCGGACGTGAGCTTGCTTCCGAACGGCAATCTGCTTGCCATTCGTGGTGACGACGGCGGTTCCGTCTTGGAAGAGCTCGACACGGTCGATGGGGGCTCGACCACCGTATCCGACGACGTGATGGTGAACCACGCCGCGCAGCGGCTGCCGGACGGTGGTGCAATCTTCATCTACTCCTACTTTATCGAGCACGACACCTACGGGGTGGACGTCGACGACGACGGTAAACGAGAGACTCGAGTGGAGGCCGTACGCATCATTGATGAGGCGGGTGATCCCGTTTGGGATTGGGATGTGTACCAGCACGATCCAAACGCCGCGTCGGCTCCCGCTTACGTCGCTTTCACGGAGTGGTGGAGCAACTGCAACGCCGTCTCGTTCTTCCCTGACGATGGCTGGGAGGCGGGGAAACCACTGACGGGCGACGTGTATCTGAACTGCCGGCTACTCAATCGGCTCTATAAGATCAACTATCCCTCTGGGGTCGTCGAGTGGGTCATGGGGGATGGCGGGGACTTCGGAGCCGGATTCTTCCATCACTCGCATGACCCCCAGATTAGCTTCGATCGGGACGCGAGCGGCAGGCGTGTCGCGACGCGTATCCTCATGTACGACAACCGCGAGGCGCCGATTCTGGGAGCGGCCGAGCCATGCCCGCCCGACGAGACCTGTCCCTGGGACATCGAGCGCTACAGCCGCATCATCGAGGTGGTCGTCGACAACGACCTGAACGCCGAGATCGTGTGGAAGTGGCCAAGCCCGGCGCAGGATGACTTCGATGCGGTTCGCTTCTACTCTCCCATTGGCGGTGGTGTTGCGAGGCTGGAGAACGGCAATATCCTCGTGACCAACGCTACTGATGGCGGCAATCCCTTCATGGGGGACCGGTGTCGGGGCAGCGTGCTCGAGATAGTCCCTGATGCGGCTCCGAGCGGTGCGGAGATCGTATGGAAGCTCAGGTTTGGCGAGAACTACGCGACCTACAAGGCCATTCGGGTCGCGGAGAGCGCGGTGGACGGCTGGGAGAGTTACGTCGCGCCGTAGCCACCCGGCGCTTGTCGGGGTTTTGCTGTCGACACCTGGCGCCCGTCGGGACCTTGCTCATCGCCGACTTGGGTCGCGTGGGGCGGGAGAAGTGTGGCTTGGCATGCTCGCCAGGGTGCTATAGTGTGTGCGGGCGCGGTCTGCCCGGATGCTTCGCGGGTTTCAGTAGTGAGGATGTGAATACCATGACTAGGAACATGAAGAGGTTCGCGGCGCTTGCCGCAGCGCTGTGGCTCGTTGCCTGCGGCGGCGAGGATGACGACAAGGGGGGCGACGATGGGAACGCCGGGGGGGCTGCTGGAAGTGATTCGACAGGAGATGCGGGTACGGGCACCAGCGGGGCCGCGGGCAGCGACACCGGTGCGGGGGGCCGTGGGGCCGCGGGCAGCGACACCGGTGCGGGGGGCAGCGGAGACACGGGAGAGCCGGACGAAGCTTGCCTTGCGGAGAGTGACCCTGACGCCCCCGTGTTGCGTCTAAGGGCGGTCATTCCAACCGAGCCGGAGCCATTGGCTGATATTGCGGCCAACTCGCAGTCTGCGGTGGACGATGGGAGTCTCAACTACCTGCTAAGCATGTCGGACCTTTCCAGCGGCTCTTCTTCCGGGCTGTTTGGGGTGGGGGAGTCGACCGACAGTGACGATACCTACCGATACACGGGCGAGCCGGCGGAGATGACCTTCGTGCTGGCAGGCGAATCATTCGTCTCTCAGGGGGCTCGGGAGATTCAACTGATCGTGCCCCTGCCCTTGGCTGGGGATCTCAGCATTCCACTGCAAGAGCCCATACTCAGCGGAGAATTCAACACCGGAGAGCGCTGTTCCATCGGCGAGCAGATCGAAGAGGGGCCGCCAAGTGAATGGGAGACGAGCGCCGAAATGACGGGGCTTCTGGCCATTGATGACGCTCGCGAGATCACCCTGACCTTGGCCAACCGAAGCTTCACGCTGTGCTCGTACTTGGCGTACGGCTCGACGGGGGTCCTGCAGGATCCGGATTGCGCTGCCGATGCCTCGGAGTGGCCTTATCCGCCCGACGAAACCAGTGATTCCGGCGACGACGCATGGCGAGTGACCGCCGAGTTCGCGGCGACTGCGGTCTACCTCGAATGAGCTCTCGCAATCATTCACGGCGCCTGGGGGGCGCAGTCGCATCTTGATGGGGCTGCTGCGGCGGCTCTGGAGTACCGATCACGTCGCCGGCTTTCGCTGCTTGCGGAGCCGCCCTGATCTCGGGTGAGGGGCGACTCCGCTCAATCGATGCCGTGTTCCGCTCGCTGGTCGGTGCTCCAGTCGATGGTCGGCGCCAGCGACTGTGTCAGCTTCGGGGGCAGCGCCGGTCCCCGAAGCGCCTGCCGAGGCGCGTTCATTGGAGGCAGTTTTCTCGATGAGCTGCGCGGCGCTGGGTGATGCGACACCCTGTATCGAAGCTCGCCTTGGCAAGGTCGAGCGCGATCTGTTCAGTTACCTTGAGCTCGGCTGCAGCACGCAGGAGATCGCCACGGCGCGCGGCGCGTCGTTGTGTCCGTTCTCGGCCCCAGAGCCCGGAGCTTGGAGAGCGTCGCCGTAGGGTGTCGCAGTCAGGCGGCACGGTCTGCTGCGGTTTCCGAGCGAGAGTGTGTTGGGCGCACCGGAGACACGGGCGCGCCTGGAGTCGAGAAGTGGATCATGGCTCACGCGCGTCACAACGTGATGAGTCGCAGCAGTACCGGGGCCTTTCCGACGGACAGTTTGTGAGGACCTACGAGGGAAGCTGTCCTGTGGAGTACGCGTCGCTCGACGTTTGGGCCGTGGTGAAGCCTGACAGCGGCGTTGCCTGGCTGCGTCTCGCGCTCGAAGGTGGCGCCATGATCACCCCGACCGCGGCGGAGCGAGGGAGGATGGGGCGAAGCCTTGCCGAAGGAGTGCTGGGAGTGACCCTCACCAAGTGTGCGACGCCCCCCCACTTGATGGGGCCACTGCCTAACCGGCTCGACGGGAGCCGAACCCGCGGTCGCGCATTCTCATGACACTATTAGCCTCCAGGTTGTGGCCTTTGCCGGTCTGGTAGGTGGTCGGGGTTCGTTGTGAACGTATGGTCCACGGATCCTGCCGGCACCCTACTGCGGAGCGGCGCGGGGTGTTCGGCCATCGCAGCACGCGGGGCCGTCTGGCCACGGTGTACTGGTAACCGCGCAGTGTCATGAGAGTGGCGGGTCGCGCAGAGGGGAGGAAGATTTTCTCCCCTTATGTCGGGCGCAAAAGTGCGCCCGAGGTGGCGAAGTGCTGTCACCAGTTCGTTCAGCTCGTCAAAGAAACAGGCGGCGCTCGGTGCTGTGCTACGGTTTCGATTGAGAGACGGTCACACCACGAAGCGCGTGCTAGTTTCCCTGGGTTGGGCCGACGAAAGGCTCGCCGCGATTCGAACTGGTTGCCCTTCTGATGCGGATTCTTACTTCGGATACTACCGAGTCAATGGGGCGTGTGCTTCGTCGATCGATCTGGTGCTTACCGACCATGGCCAGCTTGGTCTTGGCTCCGCTGCGTGCCGAGGCGCAAGCAAGGCAATTGGTCGACCTCCAGTACGAGGTGGACCCTTCGCTGCGAGATTGTCCAAATGCCACGGAGTTCGGGGCTTTGGTCTCCCGAAAGCTGGGCTACGATCCGCGACGTTCGGGATCGGAACTAGGCCTGAGGGTTCAACTCGCGCGGTCCGATGGGGGGATCTCGGGCACTATCGAGTGGAGCACAGGGGGTAGTGCGCCGGTCGGCAGACGGCAATTCTCCTCGCGAAGCGAGGACTGCCGCGATATCTCGTTGACGATGGGCTTCGTCGTCGCCGTGCAGCTCCAGATGCGGGCCGCAGAGCTGCCACCCGAGCCCGCATCGTCGGACCGTGCGGCGCCCTTGTCCTCGGTCGATGATTCGTCGCCGAGTGAAGCCTCTGCGCGTGACCGTCGGACTCAGAGTCGCGTTGCCCGGTCCAGTGTTCCCCGCGTCGAAGTGACAGAAACTCGCGACGCCACGCCAACTCCCGTGGCTTCGGTGGGCGGAGGGCCCTCGGTGGGCTTCGGGTTTGGCCCTGAGCCGACTCTCCTGGGCCGGCTGCACCTGGCGCTGGAGCAATCAGGACGCTCGATGGAGCTGGGGGCACTCGCCTCCCTGCCCGGGACTGCACGCCGGTCGTCCGCCAGTTTTCGATATCAGGTGGTTCTGGGAACGATGGCAGCCTGTGGTCACCTCGCCGCCCTGTTTGGCTGTGGGCTGGCGAATCTCGGGGTGCTGCGGGTGCGCGGAATCGACGTGGACAGACCAGTCGCTCAGCAGGGGTTCGTTGTGCAGGCCGGTCTTCGGGTCGGGTACCGGCTGGGCTTGACGGACTCGCTTCACGCCCTTGCTCGGCTTGATGGCTTCTACCTGCTGACGCCATGGGTCGTGGAGCTGAATCACCAGCGGGTCTGGTCGATGCCACGGCTGAGCGCCGCAACAGGAATCGACCTCGCTTATCGCTTTCGTTAGCAACCCACGAGGTCTCCGAACAATTCATGAGTGAGACACGGATGACGCAGCTTCGCCTGGTTTCGAGTCAGCCAGCCCCACCTTGCCAGGTGCCGTTGGCTTCGGTGAGCCATCCCTACTTGGATGCCTACCGGGCCGAATTCGACTACGTTGCACGGACCCTGCGACGGCTTGGCGTTCGTCGCGATGACGTCGAGGATCTCGCACACGACGTGTTCCTGGTGCTCCATCGAACGTGGGAGAAGTACGACCCGTCGCGTCCGCTCCGCGCCTATCTCTTTGGTATTGCGTTCCGGGTTGCCGCCAACTACCGGCGGAAGAAGAAGAAAGAGCGGCCCGTCAACATCGTCGACGTCGATGATGTCGAGCTGCGACCCGACCGGGTACTGGAAACAAACCAGGCACGCGCGATTGTTCTCAAGGCATTGGAAGGGATCCCGCTCCCGCGGCGGGCGGTGTTCATCATGCACGACATCGATCTGCTTTCGATGAACGAGGTCGCGGCCAGTCTTTCGATTTGTCGCTTCACAGGGTACTCTCGACTGCGTAAAGCTCGCCAGGAATTTGCTGCCGCGGTTGCCGTGATCTGTCGCAGTGGGAACGAATCATGAATCGCCCTGCTTCTGACCGCCCTCACGCAGGCATCGAGCTGTTGCTCAGCTTCGAACGAGAGATCGCTCCCCAGCCGGCGAGCGTTCGCACCCGAGCGATCGAGCGGGCGCGAGCGTCGCTGCCGAGAAGCCATTGGGAGGAATGGAGTGGCTACCAACCCAGGCATCGGGTGGGGCCGATCGGGAAAGCAGCCGCTCTTGTGGCGATTCTGTCGGCCACTTCCGCGGCGGCCTTCTACGCGGGGTATCTCCGAGGCGAACGCCAGTCCGGTACGCACGCCGTTCCAGTCGTGAGGACGCCGTCTTTGTCTTCCGCGGCACGGCGCGTGCTTCCGGTGCCGTCGGCTGGCGCGCCAACGGCGGTCGATGAGTCGCCGCCTCCAGAGCCGCCTCGCCCCACCACCAAGGCGCGGACGCATGCCACGTCGGTCCAGGGCAGCGAGAGCTACGCGCTCGAGGTTCGGGTACTACAACCCGCTCAGAAAGCGGTCGCGAGTCGGAATTTCGGGGCTGCTCTCACCGCTATTGGGGAACACCAACATCGATTCCCTCGAGGCAAGCTGGCAGAAGAGCGAGAGGCACTGCGAATTCGGTGTCTCGTCGGGCTCGGCCGTCGCGCCGAAGCTGAACGGGCCGGTGCGGCATTCCGAAGGCGTTTTCCGCGCAGTGCACTGGTGGGACGGCTTGATCAGATGTTGGGGACGCCCCCGTGATCGGTGCCGCGATCACTCGTGGGCGAGCTGGGGTGGCGGTGGGATCCTGGATGGCCCTCTCCTTCGCGACGATGGATTGCGGCGGGATGCTGAATGCGGGCTGGGACGAGAGCGACGGGCAACTCTCTGGCGCTGGCGGGAGTGCAGGCTGGGGCGAGAGCGATGGGCAGCTCTCTGGCGCTGGCGGGAGTGCAGGCTGGGGCGAGAGCGACGGGCAACTCTCTGGCGCTGGCGGGAGTGCAGGCTGGGACGAGAGCGACGGACAACTCTCTGGCGCTGCCGGTAGTTCGGGCTCCGCTTCCGACGATTTTCGTGATGAGCTTCCCCTCCGGGAGGACAGCCCCATCGTCATCTGCAACGATGGACACGTCGACAACTGGCAAGGCGAGTACGCGATACTGCTCGCCAACACCGATGGCCCACCGCTCGCGGGCATTATCATCAACGATAGTTGGCCGTGGCCAGAGCTCGGCGAGAATATGGCCGGGTGGGAGCAGATGGTGACTGCGGCCCGGGACAGTGGGCTCACGGGTATTCCGGATCCAGTGGCTAGCAGCGGGCCCGTGCTGAGTCGTCCCAGCGACGGCCAGATTGACTCGACGGTTCCTAACCGTTCGGATGGTGCCCAGTTCATCCTCGATGCATCGGAGCGCCTCGCCGAACCCGAGCGTCCGTTGGTGGTGGTGACCGGGGGACGCCTCACAGACGTTGCCGACGCGTATCTGATGGATCATACGCTGCCCGATAGAGTCGTCGTGGTCTCGTCGCTGGGAAGTGTCACGAGTGACGGTGGGGAGATGGGGATCCCAAACGGCGAGATGGACGTCTGGGCGGATGTGATCGTCGCGCAGCGGTTCCGGTACGTGCAGGTGAGTACTTTCTATGAGCAGGATGGGGACGTTCCCCCCGACCTGCTCTCGCTTCTGCCCGAGAACCCATTCACTGCCTGGGTTAAGGCCAAACAGCCTGAGGTGTGGGAGACAGATGTCGCGGCCGACCAGGTCGCCGTTCTAACAGTGGCGATGTCCGACTTCGTGACGGCCGTCACCCAGGTGCAGCAAGCTGGGGAAAGCTCCGAAGGCCTTCCTCTGCTTTCGTCTTCCAGCGAAGGAAGCGCCTGGCTGGTAACCGAGGTCGACGGGTCAATCGCTACGGCACGCATGCGAGCCATGCTGTTGGATCCAGCAACCTTTGGCGCCGAGTGAGGGACTTCGGCGTCCAGCTCGGGAGCGGCGCTGCCGGAACCGCATCCCTGCAAGGCGAGGGCGCGGTTCCAGCGGCGCCTCTGGCGACATCTGCTCCTGGTTCATTGCTCCAGGTTGTTGATTCTCTGAAGTAATGAATCTGATTGCTGCTTTGGCGTCGTGCCGGGTAGCCAATCAGGATCTCGTCTTGTTGGCTCGGTGTAACGCTGTATCACCGGGGGGAGCTTGTTCTCCTCCCCAAGTGCCGTACAGGGGGAGTTAGAGTCGCGCCCACTGCTGGCGCAAGAGACCAGCAGTGGGAGTCGTCGTGGGAATGGCCAGTTCGCAGTATGCAATGCAGCTGAAATTTGCGGGAATGCTCGTCATCGGTGCCAGCCTGGTGGGCTTGGGCTGTGGGGAGAGCGACACAAAAACCGACGGAAACGGGACAGCGGGCGCGGCGGGCGCGACGGGGGCAGGCGGGGGCTCCGCGGGCAGCTCCAGCACGGGTTCGCCTGGCTGTGGCACCCCCATCTCGGTCCCTGATCCAGACGTCCAGCAGACCCTGGATGTCGATGGGACGACTCGTTACTACCTTTTGGACGTGCCCCCCGAGGCCGACAACGAGACGCCGCTGATGCTGATCTTCGGTTTGCACGGCTTCGACATGAATAACGTAGCGGTTTCTGGCCTGTACAACTTCACCGACCGCTCCAACGGCCAAGCCATCACGGTGCTCCCTTACGGTGAGGGACCGGCCCCCGGCGACGTCTCCCACTGGGGTGATCATGTGCTCGAATCGACCTGGGAGCCCAACGATGCGAACTACGACTTCATCCAGCAACTGATCGCCGATCTCGAGAGCCGTTTCTGCATCGATCCCAACCGGGTGTTCATCACCGGGTTCAGCATGGGCGCGTTCTTCACCAACACCATCGCCTGTGACCATGGCGACTGGTTCCGGGGTTTCGCATCCATTGCTGGGGGCGCTCCGGCAGCCTGCCCTGAGGGGGTCACGTCCGCCATGATGATTCATCACGGGACCGCGGACGATATCGTGGACATCTCGAGCGGGGAGGAGAGTCGCGACTTCTGGGTTGAACAGAACGGGTGCGAGCAGACGAGCACCTCGTCCTATCCCGCCTGCGAAAGCTACGACGGTTGTCCCGACACGAGCCCCGTCGTCTGGTGCACCGGCAATTTCGATCACACGATCACCACGGCGACCGCGCAGAAGATCTGGATGTTCTTCAGCGACTTGGAGTAGCCCCGCAAGCTCTGACTGCGTCGGCGAGCGAGCCCTGAGAGGAACCCTAGCGCGACGGCCCCCCCCGCAAGTTCCGACTGCGTCGGCGAGCGAGCCCTGAGAGGAACCCTAGCGCCACGACAAACCAGCCACGGCCGGTGGTGTGATGGTGGGTCCTGCAAGCGCATCCGGAATCCTCTTCGCTCGTGTCCTCGGTCGCCGAGGCCAACCCATCATCAGTGGCTGGGCCGCCCGCGTTCGCGCCACCGGTCGCGGCCGGGCTGGCAACGGCCACGGCTCCGCCGTCACCGACGGCCTCCGCACCGTTCGGCATCAAGCCGCCAGCTCCAGGTGCACCCCCACTGCCGGCTCCCACGCCGCCACTGCCAAGCGAGCCGCTGCTGTCGGAACGGCCACCGGTGTTCGGTGTTCCGCCGGTGCTGTGGCCCACCCCGCCGGTGCCGCTGCTGGGCGAGGTGCCGCCGGTGCTGCTGCTGAGCGAGGTGCCGCCGGTGC
>CAYRKE010000064.1:14297-17434 GCA_964424695.1 uncultured Polyangiaceae bacterium
GAGCCGCCAGTGCCGTTGCTCGTGTCCGAGCCGCCGGTGCCGCCCGGTGAGGCGCCGCCAGTGCCGGTCGAGCTCTCGCCGCCGCTGTCCGTGCCTCCGGAGTTGCTGGTGCCACCGGTCGATGGCACCGGGGAACCACCGAACTCATACGCGCCCTGATCGGGGCTCGCGTCGCGTGTGACCGGTGCGAAGCAGGCGGCTACCCCGCCGATGCTGGCGATGTAGTCATAGTCAATCGCATACGCCCACCACGACACGGCCTGACCACTCTGCTGCTTGATGCACCTCCAGTCGAAGCCGATGTCCTCGGCGGGGGTCGGTGCGCCGGAGGCACCGGCGTCGATTGCCGAAGCGCCTTCGACCAGGTGCAAGTCAAGATCCCCCGTCGCAGAAACGACGAGCGATGGGCTGCCGTCGAACTCGTCGTTCTCCGAGGGAACGCCGTTGCCCATCGTGAGCCCCGATTGGCCGCTCGTAGGGATGCAGAGGTTGTTGCGTAGGAGTGCCCCCTCGTGAGTCTTGCTGGTATCGGAGAAGAAGATCTCGTCGTGGTAGTTGGCGGTTGCGTCCTGCCCGTTGTTGAAACACGTGTTGTTGATGATCTGGGTGTTCGTGCTGTTGGTGATGCGAATGCACGAACCACCGTTGCGGAATCCGATGTTGTTGATGAAGGTGGCACCGGTACTGTTCTGATCGACGATGAACCCGCTGCCGTCGGAGTGGTGGCTGGAGATGTCGATGTTCTCGAAGGAGATGCTCTGCTCCACGACGTTCGAGCTTGGTTCCCCCCGGACCGAGAAGAGGTTGACGCCACTTGACCACGACGGATCTTGGTTGCCGTTGTGGGCAATGATCGACTGCTTGATGAGGAGACCGGTTGCGCAATAATGGGCGATGCCGTTGATGCCATTGCCATCGGCGATGCAGTTGATGTACTGCAGGTGGCTGTTGGACATCGTCGAGCAATCGCCGTCGGTCCAGCCATTTCCAAAGCCGCCGGAGGAGCCGTTGCGGGAGACCAATCCTACGTATCGGATGTACTCATAGGTTCCGCTCCCAACCCCCGAACCCTCGAATATCGGAAGCTCCCCGGGATAGGCGGCAAAGGTGATCCACGCGTCGGCCGTGCCCGAACGGACGGGATGGATGGCTCCTCCCCAGCCGGTGTAGGTGCCACCGAAAATGTAGACGGTATCCCCTGGCTGGGCGCTATCGACTGCCGAGCCTATCGAGGCCGGCGAGCTTTCGCTCGTTCCATCACCTCTGCCGTCCACGGAGGCGTACCAAGTCGCGGCCAGCGCCGTATCTGGAACGAATAGGGAGGATAGGAGGGTGGCAGTGCAGAGGCAGGGTTTCATCAAGCAAGTCATCGGAGTATCCCGGTTGGTAAGATTGGGTAGGGACGAGGCTCAGGGTTCGCGGAGCTCCCGACGTCGAGAAGGATGCCGACCCGCTAATACGCTCCATTCTCAAGGTGCTGTCACGAAGCACGACGACCCGTGCATCAGGGGATGACATTCCAGGCGAGGGCGGAAACTGAATGATCTTTACACCCAATCCGGCAGTGTCGGAACCAAAGAGGGCGCCGGGCCGTCGGCCGCCAGCTAGCCGAGTTCAGCGTTTTGGTGAAGCGGCTCCCAGGGGACCGGTAGCTGGATTCCGCATGACCCTCTTCGCGTAGAGGGCAGAGACGACCAGGCTGACGAGGGCGATTCCGCCGATGCAGGCCCGGATCCCTCCCCACTGAGACACCGCGCCGAGCCCGAGTGCCAGGAGCAGAGCATTGCCGTTGGTGAGCAGGGACGCTGCGGACATCATGGTGGCCCGCACCGGACTCTCGATGCTGTCCTGAATGCGTTGCTCGAATAGCACTGAACCCGACGAGAATACGACGTAGGCCACCGCGTAACAGCCGAGAGCCGCAGCCGGGGGCGCGAGCGCTGCAGCCACCAACGCACCACCCGCGACACTCAGGTAGGTTCCCAGTCGTCGTTCGTTGGACAGCCTGAGGCGTGCGCCGATGTGCGACGCCAAGCCGCCCCCTGCCGCTTCCACGAGGAATCGCCCGCAGCCGAGCAGCCCAATCGTAGGCAGAGAGAAACCCAGGCTTTCGACGAACAACTGGTCGTACTCGTCCACCAGTCCGTAAGCGGCTCCGAGGAGACTGCCGAACACGATCAACCTGCAGAGTCCGAGGTGCGTCGCGAACGCCGACTGGGCATCGCTCAGAATACGCCGAACCCCGTCGTGCCCGTCGTGGCGCAGGCGTTTCGCCTCTGGCAGTAGTCGAGCAAGGCCAGCCGCAACCAGTGTACTCGAAACGGTGGCGCCCAGTGCCACGGTTGCCGAACGCGCCGCGACAAACCCGCCCAATGCCATGGCGAGAGCCGTCGCCACGAAGGAGGATGCCCGAGCATATCCAGCGAATCTCGCGTAGTCTTTCTCCGCGCCGTACTCCTTGAGGGCGTCATAGAGCAGCGCCTCCTGCGCGCCGGAACATAGGGCCTCTTGGGCTCCCCAACAAAGGAAGCCCGCGATGTACGCATCCCAGTGGCCGAGCCCCCAGAGTGCCATCCCGAGTGCCTTCAGAAGTAGGCCCCCAACGACGAGCGGTCGGCGGCCGAAGCGATCCGCAAGGACTCCGCTCGGCACTTCCAGCACGAGGACCGGTAGCGTGGCGCAGGCCAACAGCACCGAGATACTCGCGACCGACAGCCCTTGCTGTCGAAAGAGCACCAGATACGCGGGATAGATGAGGGCAAAGCCCTCGAAGAACTGACAAGCACAGTACAGCAACGCCGTCGCGCGGACGCGCGGCCTCAGACCATCACACATCGCAACCTCCGTTCGAACCAGACCATTCCGAAGTTCAACTCGAGCGGCCGGTCCTGGAGGTGCGCGGGGTCATCCGCCGTAGTGTTCGTGCTTCATGTTCCGCAATGGTGCGGCGGCGCGGGTGCCGAGTCAATGCGGCCGCTCACGCCCAAGCCATTGGCTTCCTTGGGTCCGATGTCCAAATGCCCGGCCGGCCGAGCGCGTGCCAGGTGCCTGCTCTCGGCTCGACCGGCAGTCGCTGCGCTCCAGCGCTCACGTCCCCACGTTCGCTGCGCTCCAGCGCTCACGTCCCCACGTTCGCT
>CAYRKE010000064.1:17534-24029 GCA_964424695.1 uncultured Polyangiaceae bacterium
AGCGCTCACGTCCCCACGTTCGCTGCGCTCCAGCGCTCACGTCCCCACGTTCGCTACGCTCCAGCGCTCACGTCCCCACGTTCGCTGCGCTCCAGCGCTCACGTCCCCACGTTCGCTGCGACCCGGTGCTTGCCGCGACTTGTACGCAAGGCGGCTTGCGGTCGGCGCTCCCTGGCTCGTGAAGGCATACCTGCCCGCGGCAGGCAGTTGTCCTGGGTCGCCGTTCGTGGCTGATGGCTAACCGATCACTTAGGTCATGCAGGTCAGGAGCCCGTTACGGAGTTTCCGCGGATGGTGGCGACGATCTTGACGGACTGGTTTACGTCCGCGCGGCTCACGTATCCAACGGCGGTTTCTGAATCGCTGACCACCTTCACTACAACCTCGGGTGAGGAGACGCTCTTCGGCGCCCCCGTTCCGCCTCGGAGCCTCCTATCGACCCAGTACTTGCCCACGTCCTCGCGGCTCATGCCTAACACCACCTCGTCGAAGCGGTGGCGAGAAGCGTTCGAATTCGGTAGGTTTACGGCCAGGATCTTTGAACCATCCTCCCAACGCATCCTTTTGCTCAGGAATATGGCGCGTAGGTCCCCCTTGGACAGGTTCCCCGCTCGGTTCGAGCGGTTCACGATCACCACCAGCTCGTCGTTACTCGCGCCGCTCGGCGCCGCCACGCTCGAACTCGACGCGAGAAGCAGCGCTGCAGTTGCTAGGACCATGTTTCTGAACATGACAGACTTCTCCAGACGCCCTTGGCGGATCGGGGCTCGGGTCTAGAAGGCCCACGCGAGTTGAGTGTTGAGGTACTTGTGGCTGCTCTTTGAGTATTCCTTGACGTCTTTGTCGGTGAAGTACCCGTAATCGAACTCGATCTTCCCGACGACGCTCGGGATGGGACGAATGTTCAATCCACCGGTAAGGATCACGAATTCGCTGGCGATGCCCAGCATCTTGGCGGCGGGGTGCGGGCTGCGCTCGGCTTTTGCGTAGGGCATGATCTCGAACCAGGGGAGCCGGTAGCCGACGAGCCCGTAGCCTCCCCACTCACTATAGTCCGCCTCGAACGTCCCCCCGATGCCTGCCGGGCGGTGCCTGTCCTTGTAGCGGACCTCATGATAGAGCCACTCCGTCTGCAGGTGTATCGGACCCTTGACCCAGCGGAGGTCGCCGGTATAGGTGACTTCGTCGTATTGCTGCGAGATGTCGAGATAGTGGTTTGTCGTGGATGTGGTGTCGATGGTTTCGATTCCATGGGTGTCTTTTCCGCGATAGACCGCGCCACCCAGGACCGCCTCGCCAAATCCGTGGTACTCGAGAGCCAGCCGCCCCGTCACGGCCTTGTTCTTGTCCATGTCCTCGAACGCCGACCAATCGGAGCGACCGTTCGATAGTCCAACAGCTCCAACAAGGTCGAGATTCTCTCCCAAAGGCACCTGCCCCGTGCCGAGTAGCCCGACTTGCCGCTCCGGGATGAGCTGCGAACCAATGATGAACGGACGGAACACCCCGATGATGACGGGAGAGCTGTGATCCACCACCCATATTCCGTACGGGCTGAGCCACTGCCCTGCCGTGACGGTGAGGTAGTCGTTGGGCCGGTATTCGAGCTGAGCGCGCTCCAGCATGATCCCGCCCACCGCGCGCTCGCGTCCGAAATCGGTGTAGTCTGCGTACTGCGATTCGGAACGGGTCTGAACGATGTAGTCTCTGTCTATGGAATTGCGCTCGGCGCCGGCGGGGAGGTATGTGAACCGGACCTCCGCCAGGGAGCGCCAAGCGTCAGAGATCTGGCTGTCTAGATACAGGTTGAAGTTGCCAACGTAGAAGCTGGGTTGCCGGTTAATGTAGATATACCAGGGTGAGTCCTTCTCCATAAAAGCGTGTCTATAGGATACATCAATGAAGCCATAGACACGGACCGCCAATGGTGAGTTGGTCTCCTCTTCCAGGAGAAGCGCGTCGCTTTCGCTCTTGATCGCCATCGCTGTCTCAGCGTCGGCGACGCTGGGGGTGGCTGACTCGTCGGGGGCCGCCGCGACGACTTGAGGAGCGTTCGGAGTCGAGCCGGAGGACTCGGCGTCGGGATCCGAGTCCTCCGTGGAGGCGGTCTCCGTTGTTGGGACCGTGGCGGGTTCCGAACGCGGTGGAGTTGCCTGCGGACCCCCAGCATCAGGCGGGGTGGGAGCCTCAGCTGGCTCCGCCACCTGGGCGGATGCTGGGGGCGCCTGCGGCGGCTCCTGGCCCACGGCGAGGGTGGTGACGGTTGCCTCTGCGAGAAGGACGTGCAGAGCCAGCACGGACATGAGGGGGTGATTCATTCTTCACCTGCCGTTCTCGGAACGAGGACTCCACCTGCCGGACATACCCCGTCATACTCTTCGAGGTGCACCAAGGGTATGCAGATTGACTCGGCGATGAGCGTGATGTCGCAGCAGGCCGAGTCTCCCCAGCATTTCTTGGGATTGGGCGCGCATTCATTCACGATGCAAGCCTTCCTGGAGAATATCTCGCAGTACGCTGCCTCGTATCCTTCGCAATCGGTGTTGCTGGTACAGGGCTCTCCTTGACCGGTGGGTGGCCTCTCACAGAAGCTCACGGCGTTGTCCCTGTTGCACAGGTACTCCGTCCCGAGGCAGTCCTTACTGCTCTCGCAGCCGGTCTGGGTGCAGTACCCCTCGGCCCCATCGAGGTGACAGCTGGGCGCCACGCCGCCACATTCGGCGTCGCTCGTGCAGGTCTGTCCGATGGTAACCTTGGTGCACGTTTCGGAGCCACCGATGCGCGCGTATCCTTTCTCGCAGATGCAGCCCGAGAAGGTGTTACCGACCTCGTGCTCCCCGCATTTGACACAGCCGTCTTCGGATGGGGCGTAGCCCTCCGCGCAGTAGCATGCATCACCCTTGAGTACCTGGTTGCTGTTGCATCGATCGCTCGGGTCCAGGAGGCAACCCGGACCTAGGAGGACGCCTGCCAGCAGGACGACGACAGCGTTCGTTCTCCAGCTTGAACGGTGGTTGGCTCGGCATTGGAAAGCAGGTTCGAGTACCATGGGCCTATCCTTTTCGGTCACAGCATGGAGGCTGCGGAACCCGCGAGCCGCGTTGCGGCTGGCGTCGAATCGAAGGGGGTCTCGCGACCAATACAGAGTGAGGGCACCCGTTGCGGGAAGGAACTTGTTCTGGCGGGTCAGACCTTCTTCACGCGGAGGAACGCTGCGAAGCGACGAGGCTGGTGGGGAAAGCACGGAAGCCCCCGCATCCGGCAGGGGCGGGCTCGAACGGTGGTGCCCGCCCCATCACGGATTCGGGGGATCGGCCTGTCAGGTTCAGGGAGGTCGCGGTTTTCGCGCCTGACCAAGTGGAGTCACGGTGAGCCGCGGCTCCGGGCACTCATGAACGGCGTGGACGTCCTGTTTCTATTCGCAGACGCAGTCGTACTCCGATATCTCCTCGGCGGAAGCGTCCGGGAAGCAGCGCGACTCCACGAAGATGGTTGCCAGCATAGCGGAGTCAGAGCAATCGCAGCACTTGAAGCTCTCCCCGCATTCCCCTGCGGCGCAGTTCAGGATCGTGCAGAGGCCGAGCTGGTCGGGCTTTGCGGGGTCACGGAGGCAGTAGGTCGCATCGCCATCCGCACAGTCGTCGTTCGTCTCGCACGACGAACGGTAGTTGGACGTGCCCGTTCCAGAGCCCGCCTGGCCCGAGCCGCCCTGGTCGGAGCCACCCTGGTCGGAACCGGCTCCCGCGCCACCCTGGGGCGTGCTGTCCGAGCTGTCCCCTCCTGCTCCGCCTTGCTCTGAACCACCACCGCCCTCTCCTGCGACAGCCTCGTCGCATTCGTCGCCGGAACAGCTACTCGATTCCGATTCACTGCAGCCCCCGATAAGCCCGATCGCCAGCATCCAAACCAACTTGTGCATGTCTGCGCGTCTCCTTGTGCACGCGGGGTAACGGCTCCACCGATTCTGACTTAAGCCTACCCGAGCCCAGAGATCTGGATCGGGCGAGGGTGATTCATTGAACGGTTCGAACGGTGGCATCGAGCTGACGCTCGACCGCGAGACGTCAACCCTGGTGTTTCAGCGCTGGCGCAAGCGGCAGCTGTGCCGGTCGCACGAGCAACGACCATCGGGCTCGGACGGGCACCGGCGCCCACCTTGGCAGCGTCATGGGCCTGGCTGTTGTGGCCGGGGCTGCGCCCGCTTCCGGGCCTAGCGCGACCATTATCGTCGTGGCACGGAGACTTGCCCGGCTCGTCGTGCGCGAGGTGGGAGCCTGAGCCGAGGAGCTGCGAGCTGGCGGCTCGTTTCAAGCCGGGCGTCGCGACGCGGAATCCTCGCGCGAGGCGAGGATTCGCGCCAGCACCTCTGCCACGGTGCTGGCCGTCGAAGGATCGATGCCAACGGTCAGTGCGAGACTGCCCATGCGTGAGTGCCAAACGAGTTCGCTTTCGACCTCTCGGTAGGCGTTCCGACTCCGAGTGCGGCGGAGCCGGTCGCGCGCCCACTGCTGGATGGCGATCCCCGCGCGCCCGCACGGCCCACTTCCCCATCCGGACGTGCCGCACTCGAAGTCGTGGTGCTCGAGGAGCACTCCGAGCTCAGCGTACAGGGGAACAAGGCCCTGGAACAGGTGCCACGGGATGCGGCCCGGGATGCCACTCCGCGCATGCGCCGCCCGGATTCGCTCATCGAGCCGTTCCGAGTACCGAACATCGGGCGCGCCCGAGCTTCGCTCCTCGCGATAGAGCCTCTGATAGCCCTCGACCAGCGCGGGATAGCACCGTTCGAGCGCATCGAAGTAGGTGGCCTTCTGGACACCGGGACGCAGGGTGAGGCCGCCGAAGCAGATGAAATCGGCGCCGCTGTCTTTGACTGCGCTCACCAGGTCTTCGATGGCTGCCGGTTGGTCCGAGAGCCCTGGTAGGAGGGGCATCGCCATCACCCCTGTCCCGAGTCCAAGATCCTTGGCTCGCCGAAGCAGGCGAAGACGCTCGATGAAGGGCGCGGCGCCAGGTTCGAAGCGTTCTCTCAGTTGCTCGTCCGTTCCCGTGATGCTGAAGGATAGGATCGCCCGGTGCCTCTCGTTGATCTCCACGAGGAGATCCAGGTCGCGCTCCACCAAGGCGGACTTGGTGAGCACATGCACGGAGAGCCCATGCTCGCGAACCAACTCCAGCGCCCGCCGGGCTAGGCGGAACCGGGTCTCTGCGGGTTGGTAGGAGTCGCACACGCCGCCTCCCAGCAGGACGAAACCGGGCTCCCTGATCCGGCCCAGCTCCTGCGCCAGCACCTCGGGCGCATTGGTCTTCACCTGGATGTCCGCTGAGAACTCTCCGGGTACTCGGTAGCGTTCGGCTCTGCCGTCACAGTAGGCGCACCCGTGCTGGCAGCCCCGGTACAGGTTCAGTCCGAACCTTCCGAGGAACCAGGGATCGACGAGCCCAGCGCCGCGGGCGACGGTCCTGGCGCAAACCTCGTGGTATCGCGGCGGCACCGGCCAACGTTACGCCGTTGTGGTGTCCGGGGCCATGTGGGAGGTCCCGACCCTACCGCTGCCCAGCGCTACTCGGAGGGAGAAGCTTCGCCCGGCTCTGTTCCACCCGGTGTGGGCGGAGCCGCGGTTTCCGGCCGCTGCTGGTCTGCGTCCTTGGTGTCCGGCGCTTTGGCTTCCGAGCCGTCGTTGGCGGGCGGGTCCGTTGGGTTCGGGAGCTCGCTCTCCGCACTGTCGCTGCCAGGTGTGCCGTCGCTGCTCGGGACATTGCGTTCGGTGCCCTCACCTGCGACCGCGTCGACCAACGACGCTTCGGGAATCGGCGCGTCATTCGGTGACGCTGGGCTGGGAGCTTCCGCGGCGGGACGCGGGGCTTCCTCGGGGGGCGGAGCAGGTGTCGGGGGCAGTTCTGGCTCCGAGCCCATCTGTCGCTCGACCCGCGAGCTTGCGGCGAGGTTTCGCGACGACTCTGGCGACTGCACCGGTAGACTCACCCTTGGGTTGCCGGCGGCGGGTCCGCGAGCGGGCCCGGAGCTGGGGCTGGCAGCTCCGGCGGTTTCGGGAGCCGCGAGCTCGGGGCTCGGGGTCTGAGCGGCAGGGGGCGAGGGTGGGCTCGTGGGGTCATCGCGAGCGGGCGCTCGCGCAGACACCGGCGGCTCGGTGCCGCCTCTGGCGTGCTGGGCAGCTTTCTCACCCGCGGAGGGTAGGGCGGGAGGTGGGGCAGCGTGCGGCCGCAGTGTGACAGCCAACACCGTCCCCACGAAAGCAACGAGCAGTCCCATCGCGGCACCCCAGCGCAGTGTTGCGCTCCGTCGCGCGCTCTCGAAGTCTCCTGCCACCTGCTTGGCCTCTGCCCACGGATTGTTGCCGGGAAGCTCCGTTGCGGCGCTCGGGCGCTTGCCCGGCATGGCACCCGCGGAGGAGGGGCGCGTGGGCTTGCCAAGTTGAGTGCTCGCCGTGGAGGGGCGCGTGGGCTTGCCAAGTTGAGCGCTCGCCGTGGAGG
>CAYRKE010000064.1:24129-29642 GCA_964424695.1 uncultured Polyangiaceae bacterium
GCTCGCCGTGGAGGGGCGCGTGGGCTTGCCAAGTTGAGCGCTCGCCGTGGAGGATCGGCTCAGCCTGGCTGGCACGGTACCGGCTGCGGGGGGGCGCTTGAGCTTCCCCGATTCGGCGTTTGCCACTGAATCACGGAGGTGGTGGTGCGAGGGATCGCTTGCCCTCGGACGAACTCCTCCGGTGGCTTGCGCTCCCGCGTCCCCGGATGCGGCGGTCGTGGCCGCACTGGTTGCGTCGGCTAGGGGTCTGAGGGTCGCCTGCTCGGAGATGCTGCGTCGCTCCGCAGCCTCGAGGGGATCCGTTTTCTGCTCCGTCGCGCCTACGCAACCCAGCGCCGACTTGGTCAGTGCCTCTCGTTCGGCTCGGACGCGCCGCCGGATCTCCGCGTGGGTACCGTCGAGGGACTGTCTTCCGGAATCGGGGGATGGGGGCTCCGCGCGCGCTTCCTCGGGGGACTGCTCTGCAGGATGCGAAGGTTGTATCTCGGTGTGCGTCTCCGTGAGGGGCCGCTCATTGGTGACCGGCGGCGGTGTGGGCACTGCGGAGCCCGCCGCCAGCCGACGAGCATCGAACTCCGCGGTGATCTGGTTGTCGGCACGAGCCAGAGGCACCCGCGGTACCGAGACTGGGCTCGGATTCGCGGCGTCACGCGGGGGGGCGCCTGGGTTCGATGCGACGGATTGTGGGTGCGGGACATGGACCGTCGCGAGCTCGTGGGGGTCGACACGCCGCGTCTTGGCGGGAGCAGGCGCCGCGGACGCGTTGGCCGGGCTCTGCCCTTTGCCCGAGCCGAGCATCTGGGCGTGCGGGACGTAGACGGTCTTCAGCTCGTCCGAGTCCAGCCTTGGCGTTCCCGCACGCGGGATTGGGGGGACGCCGGGAGTGCTTGCGTCGCGGGTGGGTCGGGTCGGAGCCTCTGAGAGCGGGAAAGTGCCGCTCGTGCCGCGCGGCGAAGCGTCGCCAGCGGCGAAGCGGGCCTTGAGTTGCGGGGCAGACGTCGCTGATGCTCGTCCGCTGGCGTCGCGATGTCCCAGTGCTTCGAGCAGCGCCGCGACATCGGGCAGCGGCGCGATGGAGGACTGGGGAATCGCGCCGAAGGCCGCGATGAACTCGGCGAGTGAAGTGTGACGCCCTCGGGGTTCCCGATGCAGGGCTCGGTCGACGAGCGCGACGACGTCTTCCGGCAGGCGCGCGCCTCCGTCCGTCGAGGCGAGGGGCGGAAGAAAGCCAAGCGCCACTCGAGAACAGGTGTCGGCCAGCCCTCGTTCCGGCGGTGGCGGACGGCCCGCCAGGAATCGCCAGAGGATCTGGCCCAGGGCAAAGACATCGGCGGATTCGCCGCGGGGCTTGCCGGCGAGCTGTTCGGGAGCGAACTCGGCAACCACCGACGCCTGGCCGCGAGGGGCCGTGCACTTGGCATAGGCGTCCACCAGAGGGACGTCCATGAGCAGAGGCGCGCCAGAGCTGCTGATCAGGCATGCTTGCGGCCAGATCAGGCGGGTCGGACGCACGGGGGCAATGGCACGTCGGATGGCAAGAGCTCCGCGCGCCAGATCGAGAACGATGCGGAGGACGGCGTTCACGGGCAGCGACGTCACGCCCCGCCCGACCTCGTCCAGTAGAGAGGCCAGGAAGAGCCCCGGTACGTGTTTGCTGACTGCCCAGAGTTCTTCACCGACCCATATGACGTCCAGCAACTCGACCGCCGACGGGTGTGCGACTCCGACGCTGCAGGCAGACGCCGCCAAGACCTGGTTTGCTTCACCCGAAGCCAGGGCACTGAGCGGCACGACCCACACTGTGGCGGGGCGGTTGCTGCCCTTCGCGTCGGTCCATGTCGCGGACCACCGCGTACCCAGAGATTCACCAAGAACCTCCTCGATGAGCGACACCCTGCCGCCGTTTCTGACCTCGACGGGAGTACGAGCATTTTGCGGAGCTGGCACGCGAGGCCAAACGCCCACTGGGCGGCGGATCTTAAGCCGTCCCGCCCCCCGTCCAGGTCTCTCGAATGCCATGGGGGGCGGCACTCACCCACAATGTTGCTCTTGGTGTGGCTCGCACCGACTTCAGTTGGCGATGGGCTTCGGTCGCGTTTGCTCCTTGGGTGACCGGGGGAACCGGAACCGACAGGTCGTTCCCTTGCCAGGGGCGGAGACGAACTCGATTGTCCCTCCCCTGCTTCGAGCACTCGCCTGGACCGCGGCTAGGCCCACTCCGCGTCCCGAGACTGTGCCCGCCTGCTCTCGGGTCGTGAACCCATCCACGAACAGCGCTTGGGTCAGCTCCTGCTCAGTGGTGTGGGGCAACTGGTGTGCCCTGGCCTTCGCCTGAACCACTTCCCAGTTCACACCGCGCCCATCGTCGGTCACTTCGATGACGATCTCGTTTGGGGTCTCGCGCGCGCTCAGACGGAGGGTGGGGGGACCCTTGGACTTCTGCGCGCGCTCCTCGGGAGGCTCGAGGCCATGGTCAATCGCGTTTCGAATGACATGCGTCATGCTGGACCAGAAGGGGGTCCATGCTTCCGCGTTGAGCCGAACGTCGCCCGGGTCGCGCTCAACGACGAGCTGTCCTTTGCCGAGCCGGGCCGCGAGAGCGATGGCCTGCTCTGCAAGGCGCTCGAACGGCCTGCTTACCGGTTCCAGCGGCCACCGCTCCGCGACTCTGAGGGCCTCCGTGTTGGAGGCGGAGCGCTCGAGCGCTTTGAGGACCTGCTGGTACTCACTGAGTGGCACTTGGATCAGATCGCTCCGGAGCTCGGCGGTCCGCGCCAGCAGGACGTCAGAGAGCACGTGCCAGCGCTTCAGGAGCGGGGCGAGATCCTTCTGTGTGGGGAGCCGCCCGGTCTCCTGGAGCTCCGTCTCCAATTCATGGCAGAGCTTGGCGATCAGGATCAGGCCGTGCAGGCTGGCGTTGCCTTTGATCGTATGGATATCACGCATCAGGAGGACGTGGTCCGTCTCCTCCGTGACGCTCTCCAGAAGCCGTGAGGTCTCCTGGAAGAAGGCCATGAACCCGACGCGGTCCCGCATGAGTCGTTGTAGGCCCATGATGAGCTCGTGCTGCGCTGCCTCCTCCCGCTCCCGGACCAGACGCTCGGTGACGTCCCCGATGACGACGAGCATGCCTTCAAACCGCTCATTCTTGAGCAGCGGCGAATAGCTCACCTGGTACGCGTGGCCTCGGGCGCGCAGACGGCGCGGGAGTTGTTCAACCGATAGCTCCAGTGGAAGGAAGTCCTCCGCGATGGCCTCCCAGGCGACCTCCAGCTCGAGAGCGAATTCTGGGGCGATATCCTGTAGGTACTTCCACAGCGTCACCCCACCCTCGCATGAGCCGAACCAACGGTCGACGACCGCGGAGCGCTCGGGCGACAGCACACCGTCAATGGACAGGGTGACAAGCCCCTCTTGCACGTTGTCGAGTACCATGCGCATTCCGCGGTTGCGTTCGGCTAGCTCCGCAGTGCGCTCGCGAACCCGTTCTTCGAGGGAGCGGTTCAACTCCTCCAGGGCGCCATAAGACTGCGCCAGCTCGATCACCATGTGATTGAAGGAATCGCCGAGCTTCTCCAGTTCATCGCCCGAGTGGATATTCACCCGAATCTCGCGCTGTCCTGAAGCCAGCGAATTGGCTGCCTCGTTGAGCACGGAGAGGGGCTTGGTGATGCGCGCCGCGAGTCTGCGCGCCAAGAGCATGCCAAGCAGGGCGATGGTGGCCACCGCAGCGGCCAAGAACACGACAGTGCTTCTGAGCCCCTGTTCGGAGCGCGCCTTGGCGTGGGCAAGCGCCTCGCGCGTGCGCGCGGTCGAGATCCCATAGCGCAGCGTTCCGAGTTGTTCGTTTCCGTCGACGACAGGGACGGCGATCTCGAGGATCTCCTGGTCGAACAGGTTGACCACTCGCTTCTTCTCTGCCTTGACCGCGAGGTCGCTCTTCTGCAGCCCCAAGTACTTCCAGGCGTCGGGCTTGGGCGCAACCGGCGCGGTCCTGGCTCCCGGGGGCGCATTGGGCGCCGTGTATGCCCACACATCGCCCTCGTGGGCCACATAGAGGCCATAGACCACGTCGCTGTCCTCGGCGACGGCCCTCGCCACGACGCGTTGAATGTCCACCAAGGCGTTCTCGTTGACGAGGTTTGTCAGGACCAGTGCATGGTTGGTCGCGAGGCCCTGCCCCTTGCTCTCGATGCCAACGCGAATGTACCTCTGGATGTCTTGGGCGGCGCCCCTGGCGGCGACGGCGCTCATTAGGACCACCACGGCCAGAGTTGTCGCGCCGACGAGCGTTGTTACGCCGAGGATGGTCAGTACGAACTTGGCGTAAAGAGTTCTCTTCCTTCCCGAACCGGTCATCAGGGCTCCGTTCGCGCTCGAATCCAAGCCCCGAGCGCCCCCAAAGGAGCACATTTTCGAGACTTGGCATCTTCCACGCCACCATCCAGTACGGTCTCCCGAGTCTTTCGGATGAGAGCTTGCGGGAAGGAAACTCGGCGTGCTTCCCGTTCTCCGGCGACCCAGAGGATCCTCTGCACATGCCGAGCGCGGCCCACTCCCGCGCACCTGCTCGGTTCGTGGAGTACCTTTGGCCGCCTGCCGTTACGGTCCATGGCGCGCCGCCAGCAAACGGGTCAGACGGTGTGACTTCTACACACACCCTTGATGGCGCTTCGGGACCACGCTGAATCACGGTTTTCGACGTGCCGTTGGTGCCTCAAGAATGGCGTCAGAGCGCGGACTGGGTCCTCTTACGGTCGAGCTTGGTCAGCGTACCTCAGAGTCTGGTCAGTCGAGGAGCTGCGATAGGATCACGGTTCTCGCCGAGGTGATCTGGGATCATCGCTTTCGGGAGCACGAACCCGGTGAGATCATGGACATCTCACCCAGGGGACTCTTTATGTCAGCCAGCGCAGGGCTGCCCGACGATCTCCAGGTGGGCGACATCGTCTGGGGAGCCTTCTGGTGCGGCGACGAGTCGCTGTCTTTCTCTGCGACGGTGCGGTGGCGAGGGTTCAGCGTGCGGCACCAACGCTCCGGAATTGGCGTGGAGTTCAAGGAGCCTTCCGTCATCCCCGCCAATGTGCTGCAGCGATTCATCGCACGGCATTCCCTGCCCGCGCCGAGCTAAGTCACCGGTCGTTAACGCCGCGCCACGAATCCAGAGCCAATGACGCCACGCGCCCGGTTCAGCCCAGCAGCACCCAGTCGCCGGTCACCAGAACGTAGATGGCGATTCCTGCGTTGGTTGCGCTGTGTGCATAGACCGCATCGGCCAGACGTCCTCTCCAGATTGCCAGCAGACCGAATGCCAAGCCTGTCAGGGTACCCAGCAACCACTGAGAGTGGAGCACGCCGAATCCAAGGGACGACAGCAGCAGCGCCGGCCAGCTGAGACGCTCAAGGGGCACGAGATGGAACTCACGGGCGACGAGCCGTCGCATCAGGTATCCGCGGAACGCTAGCTCCTCCACGATGGGGACTGTGACGACGCTGCCCAGTACGCGCATGCC
>CAYRKE010000064.1:29742-36742 GCA_964424695.1 uncultured Polyangiaceae bacterium
GCCGTGGCCAGCCCTGTCAGCAACGTAACTGCCAGGACCGCGAGCATCGGCACCAGGTACGCGGCCGCGAGGGCGAACGTCTCGTCATTCGCGCCCGCACTGGCGGGGCGTACAGGGTTTGGCACCGCCTGCCGGATTCTCGGTGCCATTCCATCCTGAGTCGACCCGTGGAGTCGGGACAGCGATGTCGACGGCGAGGCCGCTCCGGGCGCCTGTGGCGCGATCGAGTGGTCAGTCCTTTGGAACCACACTGAGCGCCGCGCCACCACGACGAAGCCGAGCGCTCCGAGGGTGAAGAAGACCCAGCCAGCCTTGGAGTGGAACCCTCCAAGTGCGACCGCCGCCGAGCCCCAAGTGCCGACCGCGATCAGTGCCGTGATCCGAATCACGTTGAGGACCCAAATCAGGACCGCTGAGAGTGGTAAAAGAAGGAACGACCGTGGCCAGCGGAGCTGGTCGCGCTGCAAGTACAGGTAAGCTCCCATGAACCCCAGCATCAGGCCGATGCCCTCGACTCCCGAGCAGACGGGCGCCACCTCCACGTAGAACCGCTCTGTACCCACCAGTGCCGCTTCCGGAGCTGCGACAGGGTCGGAGGCAATCAGCGTGAGCAGCGCGTGAACGAGCTCTAGGGTGAGCCGCGCGAGCGGGCTCCACAGTACCCTGGAGAGGAGCCCACCGAGCCATGCCACCACCCCAACGACGATCCCGATGCCGACACTCGGTCCGGCGCTGGCGATTGCTTCGCGGATCCTTCGCCACGGCCAAAGGGCACGTCCGAGGGAGGCCATGAGTCCGACGATGACGGCGAACCACACCGCGATCCAACCCCGCAGCGCTCCGGTGGCAAGCCCCATCCAGTCCCCTGTCAGGCGCCGAACCAGGAGAAAACTCGCCACGAGGAGCGCGACGTGCGCTGCTCCCCAGATGCAACCGGATAGCAGCGTCGACCCATACCGACCGAGGCGCTCCAGTGCTCCCCGCGTCGCGCGGTTGCCAAGCGCTAGCGTCGCCGCAACCACCACGAAGGCCAGCGGAGCCACGCTCCCGATGTGTCCAATCCACGCGTCGAGACCTGCCGGGCGTAGGAGGTCCTGCGCATCGACGGCGTAGCTCAGTGCGAGGTACTCGGCAGTCAGCACCACCAGGAACGTCACCCACGCCGGGGGTAGTGTGGCGGTCGGATACCGTTTGCGGGAGGGCTCCGGGCCGTTCTTGCCCACGGGCGAGTCTGTCATGAACCCATCACCCAGACAGGGCGCTGCGCGCCTGTTCCGCCTCGGGAAAATCACCTGGCATCGCCAGCGCCTGCTCCACCAAACGCCTGCCTGCTTCCTTGTTCCCGGTCGCCATCAACACCATGCCCAGGTGGAACTTCGACGTGGGACTGTTGAGCTGGCTGCTCGCGGACTCGATGAGTTGGCGCGCGCGCGGCAGATCCGAGGCCTTGCCGCGTTTGAGCAGTGCCCACCCGAGCGTGTCGGCTATGGCAGGCTGAGATGGAGCGAGTCGGTATGCCTCCTCGGCCAGGCCTACGGCCTTCTCTGCATTCCCCAAATGATCGGCCTCCAACATCGCCAAGTTGTTGAGGGCGGCGACGTTGCCCTCGGACTGCCGGAGTACCTCGGCATACAACGGGGCGGCCTGCTCCGAGTGCTGGAGCGCCGCGAGCTGAGCCGCCAGCCCCGCAGTGAGCGAGAGGTCACCCGGATTCTTCTCGTGACCTTCCTTGAGCACGGCGAGCGCAGCCTCGCCCTCCTTGTTCCGGCGGTGCTCGGCGGCGAGAGCCAGCCACAGCCTGGGTTCTCGAGGAAGCGAGTCGACACTGGTACGAAGCGTGGCCTGGGCTGCGCCAGCGCCTCTGGTCTTGCGAACGAGGTCGGCGAGCAGAAGACGCAGCCCGACGTGCTCGGGCGCGCGCTTCACCAGTCGAGTCACTGCATCGAGTGCCTCTCTGGTCTGTCCCAATTTCAACCGCTGAGCCACCAGCAACCTTACTGCCAGAGGATGGGTTGGTTGCCGTTCCAGTACGGCTTCGAGGTGAGGAAACGCCTTGTCGGGAGAACCAGTCTGGATCCACGCGAGCGCGGCCACCTCGTGCGCGCCTGGCGGGGGGCTCGCGGCGAGGAGTGGCTTCAGCCGATCGATGGCGTTCGTCTCGTGACCCGTTGCGAGATCGACGCGGGCCAACAAGACCGAAGCGCCCGCGTGACCCGGCTGCTCGCGAAGCAACGCCTCTGCCTCCTTCCGGGCCTCGTCGACGGCTCCCGAGCGGAGCAGCGCATCCCCCAGCATGAGCCAGATCTGCGCCCGAGCTTCCGGAGTCTCGGCAACGCCGAGCGCCTCGCGGAGCGAGAGGACCGCCTTGGGCCGGTTCATTGCGTACTCGTGCTCGGCAGAGAGCCTGATCAAGGCGGGACCGCGCTTCGCGCTGGGAATCAGAGAGAGCGCCCGCTCGACGAGGTCATGGGCACCCAGGGCGTGCGCGACCGTCGCCACCTGTCGGAGAGCGGTCGTGGAGGGCGATCCGTCAACCAATCGTCGCAGGACGCCCACAACGAGATCCAGCCGGTTTGCCTTGGTCGCCAGCGCCACCAACGCCAGCGCGTCGCGCTCGTTCGCCACCGGGGCACGCTTGGCGGCCGCCTGCGCTTGGTGCATCTCGGTGGACATCTGGAGTTGAGACAGAATGCTCGCTAGCGCCAGGTGGTATTCGGCGGGGTTCGACGTCGTCTTCTTGCCTGCCTGGAGGCCTGGCCACGCCTTCAAGTGACCCAAGGCCGAGCGGGCACGGGGCTCGTCGTTCGCCAGGCAGGTTTCGAGGAGCAGCGCCGAAAGGTCGGAAGGTGCCTTGGCCACGACGGCGTCGACGTTCCGTCGAGCCGAATCCACCTTACCGAGCATCAGCTCCACTCGAGCTAGCGCCAGCCAGACCGCCGGGACGTTGGCGACTGCTCGAGCACGTTCGAGCGCCTGCTCGGCCTCGGGGTACTTGCGCATTCCTTCCAGAGCCAGACCCCGACCCAGGAGCACTCTCGGGTCCTCACCGTCGCGAGCCTTTTCGAACCGCTCGTAGGCCTTCTGCGGATCGGACAACAGTAGACGATAGCCTTCGGCCAGCTGGGGATCCGGCGGTGGCTTCTTCGAGCAGCCAACGAGTCCTTGGCTCAAGGCGATCGCCACGATGGCAGGCAACGCACGCATTCTCGGAGTCCAGCCAAAGTCCATGGGACCGGTACTCTTAGCACCAAGTCCCCGCCTGATCTAATGCCTACGGCCATGGAATCGGTCGGTGCGCCCATCGCGATCGGGGGGGTACAAGTTGGGGTCTGTGGGTGCTAAACAAGCCCAGCTACAGGCTGTAGCATCCGCGGATGCATCGTTGGCCGTTGCGCTGCGTGCGCGCGTACTCTAGTACGCTCCGCGCGCTCCTCGCGGCCGGCCTCGCCTGCGCGGCGCTGGAGCCTCAATCTGGAGCTGTTTAGCAGACGATGCTCGCGATCCCTTCGTACCCCAGCAGGACACCGCCAACATGAGCTTTCCATCCAACGTGCCGCACTCCGACCTTCTGCGACCGGAGCTCGGCGAGCTCAAATCCTACGTCCCGGATCTGTCCAGCTACCCCGTCCGCCTCGATGCGAATGAGGCTCCGGCCTTGCTCGGGACAGAAGCGCGCCGAATGCTCGGAGCCGCCCTCGCGGACTTCGCGTGGGAGCGTTATCCGGATCCGACGTCGACGGCGCTCCGTGAAGTGCTCGCCCGCCGCTGCGGCATGCAGCCCGAAGAAATCATCGTGGGGGACGGCAGCGATGAGCTGATTTCCCTACTGCTCACGGCCTTCTGCTACACCCGTGACCTCGCCAAGCCTCCGACGGTGCTCAGCGTGACGCCGACCTTCGTCATGTACAAGCTCTCGGCGCGGGCTCGCGGCTATCGAGTGATCGAGGTGCCGCTCGATGACGACTGGGATCTCTCCGAGCAGAAGATGCTGGACGCCATTGAGAACGTGCCTCCAGAGCTCCTCTTCCTGGCCAGCCCCAACAACCCCACGGGCAATCTGTTCAGTCGGGAGCGGCTCGAGCGGGTCCTCCGTGCAGCGGGCAACTGTGTCTGCGTGATTGACGAGGCGTACGTCGACTACGCTCCCACCACTCAGCTGGAGCTTCGCAAGCAGTTTCCGGACCTGCTCTTCCTCCGAACCTTGAGCAAGGTGGGTTTTGCTTCGCTTCGCATTGGCTGGTTGATGGGGCCGCGCGCACTCATTCGCGAACTCGACAAGGTGCGGTCCCCCTACAATCTGCCGGGTCCCAACCAGATCCTGGCCCACATGGTTCTGACCTCGCTCGGACCCGAGGTCTCCGAAATGGTGTACTCGGTCACTCAGGAGCGCGACCGGCTTGCTGAGGCGATCGGGGGTATCGACGGATACGCGGTGTCTCCGAGCGACGCGAACTTCTTGTGGGTGAAGACCCGTCAACCGGCTCGGGTCGTCTACGACGCCCTGCGCGCGCGCGGGATCCTAGTGCGCAGCTTCCACGAGCGCGGAGGGCGACTCGCCAACCAACTCCGCATTACCATCGGCACAAGCCGGGAGAATCAGCTGCTGCTCGACGCGCTTGCCTCCATTCGATAGTCCGAGCGAGCGCCAGGTCCTATCCGGCACGCTTGGCCCGTGCCAGGTCTTATAGCTCACCGGCTCACCACCTGGTTCCTCCGCTGGTGAGCCCTTGATGGGCTCCAGCTGCCCAACGGTGGCTCGCCCTACTGTGGGCGCCGGACGGTTGTGACAGGACCCAAGTCGGCGACACTCGCCATCGACGGGATCGAACACCGATTTCGGCCACATTCCTTGGCGCGGTACAGAGCCGCATCCGCCTGCTGGAGAAGACCGGTGAGAGTGCCGTCCGACACTCCATTCCATGTCGCCGCGCCGATGCTGAGGGTAACGAAGGGTGCTGCTCGGGAATACTCGTGGCTGATGGCGAGGTTGCGCACTGCCTGGAGGCACCGCTCGGCCACCACCGCAGCCTGGCGGGTGTTGACGTTGGGCAGCACCAGGACGAATTCTTCTCCCCCGAAGCGGGCTGCGAACTCCCCTGCCCGGCGCAGGGAACCGGAGAGGGCACGGGCCACCCGCTTTAGGCACTCATCTCCTGCCAGGTGACCGTAGTGGTCGTTAAATGCCTTGAAATCATCGACGTCCCCCATGAGCACCGTCAGGGGGATCCCCTGCCGCTGGGCACGCCGCCACTCGATTTCCAGGCGCTCGTCGAAGGCTCGTCGGTTGAGAAGCTGCGTGAGGGGATCGTAGTCTACTAGTGCTTGGAGCTTCGAGTTGGCGTCCCGGAGCTCGGTCCTGGCCCGAGTGATGTCCTCGTAGAGTTGGGCGCGTTCGAGGGCCAGGCCGATGAGTCGCGAAATGCGTTGATAGTAGTCCACGTGCTCGGATCGATACGCCCCCACGGTTTTGCTGGCGAAGACCAGGAAGCCCATGGCATTTCGACCGGTATACACGGGACAGGTGAGGCAAGATCGCATTCCCTCCCCGAGCAGGAGGCGGTTCGATTCAGCGTCGAACCCTTCAGTTCCTTGAGCCAGAAGATCATCGATCGCGTGGGGGGCGCGGGCTCTCAGTGCCGAAGCAAGCCCGGTTCCTTCCACGGACGCCGCATATCCTGGACGAAGCGCTTCGCCCGTAGCTGCGGCGCGCGCCCAGACACTTCTGGCCGTTTTCTGGTCTTCGTCCACCAGGAGGCAGCAGACGAAATCGAAGGGTATGATCGAGCGGAAGGAGAAATAGACGTAGTCGAGCGCATCCTCAAGGGTCGTTGCGGCGTTGATTCCTTCGGACAGCCGCATGAGCCGCAGGATCCGCTCGAGGCGTCCGGTTAGCTTGTGGGCCAACCGCTCGAGCGACTGCCCGACGAGCCCCACGGCGTCGTTACCCTTGGGCACTCGAACGCCGAAGATCCCCATCGTCATCTCGTCAATGGCGGCCTGGATCTGCCTCACTCGCGGATCTTCGGTTCTTCGCGCGAGATGCGGGTCTTGGTGTTTGGTCTCACCGATCCGCATTCTGGGCTGGAGTTTCTTCTGTCGAAATGGATGCCGAGCACCCTTGATTGGAGAAGAGATCGTGTGTGCCATGGTTGCCCCCGAGCTCTCGAACGGTTGTGTCTGCTGCAGACTTAAGCCTGCTGAAACGTTTGTCTTCTGTGCAAGGCGACTCCGGGTCGAGGCCTTCCGGGATCGTGAACGCATACGTTCGGTGGATCACTTACGCAGATGCGTTCCGATCTGATTCTCGCTGCGCCTTCCGCGTAAGGCGGCGCTCGGCCGGGGCGAGAAGCGACCGCCGCTTCATTCCATGTTTCCGCGTAGCCTATCGGCACCGGGCAGCGCTCTGAGCGCGGGAAGCCCGGTGGGCAAGCTGATCAGTGCTCTAGTGGTGGCCGGTTGCGGCTGTCTCGCGTCCCTCGGCATTGGGGATCAACGAACGCCGTATTCGCTCCACGAGCCCTTGGGGAGCGAGCGACGCTTCGCGACGCTTGCGGGCGACGTGGACTTCCCGTGCTGCGTCGATGTGGGACGGGTGTCTGGCGACGACCGCTGCGAAATCCGCCAAGGCCGCATCCTCTTGACCCACGGCACGTAGCACCCAAGCGCGATAGAACAGGTACTGCGCATCGGCGGGGTTTTCTGTCACGGCTTTCGTGCAGTCTGCAAGGAGTTGTCTGCCTTCCTCGGTCGAGATGGGACCGATACGGGCCTTGAGGTAGGCGACGTAAGCTTCGCGCTCGGGGCCAGCCGCGCCGTCGCCGCGGACGTGCTGGGCGCATTGCAGCGCTCTCGCGAACTCGCATTGGTTTGCCAGTGCCTCGACGCGTCGCCAATCGCCTTCCACGAACGTGGGGCGTTCACACGGAGCGCTGGAGGGCGCATCGTTGGACGGCCTTGGCGGGAGCAACGGAACCTGCGGGGCATTTCGCGCCGGCTGCCG
>CAYRKE010000065.1:0-2022 GCA_964424695.1 uncultured Polyangiaceae bacterium
CAGGGGCCTGCCGGGGACGGGGGGACCGCAGGAAGTGACGCCTCGGGCGGGGAGGGCGTCTTGCGTGGCGGCGCGGGTTACGGATCCGGCGAGGGCGCTGCGGGCGATTCAGGTGGGGACGACGCGCGAGCCGGCTGCAAGCGCGGGGTTGCCTATGGCCACCACTCCGAGGCTGATCTTCGGGCGCTCTCGGTTGGTGTGAGCTGGTGGTACAATTGGCATTTCGCCCCTGATAGCGGGCTAGCGGCGGGAGGCTATCGGTCCTTGGGAGTAGAGTACGTGCCGATGATCTGGGGACCGGGCTCGGATCGCAGCGCTGCCCAATCCCAGATCCCAGACGAAGCACAGGTCTTGCTCGGCTTCAATGAGCCCAATTTCGGTTCGCAATCCGACCTCTCCGCGAGTGACGCTGCGGCGCTTTGGCCCGAGATCGAGCGCATCGCCGACGCACACGGGCTCGCCCTCGCTTCTCCGGCAGTGAACTACTGCGGCGGGGACTGTCAGGACACGGATCCATTTCACTATCTGCAAGAGTTCTTCACGGCCTGCAGCGGCTGCCGGGTGGACTACGTCGCGATGCACATCTATGTGGGTTGCGCCGGCTCGGGCGAGAACCACGCCGCGTGGCTCATTGACCATGTGGAGCGCTACAAGTCGGAATTCGACTTGCCGCTGTGGCTCACGGAGTTTGCGTGCGACGATCCAGCCGATGAATCCGAGCAGATCGCTTTCATGGAAGATGCCGTGGCCTACCTTGAGGACGAGCCCCGCATCCAGCGCTACGCGTGGTTCTCGGGTCGTGCTGATAACATGAACCACGTCGATCTTCTTGGAGCCGACGGCGAGCTCACCGAGCTCGGGCGTCGTTACGTTACCATGCCCCAGAACCCCGATTGCGGTCTCTGATCCATGGGTCACCTCGTCGACCGAGCGCCACCCCGAGGAAGCGCAGATCCACGCGTTGCGACGTCACGAAGGGGCGAATCCGCCCCGCGATCGCGTTGGCGCCCATTTCCCCAGCGATGGCCCGGCCATCACCGAGCGACTTTCGGGGCTTCGTGCTACGGGCTTCGGCCGAATCTCCGCAAGACTGCAAGCCGCAACTCAGCGAGCGCAATCGCCGCAGGCCAGTACCGTTTCGGAACACTTGGTGAGCGGCGCGGAGTCAGGGCAGACGAGTTGTGGTTGGCCGCTGCCGATTGCCGTGTATTCGAGACGGCATTCCCCGTCACACGCCACCCGGCAACTGCTCACGCTGTGACACTCAACGGTGCTGCCTGGACCGACTCGCTCAATATCGCACGTGGCAACGTTGTGGCACCGGATGTGGCTTTCAGTGCCGGCGGTGACCTCGCAGCGCTCGACGTCGAAGCACTCGTGCTCGCATAGATTACCGCAGACCGTCTCGGCACTCACGGCACTATGCACCTCAGACGAGCATGCATCATCGCACCAGAGGCTGCAGTCTGTGACGCCGAAGCAATTCGAATCGCAGTAGTTACCGCAGGCCCCTTCTCCGTGTACCACGTCGTGGACGATTAGTTCACAGTCGGAATCGTAGCAATCAAGGTAGCACTCATCGTAGCCGGAGCATTCACACGGGTGACCGCCGTGACAGTTTCCATCCTCGTCGTCACAGCCCGTGTACACGGTGGCTGTGATGGCGAAAAAGGAGCCCATCATCACATGGATCACTCGGGACGCGAGGGTGCGGCGCGACATCCCGCCCAAGCTACCCCGAAAGGTTCGGCGTTCGCAACCGAATCGTCGCCGGACGGCGTCACGGTATGCGCTCACGGTCCTCCACTCAGCGCGCGGACAGGTACGCGCCTCCTACGACCGCCCAGTGTTTTCGCTTGCCACGGACGTTTGGATCGACACGGGACGCCGCTCGGGACACGAGCATGGCATCCCGCAAGCATCGAGAGTACGAAGTGCGAGGCTGCGAGGACCTGACCCCGGCGATGATCGAGAGTACGAAGTGCGAGGCTGCGAGGACCTGACCCCGGCGATGATCGAGAG
>CAYRKE010000065.1:2122-4337 GCA_964424695.1 uncultured Polyangiaceae bacterium
ATCGAGAGTACGAAGTGCGAGGCTGCGAGGACCTGACCCCGGCGATGATCGAGAGTACGAAGTGCGAGGCTGCGAGGACCTGACCCCGGCGATGCTTGCGCTGCGATGTGACAGCTCCAGTCCGCCATCGACACCATCCGGGAAGCCATCTCCAACCACCGTTGCTGGTCACCCGGACCCCGTGGATGATCATCGAGATCGGCGAGCACCCGGACGACAGCGGGGGGCACGACGGTTCGATCCGCAGAGGATGAGCGCTGACGTTGGAACCGAGGGCCTCCCCCTTCCCCGATGGCGAGCGGGCTATCCGTGCCTGTTGCCGGTGTTCGACGCGGACGAGACTCTCGCTGCAGTTTCGCAGACGAGGCTTTGATGACCTCTGGCAGTCCGGACCTCTGGGGCTTCTCTGATTCGAACGGCTTCCCGGTCGTCCGTGTCAGAACTGGACCTCTGCTGATCATCTCGCCAGAATACGTGCACTCACACGCTGGCCTCGCGGACGCCCGGGCCGGGCGAGCAAATTCCTAGCATATTGTGCATATGCACAATATGCTATACGGCTATGCCTCGTCCGTACAAGGTGCGCAGAATTGGTCACGCAGCAGGGGCCCAGTACTTCAAGCCCCGCGGCATTCCCATCACGGAGTTGGAGGAGGTCGTGTTGGCTCTCGACGAGCTCGAGGCCCTGCGATTGGTGGACTTCGAGGGGCTTTCTTTCGAGATGGCTGGGGATCGGATGGGCATCTCGCGGGGCACCATTGGTCGCCTCGTCGAGACTGGGCGCCGAACCCTAGTCGACGCTGTGCTTCATGGCCGAGCGCTTCGAATTCAGGGCGGGCCGGCTCAGGAAGCCAGCGGGGAGAAGCCCACTTGCTGTCGAGGAAAGCGTCCGGGCAGTGGCCGTCGGGCTTGTGGCGCAAGGTCTGAAGGCCGAGACAAGGACTAGGTGGGAACCGTCATGGTAGAAGAGGGTGTTGACCGCATTGGCGATGCGTCAGCGGAACTCCTTCCCACTACCTGCGTCCGAGCCGCATTGACGCCATCCCGGGGATGTGGCTTCGCGGTCCGGGGTCAACGCAACTTTCTCACGCTTCGATGAGGGGTCCGGTCTGTGTCGGGCAGCAGGAGGGGAGCTGCCAACTTGGCGATCGGTGCGACGGTGACGCACACCTTCCGAGCATCAGAGCCAGCGCGACTCGGCAACGATTCCCGGTTGGAGGCGGATCCCTGTCCTGGTTTTCCCTGGCAAAAAGGTGCTTCGCCTCCTGCTCAAGACGCCCCGTCCGAGAAATTCGCCTCGCCTGTGCCAATGAACGCTCCATTGAGCCTGACCGAATACGCGATCGGGAAGACCCGGCTCAGCATTGCCGAAACACCACAGAACTTGGTCTGTGATGCCCTCACGCTGTCGAGGAGCACCGCAGGATCGATGGCCCCCTCGACGTCAAAGACGAGATCGGCTCGCGTGAACTGCTTGGGGTACCCACCTTCGGACAGCGGGGCCTCCACGGATACGCTGAATCGATCCAGTGTCTGCTTGTGCTTCTTGAGCAGAGCAACGACATCCATGGCCGTGCAGCTACCGAGGGCGGAAAGCAGCAGCTCCTTGGGCATCATCCCCTGGTTTGCTCCGAGCGGAGCGCGTGCATCGACCGAGACTCGGTGCTCATTGGCATGGGCGTGAAAGAGCATCTTGTCGGACCAGCTGAGTTCTACTTTCATGGCGTACTGCTCCTTCGGTGGTTCCACGGGGGAGTCTGTTCAATGTATCGTTGGTGAGAGCCAGGAGGCGCCCTCGAGGATTCGAGACTGACCGTCCCATTTCGAGACGCCAGCAGTTCCCGACGCTGGAGCGACACCCGAGGCCAAGGAGCCTGCAACACACGCACGACCCCAATCTTCTCGAGCGCGCCAGGGCAGCTGATCCCGAGGCGCTCACCGCTTCGGCAAGATCGTGCGGTGACAGGCGCGACAGGAGCAGCGAGCGCGGTCGAGGCTGCCGAAGCCGTCGCTCGACGGGAACACGGCAGGTTGCCTCTTCTTGGCGCCTCCTGGGGTTCCCGGACACGCGCAGTCTACGGCGGGGCGCTCATGAACCCACGTACACCATGCTTCGGTGGCCGCTGGGGCTTGCGCTTGCGGCTTTCAGCGCCGCGAAAGCGTCAGCGGCCGTGTTCAAGGGAGGCTGCTAATAGGAGCCAGTTGGTCCCGTCGG
>CAYRKE010000065.1:4437-17237 GCA_964424695.1 uncultured Polyangiaceae bacterium
GCGCCGATCGGGCACGTGTCGCTGCTGCCGCCGAGTGGTCCCGAAGCGCCAGTCGAACCGAACGGCCCTGAAGCGCCAGTCGGACCGAACGGCCCTGAAGCGCCAGTCGGACCGAACGGCCCTGAAGCGCCAGTCGGACCGAATGGCCCCGAAGCGCCAGTCGGACCGGACGGCCCCGAAGCGCCAGTCGGACCCGCGCTGTAAGGGGGCTCGCACCAACAGACGCACCCCGCGACGCCACTGGGCCCGGTTGGCCCTGTGGGGCCGGAGGACCCGGACGGACCGCTAGCTCCGGTCGCGCCTGCGGGGCCCGAGGATCCGGACGGGCCGCTAGCTCCGGTCGCGCCTGCGGGTCCGGAGTATCCGGACCCAGCGCTAGCTCCGGTCGCCCCTGCGGGGCCCGAGGCCCCCGTCGCACCGCTAGCGCCAACTGGACCTACCGGACCGCCCTCGGGGTCATCCGAGCCCGCTGGGCCGGTGCTAGTCCAACCCCCTGTCGCGTCCGTGCCAGAAAGGGGGCTCCCACCGCTTGCGCCGGGGACTTCGCCACTGCCGCCCTCCCCGCCGGCGCCGCCATCGCCATTGTCTCCGATGCAGTCTGCGCCGTTCCAGGCGCCATCGCCGTTGACGTCCTCGACGGCGTCCCGGCGGCCGTTGGCGTTCAAATCCCAGCAGAACGGGTCGCCCTCACCAGGGGCGGTCATCTGACAACCGGCTGCAGTGCCAGTCGCGAGCAGTAGGAGGAGAACGGAGAACTGCTCACCGGTAATTATCCGAGGCCTGCGAAGTGAACGACGCTTGGTCATCTACGATCTCCCGTTGCCTGAACCCATTGGCGTAGGTTCGAGTCAGTTCTGCCGGCTGCAACGTTAAGGTTCCGCGCGACCATGCCCCTCGGTCATGGTCCCACATCCTCATTCTTATGAACCACTCCCCGTACAAAGGCCCGAGGGGGGCCGTTCCCATCTAACAAAAAGCGCCAAAGCATCCGAACCGTGCACTTTTACGATGGGTTGCTGGAAAGCCGCCGCACCTGTCCGATCCGCCAAGCGTTACCGTGCCCAGTCGGCTGACCTACGAAACACATGGGAGGGATCCCGGTGGGGCCGTCGCTGGTCGAACGCGCCGAGGGTCTGACGACTGTCCGATGTATCAAACGGAACCGGTGAGGCGCACCGGGCGTGTGAGGGTGCGGTATGCGGAGTGCGTGAGGTTCTTCCGGCCGGAGAACAGGGCGCTTCCGCCATCACCGGGAGGAGCCCTATCTCCGTCGTGCTGGCGTCTTGCCGAACGACGCTTGGAGCAATTGAGCTGCCATGCGTCGGTAGTGTCCAAGTGCCTCGTCGTAGGCTGCCGTCCACCCTGGCTCCGAGCTTACGCCGTGCGCGATGGGTTGGGCGCAGGTGCAGATTCCGGACTCGCACCGGAGCTCGTCGGTGCACACCGCAAGCGCCTGGCGCACCGGGGCACTCAGGAATTCGAGCTCCTGGATGGATAGCTCGCGGCCCAGTAGCTCACGGGGGGCGAGCTGCTCGAGCTCGGTGATCGTTGTGTTTACGACGGACTGCAGCTTGTCCAAGCGGAACACGCTCCAAGCTTGCAGAAGCACAGAAGCCGGTGTTGGATTATCGCGCATGCTCACCCTCGATTCTCGGTGCGGCCCCCACACGGAGGTGTGCTCGGGTAGAACGGAAGTCTTGCAGCCCCGGGCTTTCAGGGGGGGGCGACCGCTAGCGGGCGGTACGCTCCGTGGATAATACGGGGCTGACTCGCTCTGCCCTGGGCCCCTTCGGGCCGTCCGCAACGATGTAGGAGACTCGCTGTCCCACCTGAAGTGCGTCGAAGGTTACTCCCTCTACGGACGACCCGTGGAAGAATAGCTCTCCGCCGTCACTCGTGGAGATGAAGCCGAAGTGGCGAGCTAGTTTCGTCTTGATTGTACCCTCTGCCATGGTCTTGTCCTTCTTGCTGATAGAGCTGCTCACCACCGGCAACTGGTTCCGATGAGCCTGTGGGGCTTGCTCTGGTGTTGCCCTGCACTGAGAGCAGGTGCAATGAGTCATACTGCGAACCGTACGGGGCCAGCCCGGCGCTTCGACCCTACGCGCGGGCTTGGTCGGGCTCGACTCCAAGCCGGGCTCGGATGGCGCGCACCGCGCGCTGCAAGGCCGCACATTCGCTACCCACTGAGTAGCGGAGCACGCTCTGTAGCGTCGACGCGGGTGTGTCCTTGGACTTGCCGCGCGTCGCGCTCCGGCGCGCTTGCCGCACAACGCTCGGAGAGGGACGGTCCAGAACCCTCCGGAAAGACCACCAGGCTTTTTCGCCACACTGCATATAGAGTGCGGTCACCCGGCGATTCTCCGGATCCGCAGTCAGTCCGAGGCAGTGCCATTCGGTGGGGTCTGAGCTCGCCAGTTGCTTACCAAAACTCAGCCACACGCGGTCTTCCAAGCTCGGGGCATCCGCCCTCGCCCACTTGGCGATCGGCGCCTCAATGTCGAAATCGGTGGCACACGCAATAGCGTGGCCACGCTGGAGATAGTCAGCCAGCTTTGCTGCGCTTCTGCCCAAGGCGTGGGCTGAGAACCAGGAATTCGCCTCGGCGCCAAGTGTCGTCGTGACTGCGGCCGCAATCTCCCGTCCGTCCTGTCCGGCGAGAAGCAGCGCACACAGTTTCAACGCAGATTCAGGCGCGAGTTCGCCAATCGCACGGTGAAGTTGGAGTGCGGCCGGACTCGGTTCCTTGGAGTCCGCATTCCGCGCGTCGTCGTTACTGGCGCCGTCTCCCGATGACTTCGCAGAGACTTCCACAATGGCTCGAGCGAGGTCAATCACATGATGGAGCTCAGCCGTGAAGCGCGGCTTCTCGCTTTTGGCTGCCGCCACGGTGACTCGAGCCGCAGCGCGCCCGCGAGCAGACTTCGACGCTTTGTCTCCGACGGACGTTCTAGGTCGTATCATCCTGACTGTTCCTGCCTTCTGCACGCTCTTGAGGCCACCCAGTGGCCATTTCCGTCAGTACACACCATCAGCTGTCCGCCTGAACCTCCGCCGATGCACCATGCCGTGGCTGTAGAATGCAGCTACAAGTGCCCAAGATCGCGGATTACTGCAGTGGTGGCCCTGCAGGAACAACGTGATGCGCAGCTATAGCACGCTTGGGAACGCGGCACACGTAACGGTTCCGGAATCGATCGTAGCTGGATCCGGGCGAAGGTCCGGTGAATGAAGGCCCTGCGCGATCCTAATATGCACAGAGCCTTATCTGCTTACCGCGCTACCCGCGCTATTGCGCCCGTCTTCGCATCTGGAGCACCTCGCCGGTGGTGCCGGTCGTTGGGGAACTCCGAACCACCGGCGCAACAGCGAGCGCTCAGTCCTATTGCCGGAAACTTGTCTGAAAGGCGCCCGCCGATCTCGGCTTCCGGCTTCGTTTGCCGTGCTTCCGGTGCTCACGTACCCCACGTACGCTCCGCTCCGGTGCACTCGCGCACTGCGTGCGCGCCGCAGCCTTGGGCTGCGGACGTAGCCCTCCGTGGACTCCGTCCAGCAAGCTGGACTCCGTCCACTCCGGGTCTCGCAAAACTCCGCCAGAAACCGAGCTTGACGGGCGGGCTGAGAGTCTTCGGCAGTCGTTTTTGCGGCGCGCATTGCGTGTTGCCGTGTTGCTGCGCGACCACGGTCGCCGCCGCAATTCATTGCATCGACATGGTCACGTCAGCGGTTCCGCTACTCTGATATCCCTCGACGCACATCGAGACTTCGTAGAGGCTGCCAATGGTCATCCCCGCGTTCTCCCAAGCGTCGAAGTGATTGCCCACGGTGATGGTTCCCCCCGTGCGCTTCTCGGTTCGGACACTCCAGTACTGAGAGAAGGTCTGATCTCCATCGATCGTCGGCCCAGTTCGCGTGGTCTTGTAGAGATCATAGGTTCCGTCATCAGAGTCAACGGTTCCCATGTGCCCTTCTCCGCCCGGTGGTCGCCAGTTCCCCCAGCTATCCACGATGTAGTATTCGATTAGCGGGTTCCGCGTCCAGCCATAGACGCACAAATAGGAGTTGCCATTAGGCTGGTAATCGGCCTCATAAATTACGACTTGATCCCGTGACCCGGGCCTCAGCCCTTTGCGCCCCAGCAGGTTGTTGATGTTGTTCCACTCGACGCTGAAGCTGCCGCCGGACTTGTTCGTCATGCACCCCGAGCCGCTGTCCTTCCAGTACTCGTAGGTGTAGCCGCAGTGCTGGCTGCTCTCGTTGTTGCAGACAGTCTTGTCTGCCTCGCTGCAGGTGCTGGTGATGTCGCCTGTATTCCCCGTGCCGGAACCAGACCCGCCAGTTCCTTCAGTCTCGATCGAACTACAGCGTCCGCAGCTCTCGTTGCAGTAGTTCGCGTTAATCATCCACGCGTTGTTGCATTCGCTGGTTTCCGATGCCCACTGATCGCAGGTCGCCTCATCCCACTCGGTGCCCGTGGGACGCACATTGGTGCAGCTCGTTTCCCGAGCTCCCCCAGTGGCGGTGTTGCCTGTTTGGCTGGTCTGGGAGGCGCCGCCGGCACCCGCCACCAAAGCCGCCGTCCCTCCGCTGGCGACCGATCCACCGGTTCCCTGATGACTCCCACCTGAACCGGCTGCCGTCGATTTCTCGTCAGATCCCGAGCAGCCCACCACACCACAGCCGAGGATTACAGCAAGCTTCCGCAATGAAGTTAGGTACATAAGGCTTTGTCAAGGGGATAGCATCATTCCCGGCGATCGACCACGTGATCCTGGCCAAAACCAGTTCCCGCGAACTGAAGTGGGCGAGGCCGTCGAGCGCGTGCGGCGGTCTTCCTGGAGCTCATCCTGCTCAGCCATCCGCACCCGACTCACCGAGGGCTCGGCTACTCCGTTTCCGGTGGTGCGGCAGGTGAACCGAATCGTCACGACCTACGACCAGCGAGACTACCGACGAGTGAACAAGACTCTGGGATTTCCGAGCGGAGTTGTCCCCGCACCGAAAGCCGGGGCGGCTGCCCGAGCTCTTTGGACGCCGTGGTCTGCGCTTCATGAGCGCCGACTCAGAACTCGGTCTTGAGCTCCAAGGTGCCCGTTGCAGATGGCGCGGGTGCTGTGTCGGCCGTGGCACTCTGCGGTGAAGTCGTGCCCATGTTGGTCGATGCTGCGTTGGGGGGGCCGCCGACGTGCGGTGACGAGCCTCGCATTCTGGGTTGCCGCGAGCTCGGGGCGGCGGCGAGGGGAGCCGCGGGATTCTCCGATGCCGTCGGGGCGGCAAGCGGAGCGTTGCCCTCGGCTTCGACCTTCAAGCTTGTCGCGACCGCGGGGGGGGCCGGGGGCGTGCTTGCCGGTTTCGCCTTGCTGCCCTTGGCCGACATGGCGCGGTGCCCATCGTTCGGGCGAGCCTCCCCAGCGGAGGCCGGCCTTGCATCGGAACCGCGCAACGTGCCCCCCTGCTCTCCCTTTTGGAGCCACACCGACAGGCCAACTCCCGCGATGCACGCGACTAGTCCGGCACCCGCTGCCAACCCAATGCCGCGGCGACGGCGTGGCATTCCGGCAGGTTCGACGCGGATCTTCATCCTCGACGACCGAGTCGGGGGTGTGGTCGTGGTTTGGGCCTTCCCCCCACCGCCCGTGGTGTGCCCGATGAGCTCCGGCTTGCGAAACCACGTTGCAGAAATCGAGCGCCCGGATGCGTCTGCAACCACGTTCCGCTCAAGGAGCCACCGAGCGAGGGCTGTGCCAAACTCGTGCATCGATTGCCAACGCTCGTCGGCGGACTTGGCAAGCCCCCGTTCGAGGATCCCCCAAAGGGCGTCGTCAGCCAACCCATCTGCATTCAACGGTTGAGGAGCAGCGTGGATGATGCTCTGAAGTAGTGCGTGATAGTTTCCGTTGGTGAATGGCAGCCGACCCGAGAGCGTCTCGTACAGCACGACGGCGAAGCTCCAGATATCTGACCGGTGATCGACATCCAGCCCCATGGCCTGCTCCGGTGACAGATAGTGTGGGCTTCCCACCACGCCACCGTCGACGGTTAGCCGAGTGGTGGATGGCGTTACCGGCTTGGCCACGCCAAAGTCGACGACCTTGGGCTCGACGCGGTGGTCGTCTCCCTCGGCGAGGATCAGGTTTTCAGGCTTGAAGTCCCTGTGAACGACGTTCTTGCGATGGGCAGCGTCGAGAGCGGCGGCGGCCGGCAGGAGCAGGCTTACCGCCGCCTCTGGTTCGAGGCGCCCATAGACATCGAGGTGCTCGTGCAGCGTCAACCCGGTGAGCCGCTCCATGACCAAGTAGGGCGCACCACTGTCGGTGGTGCCGTAGTCCAGGATCTTGACGATTCCAGGGTGACGCAGGCGCGCCGCCGCTCGAGCCTCGTTCAACAGTCGCGCTCCGAGTTGCGGCGCCTCGCGATCCGAGCGGATCACTTTGATGGCGACGTCCAGCTCCAGCTCCTCATTGCGACCCAGCCATACAGTGCCCATTCCGCCTTCGGCAAGGGGACGCTCCAAGCGGTACTTCCCTGCCAGGAGCCCGCCGCGCAGCAGTACAGCTCCCGGGGGCAGAGTGCATGCGTGAGACGCGCCGCTGGCGCTGGCTGCTGCTCCCTTGGGTGCTGGGACCGCGCCTCCTGCGGGGGAGTCTTCATCGGCGTACTGGGTTACGCCAACCGGATCCGGTGGCTTGGCCCCTGTCTCCGGCGATGGCGCTTCGCCGTCCCGATCTGGATCTCTTCTCGTCGCTACCACGACGTCCCACGAGCCAGGAGGCTCCCTTTCGGCGTTGAGCAGCAAACCCACGTGTCTGGACAGTGCTGGCGGCTCTTCCCGCCGGAGTCGAGGCGGCGGTGGCGTTTCTGGCCAACGTTGATCGTGTTCGAACCACGCAGCCTGCCGACCCGAGCGTTGCCAAGCGGCGAGCACATCCGTTGGGTGACTCCAGGAGACTCTAGCGCTCGCCACGTCATGCCTCGACCAGTATTCCACCGGAACCTCCGTCGAGCCACCGACTCCGAGCCCAAGAGCCAACGGGTGCCCGACGAGCCCTGGTGTGGGCTTGCGTATCCAGGCAAGGCTTCGAACGCGGCGGCCGGATCAACCAGCGATCGGTTCCATTGCCCCACAGTCGCTTGTCGCCCAAGCCCCAGTGCCCCTTGCGGGAGTCCAGCCTCCTGTCGCGGCTGGCCTTTCCTTGGGGTCGAACCTCCTGCCCTGGTGGCTTTGACGCACGCGGCCGCCTCAACGGGGGATGTTGTCGATCACGTACTGGACGCGTGCACTGACGGTGGCGTGGTCGACACTATCCACGATTCCAAGACTGAAGCGGATCGGGGTGCTCGTTAGCTGTCCGCTGCCGAGCACGAACTTGGCGCTGTTGGAGTCGGCCACCGTGTAGCTTTCGGGCACCGAGTCGTCCCGGTGCTGGATCAGATAGAGAGAGCTATTCGCGGAGTTGCTCGGGCTGGTCAGGTAGGCCCACTCGACAGGTCCAGGAAGGTCCTCGGCGAGTGCCACACTCGCGCTCTGCGTCTCGCCCGTGGAGAGGACCAACCGATCTTCGGTATCGAGGTTGCCGCCGGGCACGCCGTGATACGTGAACCCAAAGGCCTCCTCGGCTCGATTGATGGTTACGGTGACGTGCGTCAGATAGAAGTCCCAGACCAGCCAATAGTGATCACCGTCTACCGGTTTGGACACCAGGCGCACATGCGACAGAGTCACGCTGTCGTCGTCGAGCACCGTCGACATCTCGGGCATGCCCAGCAGGGCCGGCGTGCCGGGTTGGCAACACCCGCCCAGGTTCGGAACTCCGCGGTTCGGGCGATAGCCACTGCTGAAGCTAATCCACGTCCGTCCAAAGGAGTCGGTGATCTCGACGATAGCGGCGGCGGACTTCACCAGCCAGTAGCTTGCAGTTGGGGTATGAATCTCGAAGGCGGGTACTTGAGTGCCATCGACACTCCATGTCGCGCCGTCCGAGTAGGTGATGCCTCCCGACACTGGTGAAGTGGGGAGATCGGGCAGATCCGGTGCGACGGCATTGCCAGCTGCGCCCGCCGTCCCGGCGGAGCCGGCTGCGCCACCACCTCCAGTCTCACCTGCCGATCCCGCTGCCCCAGCCACCTCGATCGAGCCCGCCGAGGCAGCGACTGCGGCAGAACCCGCCGAGGCAGCGACTGCGGCAGAACCCGCCGAGCCAGCGACTGCGGCAGAACCCGCCGAGCCACCCATGGCACTGGATGAGCCGTCCGAGCTGGGGGGCGCTCCACCATCGGAGGACGTCGCTCCTCCCGCGGCTTGTGTGCCTCCTTCACCCGCAGAAGAGCCGCCCGTCTCGTGCGTTCCTCCCATGGCGCACATGCCGCCCCAACACGTGCCAGCCGCTGGTGTGCCACCGGTATCCCAGCCCGATCCACCAGAGCCACGCGTGGAGCCCCCCGCTGCGGCCACGCCGCCCTCCCCGCGGGTTCCTCCGGATTCCTCCAGATTGCCTTCGCCGCTCGAGCCCGTCTCTACTGTGCTCGCTCCACCCGCCGAGGGGGTCCCACCGGTGTGGAGAGTGCCTCCCGTTGCGTCGGACGCTCCCCCCAGACTGGCAGTGCCATTGCCAGAGGCTGCCTTGTCTAGGTCGTTGAGCGGTGTGCAAGAAATGCCCAGCGCCGCCGCGGCAAGCCATGGAGCGAAGCATCTCGAAAGACCACCATCCATTCCAGTCCTCAGAAGCTTCCTGCGACAGAGAGCCCTCGCGCGACCGGGGGCGAAGTAAGCCAAATATACGAACTATTTCGCGTCTCCGTTCCGCTGGACTCCAGCAGGACGAGAACGACCGTAGTGACGAGCCCCGCCGCGCCCACGCCGAGCGAGAGGTTCGCCAAGGCGTAGTCAGTTCGGACGGTATCCACGCTCTCCTGGGTGCAGTTCGGGATACACTGATCGAGCTCGCGGTCACGAGATCGGGCCGTGAGTCCGAAGTAGGTGAAACCAGCTCCTCCGGCCACGGCAACCGATGATGCGAGGATCATGGGGAGTGTGACGGAGAACCCAGCTGGATCCGCTGGGGGCGTCGAGTGATTCCTGCTCATCGGGGGGTAGATGTGCCGTTCTGGCGATGGGTCCAGATGCACGACCTCATGACGGAGTTTCTCCCCCTCCGAGAAGACCAGAACCCTGGAGACCGAACGCCCGTCGGACGTCGCGAAGGTGAGGGCGTGCTGCCCAGGGTTCACGCTGACTGCCTGTCCATCGAGGGGAACTGGGTCCGCCCCGTCGATTGAGACGGTTGCTGACCCCGAGGCGTCCTTCAGTCGAAATACGACGGTGGGGATCGATACCTCCACCTCATCGAGCCAACGCGCACAGTCACCGTGCATCACTTCGGGACACTGCGAGCTGGAGCAGAATTGCAGTCTCTCTCTCGCCTCGATGAGGCTGCCCTCACGGGTCAGTACCTGTGCGTCCTCGTAGGCGAGCAAGCAACGCTGTTTGGTTTCCTCCTGCGCGAATGTGAGGTCGCTCCAAGCCGTGCAAACCCCGAACGCACAGAGCGCATGCCACGAGTGCACGCTCCGACGCATCAGATGCAGCCGTCCTTGAAGTGCCGAATTCCCTTCGCGTCCAGGTAGGTCGGCGGATCGCAATTGGAGGGGGTCAGTGTTACCGGCTCGATGGGGGGAGGCACTCTGGCTGCCGCTCGGTCTCGGCGCTCAGCTGGCTTTGCCACGGTTTCGCGTGCCGTGGTCTGCGCGACCGGACCTGGCGGTTTTACCCTGGCGGCTGGGCTCGAAGGGCGCGGAGGTGGGTCGGGCACGCTGGAGGCAGCCAAGTTCACGGCGCCGAGCTCGGTCTCCAGAGAGAGAGTCGCGGGGGTACGAGCGGTCTCCTGGGCACTCGGCGCTGGAGCTACGGGCTGCACGGCTGTCGCAACGCTCGGGGCAGTGCCCGAAGACCGCGGGCCGACGGCGGAGTACCTGGCCGGCGGTGACGCTGCGGGTTTCCCGTAGAGCCATGCCGCGAGGCCCAGCATCGCGAGGGGCACTGCGAACGCAGCCACTTTTCGCCACGACGTCCATCGAGACACGGGCGAGGGGAGTCCGCCCGCGCTCTGGCTCTGCTCTCTTGCCGAGAAGTCCACCGGCCCCAGTACCACCGTAGACACATCGGAGGTTTCGCAGTGGGCTCGTGCTACGAACGCTGACTGGCGGCGGGTGTTGGCTACGAGGCGGGACAGCTCGGCAAGGCGAGGTGCACATAGCCGCGATAGGCAGTTACTGATGGTGGAGGGATTGGCTAGCGGAAGGGTGGCTTCGAGCTCCAGGGCGAGATCCCTCGCCGTCGGATGGCGGTGGTCCGGATCCCTCCGCAGCGCGCGCAGGACGATATCATCGACGTGGTGGGGAATCTTGGGGTTTAGCGAGCTGGGAGGTGGTACGGTTTTGCGCAGTACCCGCTTGATGGTGGCTGCTTCGGTGTCGTTCGGCTCACGAAACAGCCGCTGTCCCGTCAACGCCTCCCATAGCACGATTCCCGCTGCGAATACGTCGGTGCGGCGGTCCACCCTCTCTCCACGGACCTGCTCTGGCGACAGATAGGCGAACTTGCCCGTCAGGTGACCCACCGAGGTGAGCTGATGGTGTGTGCGAACTTTGGCGATCCCGAAGTCTAGAATCTTGGCGTGCCCGTCGCGGCCGATGATGATGTTGTGGGGAGAGAAGTCCCGATGCACGAGTCCGAGTGGTCGCCCTTCGTCGTCCGTGGCCTCGTGCGCGGCATGGAGCCCGTGGAGCACCGGCACCATGATACCGACTGTGATGTTCAGAGGGAGGGGATGGCCCGCTTCGGCGGAATCCAAGCACAGGGTCTTCAGGTTGACGCCGTCGACGTACTCCATGACAAGCAGCAGCTCGCCGTCCCACTCGACGACGTCGAGGGTCTGCACGATGCTGGGGTGGAGCAGGCGGGCACCAAGCCAGGCCTCATCACGAAACCTCGTGACGAAGCTGCTGTCGGTGGAATACTGCGGGTGCATCCGTTTGATGGCCACCACACGGGAGAAGTCCGCAGCGCCAGCCAGGCTTCCGAGGTACACCGAGGCCATGCCTCCGGATGCGATCCGCTCGCGAAGAGTGTACCTTCCGATCACCTCCGCACGGATGTCCGCGTTCTCAAAGAAGCCGCGAGTCGCGCGTATGGATGAGCGAGGCTCCTGAGTCGGCATGGTCTGGTTCTGTCTTCCCACCGAGCCTTGACACGGGCCAGTGCTTGCCGCCGCGGCCCGAGCATCATGTGGGCGGCTCCGAGACAAGTCGGATGATGTGCGATCGTCGTAGCCACCCGCATGCCGAGCCGTAGCAAGTGAGCCGCGTGTGTTCAGGTCATCACGATCAGCCATTGGGGGTGACAATGCTCATATTTACCCTCCACATGCGGCCCAGCAGGTTGGTGGGCCACCGGGAGTGGGACTCGGTAGATGGATGAGTACCAGTTGAACCCAATTTCGGGGCAGCGAGGACCATGATTGGGGACGATTCCTCGTGACCGTCTCGACGACGCAGGCCTCCGACAGGGGGCGAGGTAAGCCGATGCATGTAACCGCATGACGACCTGGGGGGCGCGACGCTCCGAATGGCGAAGTGCAGGTAGGGCTGCGCAGTCTGAACGCTTCCTGCACAGATGGCGAGGTGAGTGCGGAACGTGTGTGGTAGGCGTTGCGCTCGAGGTTCCCATCCATCGAATATGAGCCTTCTACCGTAGCACCTCTCGTGCCAAGGAATTCGGTGCCAAATGGTTCAGGGTTGGCCCGTTCTCCTAACGCCGCCAGCGGTCCCCGCTCGTTCCTGACGGACTCGAGCCATGGGGAGCGCACCCAAGACAGGCGGCCACCCTCGGCGTTCACCGAGTTCCCAGCAAGCCTGGGTTCCTCGGCGAGAAAGCCTCGAGATATGTCAAGAAAAATGCGTCCAAGGTGTTCCGCTGACCCCGCTGCACAGCTCGTGCACGGCCAACTGCACAAGCCGTGAAGCGCGCTGCACGGCTTGTGCAAAGCGCGGGCAACTGACGCGACGCCTGGGGGCGTGTCAGACTCACATCTGGGGAAATGCGACTCGGGGAGATGTCGACCCTCCCAGTGCGTCCGAGCGGTTTCGGTGCCTTCTCGGTATGTCCGAGCGGCGTGGTCGCCCACCCGGTGCGGGCTTATGGGGGTATGGCCCACCTGGCGGGTTCGAGCGGTGAGCTCAGTCTCTGGGAAAGCGTTTCTCCCGTGCATGCGTCTACCCCGACTGGTCGGCGTCTGGTGGTCAGGAAGACGAAGGAGGGTAAGGACTACTTTCGGGACGAGAAGACGAACCCAAGACGGGCTGGCGGCCTCGCTAGCGGCGGCCCTGGAGCAGTCTCTGCTCCGCGAGTCGGGCTGGTCGAATCCGTTTGATCAAGACCGACGCCGACGGCGCAGCCAGGGCAGTGCGAGGAGGATGGGCAGCCACGCGCCGTGACGCGGGTTCCCCGCGACGCCGCACGAGCAGCCATCGTCGCCCGAACCCTGGCTCTCGCTACTCGCTCCGGCGGTTGCGTGGTCCACGCTGCCAGCCGCACCGGCGTCCTCGGCTCCGCCGTCATCGCTGTCTCCGTCGGTGCCCGCCGAGCCTCCTTCGTTCTCGCTGCCGGCACTCTCGGTGTCGCCACCGTCTCCGTCGGCCCCGCCAGTGGCGTGGGTGCCGCCGGACGACTCAGTGCCGCCGGTGTCTTCGCCGTTGCCAGTGCCGCTGGTGGCGTGGGTGCCGCCAGTGGTGTGGGTGCCGCC
>CAYRKE010000065.1:17337-19647 GCA_964424695.1 uncultured Polyangiaceae bacterium
GTGGGTGCCGCCAGTGGTGTGGGTGCCGCCGGTATCTTCGCGACCTGCGTTGTCGTCAGTACCGCCGGACGACTCACTGCCGCCTGTAGACTCAGTGCCACCGGAGGATTCGAGACCTCCAGTGGGACTCCCCGATCCAGAAGCACCTGCCGCACCACCAGCGCCGCCGCTCTCGACAACGAGGTTGGACGTGCCCGCGTTGCCCGAACGAAGGAGGCCCCCGCGGCTGGTGCCCCAGAGTATCCTTGCGCTGGCCGAACCTGGCAGATCATAAGCAACGACGCCGCTCGCCGTCGTTCCGATCACGATTTCCAGGTCCGGATCCGAGTCGATGTTGCCGACTGTCGGGGCACCGAGGGACCCGTTCCAAGTATCGTGGAGGGGATCCGGGAGGTCGACCGACTCGAGCTCTTGGCCGCTCGAGTCGAGAACGAACAGCTTTCCCACTCGATTGCTGTCGTTCTCGGGCCACGACGTGAAGATGACCTCTGCCGGGCCGTCGCCTTCGATATCGACGACGACAGGTTCGCTGGCGAAGTTGATTCCCTCTCCGGGGACGACGAAAGGCCAGCTTCCATGGGCAGTGCGGTCGAGCCAGACCGCGTGAAGCTTGCCGTCATAGGAAGGATAGAGGATCTCCTTATGGCCATCGTCGTCGAGATCAGCGACGACCGCACTGGTAACGCTGTTCTGGATGACCTCGTAGTCTTCGGATTGCGGTCCGGAGCCCGCTTCCGGGACAGGAAGCGTCTCCCAGTCGTACCCGCTCCCGCTCCAGCGCGTGCGGTCGATGTTGAGGATGAACGGCGTATGATAGAGGTCGCCCTCGGGGTCGCCGATCGCGCAGTCGTAGACGTCGCCCACGACGACGAACTCGTCGGTGCCGTTGCCATCGACGTCTGCGACGACCGGAGCACTGTTGGCGAAGTTGGGTCGGTGCTGCACACCACAATCGGCGTAGCCCTCGAGATCCGCGGCCTGGTCGACGTGTACGCCGACCTCGCTCCAGACCTTGCCAGTTCCGTAGAGCTCACTGACAGGGCGCTGCTCTCCGTTTGGGTCGAGGACCGTGATGTAGTGGGTGTCCGTCGGAGCGTAGATCTCCGCTTGGCCATCCTTGTTCAGATCCCCGAGGGCGACGTTCTGATTGTACATGCCCCATCCGTAGCCGGGGTCGTCTGCGTGGCGTGCCGGAAAACCCGGGCGAACGGAGCCGTCTGGTTCGTAGACGCTCACCTGCTCCACATCTCCGCCGCTGGCTCGCCCGACGACGATCTCGATGCCGCCGGTCCCATCGAGATCTCCGAGCGCCAGGGTTCGCACCTCCCCATTACCGAAGGGATGCCGCGTCCAGAGCTCGGTGCCGTCTGCGTTGTAGACCGTCAGCTGATCGCCGCCCCGACCGACGACCACCTCGAGCGAGCCATCCCCCGTGAGATCGGCTACTGCCGGGCTTGGCCAGATGCGGCTGCTGTTCGTGCTCCTCCAGATCTCATCGCCGCTGGCGCCCTCGAGCACCACGAGGTCGTAGCCTCCCCAAATGACCTCGGTGTCTCCGTCATCATCGAGGTCGACGACCGCGGGCGAAGCGTACCACCCGGTGTCGCAGTAGCCGCCCTCGCAACCCCCTGACCGCCACTTTTCGACCGGCTGGGCAAGGACTGACGAAGGAGCCAACACCACCAGCGGCAATGCGAGACCAGGACGCATGGATATCTCTCCGGCGTTTTGAGGGACTCTCATCGTCACTCTGGCTGGCCTGAACCGCAAGGGGACGCTGGAGGCGCGTGTGCCTCTTTGAGTCGGCACCGCTACCAGTGGTGGCGCACATGGCACAGCACCGATGAGCCCTGAGAGGCCAGGACGCGGCGGATCGTCGCGAATTTCGCGCCAGGGTGCCGCCGGGCGCGTTGGACCAGTGCTTGCATGGTGAGCGACTCGTGGACGGCTCGAGTCTCGCGCCTCGCCGTCCTTCGCCGGTCCTCCCGCCGTGGGGGACCGTTTGCCAACCACCGCTTCCTTATCCTTAGCCGATGACCATCCCCCTGTTCTCCTCTCGTACGCCCAGCTGGCGCGGAACTCGCACTGCACCGACGCGCGTCGTGTTGTGGCGGGTCATGTCGGAGCTCGCCCGTTTCGAGCGGGCGTCGGGCGCTCGAGCCCAATTTGTCCAAAACCTCAAAAATACCCAGAAACGCTGCGGCTTCGCAAGCTCAATCATCGGAATTCGCCATCATATTGGCCATTACGGTGCGACGCCCTAATGCGGGCGCGCCAGGCCCTAATGCGAGCGCGCCAGGCCCTAACGCG
>CAYRKE010000065.1:19747-27908 GCA_964424695.1 uncultured Polyangiaceae bacterium
ACGCCCTAATGCGGGCGCGCCAGGCCCTAATGCGAGCGCGCCAGGCCCTAACGCGGGCGCGCCAGGCCCCGACGCAAACGCTCCCTCACGGCGCGTTGCGAGGCCATGAGCCCACAATGGGCAGCGGGGAACCGCCGGGGAACGCCGGGGAACGCCGGGGAACGCCGGGGGCCGCCACACCGAACCTTCACGGACTGCTCTCCAGATGCTTCCGTCGAGCCAATGACGGTTGCACCTACCCGGCGAATGCATCACATACGCGCTGAGGGTGTGCCCCGCGAGAGCTTCGGCGACCTGAACCACAGACCGATGCACCTTGCTGCGCGACGCCGCAGACGAACCTCATTCGTCGACCGACATGGTCCGTCCAGTGAGAGGTTCCACCGAGTCCAACCATGAAACACGCTTGCGCCTTGGCGCGTCAATTGGCGGTTCCGGCGTCGGCCATTGCCGGGCTCATCATTTTCGCCCTAACCGTTCACCCGCTCTACCCCATCCAGACCTGGCTCTTCTGGAGGTACCTCGGGTACTGGTCGCTCGTTCTTGTTTGGACGGCTGCGTGCTTGAGCACGGGCGATGCCGTCATTCGCAGGCTGGCGCCCAGCTTGCCCCTCGCGGAGCGGCTGCTCTTCGCCTTCGCCGCCGGGCTCCTGGTTTTCGTGACTCTCGTCTTCGCGGGCGGCGTTCTTCGGCTCTACTCGCCGGTGTTTTTCTTCATGCTGCCCTGTCTCATGATCCTCGTGGGGGGGCGGCCGTTTCTCGGGTTCGTCAGGCGCGTGGCCCGCCGTGGCGCGCTCATCGTGCTACCCAAGCGGACCACGATGAGTTGGTTGGTGACGCTCTTCGGGCTGGGGGGGCTGGGGCTCGTGTACTTCGGAGTCCTGTCGCCCGAGAACCTGGCAGCCGATGCTCTCTGGTATCACCTGACGATTCCCGAGCGGAATGCGGCAATGGGAGGGATCTTGCGCTACCCGGAGGGGTGGTACATGGGCACGCTCCCCCAGCTCGCGTCGCTGATCTACACGTGGGCCTTTCTGTTGCCCAAGAGCGAGATGCTCGATCGAGTTGCCTTGGCGTCGCACCTCGAGTTTGCCGTCCTCATGTGGACGCTGTTCGGGATACCAGTTCTGGTCCGATGGGCACTGGGGCCAGCCCGAACCGCGCTAGGGCTGCGGGCCAGTTCCACCGGTGCGTGGGCGGCGTTATTCCTCTTTCCTGGGATATTCCTGTATGACTCCTCGCTGGGAGTCGCTGCCGACCACGTGGCGGCGTTTTGGGCGGTGCCGATACTCCTCGCCCTGCGGCGCGCGTGGCGGACTCCGACTCCGAGACTCGCAGTCCTGTTTGCGATTCCCGTAGCCGGGGCGTTGCTCACGAAGTACCAATCCGCGGCGTTGGTCGCGCTCCCCATCGCCGCGCTCGGGGTGCGGCTCGCTTGGCTTGCCTTGGGTCCGGGGCGCAGTCGAACAGCCCGATTGCACGCGGGGGCGACCGCCCTGACCTGCCTGGGCGCGGGGCTTGGACTCACCGCCATCCATTGGCTCAAGAACTGGGTCTGGTACGGTGACCCGTTCTACCCGCATCTCTATCGATACCTCACCCTTCGCCCTTGGAGCGAGGACGCGGAGCACATGTTTCGGTATTGGTTCTTGCCGACCCAGACCTGGACCCCGACCGGAACCCTCGGAGAGAAGCTCCTCGAGACGTGCAAGGTGCTCTTTACGTTCTCGTTCATTCCTAACAACTATCCGGTGTTCAGCGGCAAGCTACCCGTGTTTGGGTCGCTCTTCACGCTTTCCTTGTTGCCGCTGGTCTTCCTCACCAAAGCTCGCCGGGTTTGGGTGGTGGTGGCTGCGACGATGTCCGGAATTGCCGTGTGGTACTGGATCTCGCACGTGGATCGATACCTTCAGGCGCTCACTCCTTGGATGGCGGTGGTGGTCGCTGCTGTCGTCGTACTCGTCTGGGCAGGGGGCAGACTCAACCGCGCGGCACTGGCACTTCTCGTCGCATTCCAGATCGTTTGGGGCGGAGACATCCCCTTCTTTCCAAATTTCGGCAACCACGGCGCACCTGCCGCACTGCGGACCATCAATCTGCTGTCCACGGGTCGCCGTGGCGACTTCGCCATCTACCGGAATCCGTTTCCGGGAGCCAAGATCGCGGCGCTTCTCCCGCCCAACGCCACCCTCCTGCTGCACGATATGAACGGCGCCCTTGGTCTCGAGAGGCCGTTCGTGTCGGACATCGCGCCGTGGCAGGCCGCGTTCAGGTACGGTCACATGACCTCACCGCGGGAGCTTCAAGAGACCTTGCGAGGCATGGGCGTTACCCACCTCTGCTGGCGGCCGGACAGTATGACCGGGTTGGACACCCTGGCCGGCGATCTCCTCTTCTACGCCTTCGCCGCCTACTACGTTGGGGAAACGAAGGTGAACGAGGGCTACTACGTCGCGCCGCTCTCGGCGGATCCGCCACCGCGCCACCGATGGCTCGAGTGGCCCGTCGCCAACTTCGCGTGTTCCGAGGGATATGCCCAGGGCCTCTATCAGCTCGGCGATCTGTCTGCTCCGATCGCTGGGCCGCGGCAGCCTGCATCGCCGCGAACGCCCGCCGATGCCAAGACCGACATCATGGCTATGGTGAGCGCAAGTCGGTTCGTGGTGCTGGAGCCCTCTTGTGCCATGAACCTGGTCATGACGCCCCAGCTCGGCTTCGCCAAGGTGGCGGTCCGGCGGGGCGCGGAACTCTGGGTCAGAACGGCACCCCCTCCCTCGCAGTGAGCGGCCTCCTGCTGTTGCGGTTACCGGTCGTTTCGATCGACTCCCGTCAGGCTCCTGCGCCTGTCGGGTGGCGGAATCCTGGCGCTTGGGCGACCAGCATCACAACCCCTCGAGTATCGCGACGATAGCCGTCGGGTGCCGCGGGACGCGACTCTGGCACGCCAGCGACCGCTCATGAAACATTGCGAGTATCGCAACGATAGCCGGCGAGTGCCGCGGGACGCGCCCGAGTCATTGGGGCCCGGGGGGCGTGCCTCGGCCACGTCACAGTGTCCCTGTACGGGATGCTGACATGCGGAGCGGGTGAGCACTTCTTCGAAAGCGAGGCCCTGGCTAACCCCCGCTGGTAGAAAGTGCTACCTGTACTCAAGGGGCCCGGGGCAATGTCACAGGGCGCTGTTGAACCAGCTCTCACACCTGGCACGATCGTGCTCGGCAAGTACCGGGTGGACTGCAGCCTGGGAGCGGGGGGCATGGGCCTGGTCGTGGCCGCAACCCACGTCGAGCTGCAGGATCGGGTTGCCATCAAGCTGTTGCTTCCGGAATTCGCCAACAATCCGGAGCTGGTTGCTCGATTCGTTCGGGAGGCGCGCGCAGCGGCGAGCTTGCGCTCTGAGCACGTCGTGCGCGTCTTCGATGTGGGGCACCTCGACAGTGGAACGCCCTACATGGTCATGGAGCTGCTCGAGGGTACGGATCTAGCGACTGGCCCCCAGGGGGAGCACCTGCCGCTCGAGGATGCGGTCGACTACGTCATTCAGACCTGCGACGCCATGAGCGTGGCCCATGCCCACGGCATGGTTCACCGCGACCTCAAACCGGCCAACCTCTTTCTCGCCAATGACGAACACGGCGTCCCCATCATCAAGGTGCTCGACTTCGGCATTTCCAAGCTGAAGCAAGCCAGCCCAATCGACGGAACCCTGACGGCCGATCGCAGCGTCATGGGTTCTCCGCAGTACATGTCTCCGGAGCAAGTCCGGTCGGCTCGGGACGTGGATGCTCGGGCGGACATTTGGTCGCTCGGGACCATCTTGTATGAGCTCATCGCGGGGCGCCCCGCGTTCACTGGAGAAACCGTCGGGTCGATCTTCGTTGCAGTGGCGAGCGAAACCCCGACGAGCCTCGGCAGACTTCGAACTGGGGTGCCGCCGGGGCTCGAGGCTATTGTCTTTCGGTGCCTGCGCAAGAATCCAGCCGACCGCTACCAGACAGCCCAGGAACTCCAAGATCAACTGTTCCCTTATGGTTCCGAGCGCTCCCGAGCCAGGCTGGCGATCCGGCGCAGTGGGCAGCCGATGCCAATCGTGGTGGTGCCGCCCGCTCGCTCCCCGAGTGAGGGTACCGGCACGGCCTGGACGGAGACCGGACTCGACACGAGTCAAGCCAAACCCAAGCCTTCCGCGGTGCGGTGGGCGGGTCTGGCGGCGCTGCTCGTCGTGCTAGTGGGCGCCGCGATAATGGTGAGCCGGGCCGCCCTGCGAGAGCCAGGGTCGGGAACCGCCGCGCCAGAGTCGGCGTCGAGCGGGGTGACTCTCGGGGTGGCGCTATCCGCGGCCGAATCGTCTCCGGGCACGGGTTATTCGAGCAAGGCCATCGCTCGGGGATCCCGCGCCGCGGCAGGGATCCCAACGACTCTCTCAGACGCAGCGGCTGCCGACGCAGGGGCGGTCGGCGCGGCCGCATCCAATGTTGGCCTGTCCAGTGTGCCCGGGTCCACAGCGAGTTCTCTCGATGCGGATGCCGGAAGGGTCGCTTCCCCCGAGACGGGGTATCACCGCCTCGGGGCGCCCGGATCCCGAGGGTCCGTTCGGCGTCCACCCGGGACCCAGCGGACCTCTCCAGCCGCGCCTGCACCGACCATGGCCGCGCCGGCCCCGCAGGAAGCTTCCTCGGCGCGGCCCCAGAACCCGCTCGACATTCCCTTCAAGTGAGCACTAGAGCCATGAACCATCCGCTGATTGTTACCACACTAGTTCTCGCCCTAACCTCCAGCCACCTCGGGTATGCCCAGCAAATCGGTGGCGACGCCACTCCCGCGGGGGAGGCCGGTGTGCCAGCTGGCGAACAGTCGAGCCCACCGCCTGCTGAAGGCCAGAGCCCCGCCGAATCCGAGGAGCCGCCTTTGGTCGAGTCCCTGATTGGTCAGGCCAAGGCCGAGTACGCGGCTGCGCGCATTCTCTACGATGACGGCGACTATGCGGGCGCGTTGACCAAGCTCGAGGTGGCCTACCGACTCTCGGGCGATCCGCGCCTGTTGTGGAACATGGCAGCGGCCGAGAAGAACCAACGTCACTACGCCCGCGTCGTCGAGCTCATCCGTCGGTTCTTGGCGTCCGATTCGCCTGTCATCACCGCCGCCGATCGACGGCAGGCCGAGCTCCTGGTGGACACCGTCCAGGGGTTCGTCTCGAACGTTAGTTTCGACGTTCAGCCCCCTGGGTCGTTGGTCACCGTCGACCAGGCGGAGATCGGCAGAGCTCCGCTTCCGGATCCCGTGCCCCTCGACTTCGGGCGGCGTTCGCTTCGCGTCGAGCTCGAGGGCTACGTGCCCCATGAGCAGACGCTTCAGCTCGAAGGGGGAAGAGCGACGAGCGTCGCGGTTCGGCTTGCCCAAGAAGCCAATCAAGGCGCGCTTCGCGTGGTCACCGACCCGCGAACGACCATCCGGATCGACGGCAGGGTGATGGGTGTGGGGCTTTGGGAGGGCGTCTTGCCTGCCGGTGCGCACGCGATTGCGCTGGAAGGGAAGGGCAAAGTCTCGCAGACGACGGAGGTCGTGATTCAGAAGGGAGAGTCTCGCACCCTCAACATCCAGCTGCGCGATGAGGTGCAGAAAGGGAGCGGGGCCGTCCCCACGTGGATCTGGGTGTCCGGGGGCGTGGTAGCCGCGACGGCGCTCGGCGTGGGAGCGTACTTCCTCCTGCACGAGGATGAGAAGGAACCCGCAGTGGAGCGTGGAACCTGGGGCACGCTCGAATTCTGACCACCGAGAGCTTCTCGAGGTTTCTGACGTGCGGAAGCGCGAGATACAGAGGCAACATGGCACATCACCGGAATCGGTTATCCGTTCATGAGGGATTGGGGCGTGTCGGAGGAACATCGTTCCGGCGCCATGTGCTGGCGCTGGTGGCGGCCGGGAGCGTGGCTGTCGCAGGAGGTTGCCAGGAGGAGACTCAGCCAGTGGGGCAGCTGGTTTTGGCGGTTTCGACGGACATGAAGATCGACAAGGATCTGGATAGCGTGGACGTGCTCGTGGAGCGGGAGAACGGGGAATCGTACTCGCACCCAGTGAACCTGTATCCAGCAGCGGGTGGCCTGTTCATGCCCGGGACATACGTGATCGCCGCAGGGAAGGAGGAGGGAGAGGGCGTGCGGGTGAGCCTGGTGGCGCGCAAGGGTGGACAGATGCGCGTGGTGAGGGAGCTGGTGACGACGTTACCGAAGCGTCGGACAGCGGTGGTCCCGATGCCCCTGCAGTGGCTCTGCGAGGGAGAGGTGGACGAGGACGATACGGTGCATCCGAAGTCGCGGTGCCGCGCGGAGGCAGAGAAGGACGACGCGACGTGTGGGCTAGGGAGTTGCGTGGCGGCCGGCGTGGACTCGTCGACGCTCGAGGTGTTCGACCGGGAGACGTTCTTCAACGGATATCAATCGACACAGCAAGCGGCGCGGGCCGGTGCGTGTTTCGACGCTCTGCGGTGTTTCGAGGGAGCGGAGCGCATGGAGGTGGACGACAGCGATTGCACCGTCGAGAGGGTGGCGAGCATGAAGCACCCCAACGTGGGGCTGGTGGTGCAGGACGATGGGTTCTGTAATGCCGTGACGGGGGTCTGCGTGATCCCCCTGGACGGATCGAAAGAGTACGGGTGGGAGGAGGACGGGGGAAGGATCCAGCTACCGGAAGCGGTGTGTGACCGCCTCAAGGACGGGGCGGTGCTGGGGGTTCTGGAGACGGATCGGTGTGCAACGAAGGGCACGTACACGCCGATCTGCGGGGAGCAGCTGGGGCCGACAGGCGCCTACGATCTGGACGAAGACGGGATAGATGATCGACAAGACAACTGTCCGTTCGACGCGAATCACGACCAAGAGGACGAAGACGGAGACGGCATAGGGGACGTGTGCGACGGCGTGGAGTCGTTTGCGGATGCGGATTGGGATGGAGTGGCAGACGAGCGGGACAATTGCCCGACGGTAGCCAATGAGGATCAGCGAAACACGGACGGCGATGAGCTGGGGGACGTGTGCGATGAGGACGCCGATGATGATGGATACGTCGGGGGCGACGATCCCGAGCCGCTCAACGTATTCGTGCCGGACGCCGACGGCGATGGGATCCTGAACGATGCAGACAACTGCCCGACAGAGGCCAATTCGGGTCAGGAGAACAACGACCAGGACACGCTCGGCGACGCGTGTGACAATGACGATGACCAAGACGGAGTCGTGGACAAGGACGACAATTGCGCGCTCGTGGCGAACGCGGACCAAGCGAACTGCGACGAATCGAGCGAGCCAGAAGACGCGCTGGTCGGCGATGCGTGTGACAGCTGCGACGGTGTGCTTCGGCTCGAGCGCGTGCAGGGGACGCTGGATAATCCCCGGCTATTCTCGGCCTCAGGAAGTGTGGAAGAAATGGATCTGACTGAGGTGGTGATCCACACTGAGTCGCGGGCTGGGGAGCGAGCCTTCGCGCAGACGGCTGCAGTCGACGAGAGAGGGCACTTCGAGGCGGAGAATCTGATCCTGAATGCCGGGCAGAACGAGATCACGGCGAGGTCGTGCAACTGCGAGTCGGAGACGTGGGAGGTGGAGGCGGACGTAGCGCCCGCGGATATTCTGGTGACTCTGACCTGGGACACGAACGACACGGACGTCGATCTCTATGTGTACGAACCCGTACAGGCGGAGGCTCCGAGTGAGAGCATCTGCTACTACGGGGCGCCGTGCGCGTCGGGAGAAGGGGCGACGACGGCGCTGGGAGCGATTTTGGACACCGACAACCAGGAAGGCTACGGGCCCGAGAACTACACGCTGAGCGAGGAGGCGGGAGGGAGACTGGCCGAGGGAAGTTATCGCGTGCGAGTGCACTTCTACGAGGACAGTCGTGCCGAGCCAGGCCGAGCGGTGGGGTTCGCGGTGCGCGTGTTGCTGAATGAGAATCAGGGCGATGAAGTGGAGCAGAGCTTCAGCGGCACGCTGGGAGCGGCCCGGCAAGCGGGCGCTCCAGACGGCACCGGGGCAGAGTGGGTCGACGTGGCAGAGATCGTCTGCTCCGGCGAGCCCGCGAGCTGTGCGGTGCGAGCCGTCGAGGGCGGCGCCTTCGACGACTATGTCACTGGGCTACCGAGCGACCACACCGACGAAACCGGAGG
>CAYRKE010000065.1:28008-36741 GCA_964424695.1 uncultured Polyangiaceae bacterium
TGCGCCTGGCAGCGGAGGTGCGCCTGGCAGCGGAGGTGCGCCTGGCAGCGGAGGTGCGCCTGGCAGCGGAGGTATCACAGATACGGGCGGGGTCACCGGAGCCGGCGGTTCGGGCGTGACCGGGGGGACCCCATCGGCGGGCGGTGGCACCGGTGGCACCTGCCCCGAGGGATCCTATGACGATGATGGCAATCCGAGCACAACGTGCCTGACTTGGACTGACTGTGTGCCAGGCAGTTATGTCACCATTTCGGGAACGCCGACCAGCGACCGCGTCTGCGCGCCGTGCACCACGGGGTTCACCACGGTCGCGAACACTGCGGCGTGCACGCCATGGCGGGTGTGCCCCCAGGACCCGGTGCAACCGGGCACGGCAACCACCAACGCCGTGTGTGCCTATCCCCAGAAACTGGCCGTGGGACGGACTCATGCATGTGCCATCGATGACCAAGGTTTCGTCGCGTGCTGGGGCGGCAACGAGTGGGGTCAGCTCGGTAGCGGATACACGATGGACAGCAATGTCGCAGTCCTGTCCGGCGACGTCACTGACGCGACCGCTCTTGCTGTCCAGAACAGCGGCACTTGCGCGGTCCGCCAAGACGGTTCCGCGATCTGCTGGGGCTATGGCGACATCCCAGAGCTCGACTCTCCGTTCGTGCTCGAAGGTGTGTCCGACGCAGTAGCCCTGGTGACAGGGGAATTCGACACCTGCGCCCTGCGTGAGGATGGGTCGATCGTCTGCTGGGGAGGCATGTTCGAGACGGCTCCTCGACCCGTGTCCGCACTACCTGGTGGGAGTAGCCTCGCGGGCGCAGTCATTATGGTCGGTGGGGAGAGTCAGTTCTGTGCCCTTCGAGGGGACGGCTCCGTCGTCTGTTGGAGTTACTCCTACACGGACGGGCGCTTTGACGTCACCGACCCGATCGTCATTCCTGGGCTTGCCGACGTCGCCAGCCTTGCGGTCGGTGCGGGGCACGCCTGCGCAGTTCTCGGTGCCGGCACCGTTGCCTGCTGGGGAGACAACGCTACCGGCCAACTTGGCGACGGAACCACCGAGTCGAGCAGTGCTGCCGTTTCCGTTCCCAACCTCACCGGAGTGACCGCCGTTGCTGCTGGAGCTGGACACAGCTGCGCGCTGCGAGCCGACGGCACGGTCGTCTGCTGGGGAGACAACCACTTGGGCCAGCTCGGCGACGGCTCTACCAGTTCGAGCTTCGTGCCGGTGGTCGTCTCAGAGCTTGCAGACGTCTCTGCCATCGCTGCGTCTGGAGACCAGACCTGCGCCGCTGGCCTGGACGGGGCCGTGTTCTGCTGGGGCGACAACGCACGCGGTCAGATCGGGAATGGTGGAGTGATGCAGATCGTGCCCCGTCCAGCGTCGCTCTCCAACTTGGCTGACATAAGGGCCATTGCTCCTGCCGCGACTCACGCGTGCGCCGAGCGCGCCGATGCCAGTATCGTCTGCTGGGGCAACAACGCTATGGGGCAGCTGGGAGACGGTACGTTCACCAGCAGTGCGACCCCCGTCGACGTTTCCGGCATACCGGGAGGCAGCGGGATCGCGACGGGTAACGAGCACACCTGCGCGCTTTTGCCGGATGGTTACGTCTTCTGTTGGGGCGGCAATTCCAGTGGTCAGCTGGGAGACGGATCAACGGTCAATCGCGCCAGCCCGGTTCTATCGGCCGCAATCTACGCCCGCGCCGTCTCCGCCGGCACGAGGCACACCTGCGCGACTTCTTCGGACGGATATGCGTTCTGCTGGGGCGACAATACGTATGGTCAGCTGGGAGACGGCACCACCACCAATCGCACGAGTCCGGCGAGTGTCGTGGAGCTCGCGGATGTGAGTGCCATTACCGCGGGCGCCCGGCACAGCTGCGCGCTCCGGGTGGGCGGCTCGGTCGTGTGCTGGGGCGACAATGACCATGGCCAGCTCGGGAACGGCCTGACCACCGCCAGCACTGTGCCGGTACCCGTCTCGCTCCTGAGTAATGCCTGGAGGATCGGTGCGGGCTACGAGCACACCTGTGCACTTCACGGAGCTGGGGTCAGTTGCTGGGGCGGCAACTCCGACGGCCAGCTCGGAGACGGCACGACAGGCGGCATCAGAACCGAGCCACACGTTGTCGAGGGGCTCTCGGACGCGGTGGACCTGGCCGTGGGGCAGTGGCACACGTGCGCGCATCGCGAGGACGGTTCAGTCGTCTGCTGGGGCGCCAATTGGGGCGGTCAACTCGGCAACGACACCCTCGAATCGAGCAACACTCCGGTAAGCGTCTTGGGGTTATTGGGGCGAATCGATAGTCACGCGGTTTGGGCTGGCGGAAACTCGACGTGCGTCCTGCCACCCGAGGGTTACTTCGTGTGTTGGGGCGAGAACCAGTATGGCCAACTTGGCATCGGCGTGCCTTGGTATCCGACTCCCCAGCGCGTGCTCATGCCGCAGCCGTACGCCATGTAATCGTCACGTACCAACGAGCCGCACTGCTCCGGGCGCGGAGGATCTCCGGCTTGCTGCCGACCACGCTCGATGCGATTTGGAGCCAGTCGACCATGGTGTTGTGGTCACCGAGGCGTGTCCCGCAAGTGCCCCAGCAAGGGGGCCCACCGCCGGTGCGACTGTGGTGAACTCGCGGTCTCCCGTGTAGACTCCGCCCCTCCCCTTCAGGATCCCGCATGTCCCTAACGTTGACCGAAGTACCCCTTGCCTCCCTCGAAGACGCGCGGAACGCGCATTTCGCGCGTCTGGGTGAAGCCCCCGAGCTCTATGTCGAGCTTCTCCTTCGGACCAGCCGCGCGTACTCAATCGATTGGTGTGGGAGGTCGGCTGGCTACTGCATCGCGAGTTCAGACGGACGACTCGCCGAGCTCGACCTGCAGCGTCACGCCTGGCCGGCGGGTCCCGCGTTGTTTGCGGCGCTGGCTGACCAGCTCGAGCTGCGGGGTGCCCATTGTTTCTCGTTCGATTCGCAGCTGATCGGACTCTGCGTCGAGCTCGGGTGGGCTGCGGCGATCGAGGGACGCCTGTTTCGAGATCTGCTGGACGAGTCTGGGGTTGCCGACGCGATGCAGGATCAGCTGCGGCTCCGGGTCGCCACTTCTGGCGACACTCCCTTCATCATGCCGCATCGGGAAGGGGTGTTCGATACCGACGACGAGTGCCGGGAGTGGATCGACCGGGGATACGTATCGGTTCTCGAACGCGAGGGGGTGTTTCTGGGCATAGGTTTGATCTCCCCGGTCTGGCCTACTCGTCTCGAGCGAGACGTTGGAGTGATGGTGCACCCGGACCATCGCGGTCACGGTTATGCCTCCCACATTCTCCGCGTCCTCAAGCGGCGCTGCCTCGATCAGGGGTTGCGCCCGACCGCAGGGTGCGCGGTGGACAACGTCGCGTCGCAACGAGCACTCAACCGCGCAGGCTTCGGCAGTCAGTTCTCGCTCCTCAAATTCGAGCGGGTCGCTCCTGAGGGTTCATCGCGCACGGGTTGAAAGCGAAGAATGGCGAGACGAAGTTCGCCGGGTTCATGGTCGACGCCGGATGCTCATCGCGCGCGGGTTGACACAGCGCGTGGCCACCCTGCCACACGCTGTGCGGGCAATTGAACGGTAACTCATCGTTATCAATGGATATTGCCTCGCGTGCTGGTCGTGGTATCCGGCTTGCTCGATGGGGGGCATGATGCGCCGCTCCCTACCGCTTCTGGGTCTCACTCTTGGTCTAGCGACCGCTTGCGCGGCCGATCCCGATTCCTCGCGGCACGAGTCGGCAGCTGGCGCTGCCGTCCAAGCGATGATGGGAGGAGCGGATTCGAATCCGACACAGGCGATCGATCCTCTGGCGCAGCAGCGTGCGCTTCTGGATAGTGTTCTTGCCATGCCGTCCCTGCCGGGCGCACCGGGCTTTGAGGCCCATCGGGCCGAGCTCGTGGCTCGAGCCAAGGGAGAGCCAGTCGTTTTCGTTCGTACCCCCCGTTCTGCGAGCTCGATGGAAGGCAGCGCAGATCCCGAGATGGCGGGCCTCATGGGTGCGACCGAGCAGTACGGAGCGGTGCGCCAGGCCCTCAAGCGTCACGCTGGTCGGCATGCGCGCCTCCGCGAGATGTTGCTTCGGGAAGGGTATCTCTACTCCGAGAACCCGGACCAGGCATTTGCTCTGCTCAGCCTGGTGGGCCCCCAGCACCTCTTCGAGGAAGACGAGATCTGGATCCACCGCGGCGAGCAGGTGATGCACGCGAAGCGTAGCCGCTCGGGGTACGTATTTACCGATGGTCCGCACGCTGGCGAGAAGGCTAGCCTCATGCACCTCGACCGAGTGGGCACAGGACCGGTACCAGCGGCGCTGCATCGCGATCTCCGATCCCTCAAGTATCGTTTGCACTTCGACGAAGCGCGCGTCGAGCACATGACCGAGAGCCGTCTGGTCATGAGACTACGCTACGGGGAGCACTGGGTGAGGAGTGTCGTTCGCTCCGTCGATGCTCGCCTCGAGCTCGAAGCCGAGCTCGTCGAGCCTGAGCTGCGCCCCGAAGTGGACGTCGCGCGGCAGCAGAGTGCCGAGCGCCAAGCGTCCCTTCAGAGCCTCCGCGAGGCGATGGCCCAACAAGTTACCGAGCGGCTCCCCTTCGATGAACCCAAGACCGAGTTCGATCAGGAGGATGGGACCCTCCGCAATCTGTGGCGGGGGGCGTACTTGGCTGGCCACAAGCAGTTCGAGTACAACTGGGATACCTACCGGGTTTTCAGCGCCGACGGCGTACCCATGGTGCCTCAGGTGTGCATCGACTTCATCGTCGATACCTTCGAGCGGGCCAGTGGGACCTGGTGGAACAGCGCCTCGGCAGCCCCGGGACGCCAGATTGGCGGCCTCGACCTGAGGGAACTCGCGGGTGCGAAGCTCCGCCGCAACGAGTACTTCGTCACCTTCGCCCGGGAACACTCCGAGTGGTTCGACGTGCTGGAGCTCGCACCCGAGCAGCGGGTCGCCATGGGCAACAAGTCGAAGTTCTTCGCCAAGCTATCTGAGCAGGTGGACGATTTTCAGTCTGGCGACGTGGTTCTGATTCATGGCTATACTCCCTGGGACGACGAGCGCCCTCATAGCCATGCCTTCATGATCTATGAGACCGATCCCATCACGCGGATGCCCATCCTGATTGCTGGCAACGCGGGTCCTGCCAACCTCTGGTCCATGGAGACCGAAGCTCGTCGCGCGCCGCTTCGCAGCATCCGTTACCGCGTCCGCCCCAAGCAGGAGTGGCTCAGCGAGGTCCTGCTGCCGCCGGTGGCGCGAGACGAGCCGCTTCCGCTGCTGCGCAGGCCACGCAGCGGTGGGTGATGCATCGGCGCTTGCCGGTCATGGTAGGCCGTCGTCCAGTCGCCGCAACGTGTCCCAACCGAAAGGTCGCCAGAAGGGCGTATCCACGGGGCGTGCTGGATCGAGCAGGAACCACCCGCTCGACGGTCCGCCAAGCACGTAGACGCTCTGAGCTGGCATGTAGCTCTGACCCAGCAGGGCAACAGTGCGCCCGCTGGAGTCGCGGGCCAGGTCGAGTATGAGCACTGTGTGCCCGGGGTTACCGGGATCCACGAAGAAGTCACCGGCGCGGACCTCGCTCGGCGGAACGGGCTGCGCCTCGCGCGACAGGCTCACGGTATTAGCCCAGGTGAAGACTTGGTTTAGGTACTCACGAAATCCTTCATGTCCACTCGAGGCTCGTGCGCCAGGCCGCCAAGTGAGCTTCGGCCCCTCCGCGACTAGGCGCTCTCCGCGAGCGAAGCGTGCGTAGGGGAGCAGATTACCGGCCGCTGCTCGGTAGTTCTGATCTCGGCGACCTTGGGACCAAGACCACTCGGCGTGAAGCCGAATCACCGAGTCCGCGCACTGCTGGAGGTTCGCCGTGCCCACGTCGATGGCGATGACGGCTGCGACGCGCGGATCATCGGCTGAGTACCGTATCTGACCGTCGTGGGTGACCACCGGCGTGCCGGGTGCCGCCAGGGGCAGAGCTGCCAGCCAGCCCCCGAAGCTTCTGGGATCCCGTACCACGCGGGTGAAGCCGTCCGGCGCCGGAAAGCGCGACATGAGGGTACCCACGGGGGCCGGGTACTTGGCGCGCGCATCGGCGAGCCATGGGTAGGCCTTGGGATCTGCCGACCACGAGCCAGGGCGCGTGCTGCTGGGGCCGGATGACGTTGGGCTTGCTGGGGACGACGCCCCCGGGTTGCTCGAGGAACCGCGGGCCGGGGCGATCCGGGCTTCAGCTCGCGCCACTGTGGTGGAAGTGCGTCCAGGGGTGGCGACCACGGCGGGGATAGCTCTTGCAGGCGCGACGGCGGTCGGGGCGGCAGCGGTCGCGGTGAGTCCGGGCGGGGCGAACCCGGCGATCACAAGCGACGCCACCACGAGCGAGGTGAGCATCAGGGGGGCCAGCACGAGCGCGACGGGCGGGATGCGACACGAATGGCGGCGGCTTGCGGGGGTCATCGCAAGCATATCTCCCCTGGGCGCCGGAGTGTGACCACACGAATCGTCGGTACGCTCGATTGGACCCGAGGGCCTGCGTTGGGCGCACTGTCCCACGAGGGCGCCCCAGGTAGGTCGCCGAGAGCGCTGCTTCGAAGCGCTCCGTGGCGTGCCCGTCGCGCGGCTGTCCCTTCTGGACCCGACACTACCGCCCCTTTCCCTCTTCCTTCTTGCGTTCCTCGACGAGGCGCGCCCGGAAAGCGTTGAGTTCCCCAAGGGCGGCCCGCAGCGCAGCTATGCGGGCCTCCAGTTCCTTGTCGAGGGCGCGCTTTCGGGCTTCGGTCTTGCGCACCTCGTCGAGCGCTGCCAGTACGCGGTTCGTCATCACCACGCCGGCCTCCTTCGATTCCTTCGCGCCGACGGTCTCGCTCGTCTGTTTCAGGCTTTCGAAGTTCTCTCGAGCCGTCCTGAGCTCGACTTCGAGCTCCTCCCCCGCTCTTACTGTCGCAAAGCGCCGTTCGAGGAGTGGACGTGCTTTGACCAGCACCGCTACCTCCTCCTGTGGAAGCCGGCTGTCCCGGACCAGTTCGTCGAGGCTCTCGACTTCCAGGGCGTCCAGCGTCTGTCCCTCGACGATCCCTTCCGTGGCAACGATGCTCCGTTCCTTCCCGGAACCCGCTGGGACGTCGAAGACCGCGAACGGCGTACCCGTCGTGCTGTCGAAGTCCAGCCGATCACTCCCCTGGAGCGTGGAGTTTTTTACCACCTGCATGCCAACGTAGATTTCCGCGGTGCCACCGGAGCGGTTGTTGAAAACCAGTCGCGGCTTCCATGTCACGACCGAGTGGACTCGGAGCTCATCGTTCTGGAAGTCGAGGTGCCGCCGCTCAGCTTCCCTCGTACCCTCTGCGATCGCCAGATCGAAGTCCAACTCGTCGCCGATGCGCGCAAACTGCCGCGCTCCCGGTTGCAGGCTCTCCAGCATCGCCTCCCCCAGGAAGCCGCCGCGACCAAAGACGGACATCGGTCCCTCGGGAAGCGTGTTGGGCGTATTATTGGTGATCCCGATCGCTCGCTCAGGAGCAGTCCCGGGACTGGAGAACCAGACGATGGTTTTCGCCGATACGCCCTCCTTCAGGAACGGCAGCAGCGCCGAGTGTTGGGGCAAGAGGTTGAGCGGGGTCTTCACCCCGTAGATCGAGACAGCACGCTCTGCTGGCGGGATGATGCCCGCCTGTTTCTGGAGATCCCCAACCCACAATAAGTCACTCTCGCCGTGCGAGACACCCGAGCCGTCACGAACCTTGGGGGCACGCGTCTTATGGCTTCCCCCAAGAAAGCCGTGTCCCGAACCGTAGCCCTGACCGCTTCCGGTTCCGCCGCCATGCTTCAGTTCTCCCTGGATTGTCTCCACGATCTCCCCCTGGTAGTCGCTGAAATCTCCCCACATGGCGTCTGGCGTGGTGGTAGAGAGCTGAGGCACGCTCGACAGTTCGTCGCTTGGCGTCGTCAGTTCTCGCCGCTGGTAGCGGGGTGCGGCGAGCGGAAAGAGGAATGAACTCGGGTAGTCGTCGACGAGCTCCAGTTTGACATCGTGCCAAACCTCGTCGGTATCGTTATGGACGAGCGCCCAGGCCTGGAGCTCGGCTTGCTCTTTGTCGGCGACCACCAATCGATAGCTGGTGCGCCAGATCGGCGTTTCCGCGAGATACGCAAGACGGAGGTTGCGCAGCGCGCGTCTGTCACCGCCCATCTCCAGCCACTCCGTTGGGTTCGACCGCGAAGCGATGCGCGACGAGAGTGCTGCCTCGAAACGCTCTGTGATCTTCGGATCGATTGGGCGCACGGAAACGATCTCGTTGAGATCGAAGCGAATGACGCCGTGTTCGGGGGAGAGCAGCATCACCTGCAAGCGTGCCACCTCGACATGGGGAGCGCTTTCGCTCTCGTCGTCATCATCGCCTGACTTCTTCTGCACCGTCGCCCCAACTGGCCCATGGTCATAGGAGGGATGGCTCGGCTCGACGGATACCACTTCCATCAGACGCCCAGTAATCCGAGCCTTCCCAAACCGCCTGCTCGAGCCGAGGGTAACCACCACCTTCTCGCCCCGGAGCGCAGCAAGCAGGCGGTCGTAGCTGAGCGCTGCATTCTCCGCTGCGGCCATGCCTGCCCGCGCTCGCGCGACTGCAGGGCTCACCCGGCTTGGAAAACTGAGGCTCATCTCTCCGGAGTCCGAGTCGAGTAGCACGAGGCTCTTCAAC
>CAYRKE010000066.1:0-31219 GCA_964424695.1 uncultured Polyangiaceae bacterium
AGCTATCTGGTTGTCAGACAGGTCGAGCGTCGTCAGGTTCGTCACCGACGCCAGCGGCCCCACGTCCACTATCTGATTTTCATGGAGGTCGAGCGTCGTCAGGTTCGTCACCGACGCCAGCGGCCCCACGTCCGCTATCTGATTCCGCGACAGGTCGAGTGTCGTCAGGCTCCTCAGCGATGCCAGCGGCCCCACGTCCACTATCTGATTCTTCGAGACGCCGAGTGTCGTCAGGTTCCTCAGCGACGCCAGCGGCCCCACGTCCACTACCTGGTTGCCATACAGGGCGAGCGTCGTGAGGTTCGTCAGCGACGCCAGCGGCCCCACGTCCGCTATCTGATTCCCCGACAGGTCGAGTGTTGTCAGGTTCGTCAGCGACGCCAGCGGCCCCACGTCCACTATCTGATTCTCACAGAGGCCGAGTGTCGTCAGGTTCCTCAGCGATGCCAGCGGCCCCACGTCCACTATCTGATTCTTCGAGAGTTCGAGTGTTGTCAGGTTCGTCAGCGACGCCAGCGGCCCCACGTCTGCTATCTGATTGCCCCACAGCTCGAGTGTTGTCAGGTTCGTCAGCGACGCCAGCGGCCCCACGTCTACTATCTGATTGCCCCACAGCTCGAGTGTCGTCAGGTTCCTCATCGACGCCAGCGGCCCCATGTCCACTATGTGATTCCCCGACAGATCGAGTGTCGTCAGGTTCGTCAGCGTTGCGAGTGGCTCGAGGTCCAACCCGGGAGAATCGCCGACACCCAACGTCGACAGGGCTGAAAGGCACTCGATACCCTCGAGCGATGAGACGCGGGAAACATGGAGAGTCGCCAGCGACGCCACGTCGGAGCTCGAGATTTCGTCCTCTGGGTTCCCGATCGCGTCCCACACTGCGTCGCAGAACACTTGGCTCGAAAAAGTGAGCGGGCCCGAGCAGTCGCCACTGGCCTCACCCGCGCTGGACTGACTCTCATCGAGGCGCACCGAACGGTCCCCTGTGTATTCACGCATCGCATACTTCAGAGCCCGATCGCGGGCGTGGTACACGAGGTGGACCACACCGTCAGACCCCACGGCCAGGGTGTCACGGCCTTGGCCGGGAACCGCGCACTCGATATCGACCGATTCGGTAACCCATGAACCTTCGGCATTGCTCGCATAGCGGAGCGCACAGCCGAAGGGCTCGCCCTCATCGAACACTTCCTGGGTGTAGTAGCTCACGTGAACGCCTCCCCAGGGATCGACTCCGATGGCGCTGCTCATACCTGTTCGAACCGTGTCACTCCCGTCAACGGTAGTGGGCACTCTCCACTGAACAACGCCGCACGGAGTAATACCGTCGTCCTTGGCGTACCTCAACTCGTACGGGTTGGCGAAGCGCCAGCCCCTCGCGAAGTAGCTGGCGTGCAGCCGCCCGGCAGCATCAGCAGCAACGTCGCTCCTCGGGTAGTCGGTGGTACCGGATTCGTCGAAACCTATATCGTCGATGTCATCGGATGACCACGTGCCGCCGACGCGCCCTGCGTGGTGCAGACTATCCGCCGCCCCGATGGCGTTGCTGGTTGTTACCGTCCCAGGATACACGATGTACGGACGGTTGTTCGCATCAACGGTGATAGCGGTCGGCCCACAGTACGTATAGTGAAAGACTTCTATGTCATAGTCATAATTCCCCACAGAATGGCGCAACGAGACAGCCTCGGTCGTCCATTGTCCGTTCGCGTTGGTGGCGTAGTAGACACTGCAATCGCGGGTGAAGCTCAGGTGGGCCGAGCCCGTGCTGTCGACGGCAATCGATGGCCATTGTCCTGCAGCGATGCTCTCGGCGATCCAAACGCCACCGTCGTTGTGAAGATACTGGATCGTAGCGTCCTGTACGAAGGCGATGTGGACGACCCCGTCCCTGCCGACGGCGAGCGAGGGGGAGTTCGCGCCTGCCTCGGGTTCTAGCGACTCGATGCTCCAGGAGCCGGAAGCGTTCGTCGCGTAGAGAACGGGATTCTCCGAGTAGGCGATGTGCGCGTACCCCGAGCCGTCGAGCCCAAGAGCCGCTGCAATCGGCGTGGGCGATTCATCCACGGTCTGCACCGTCCACCCCGACGCTCCGCCACTGCCCGCGGGGTCATCCGCGGTGGGCGTTCCGGCACTTCCGCCCCCAGCGTCCGCCCCGAGAGCGGAAGACGGCGTGTCGCCATCTCCGCAGCCGCTGAGTACCAGCGACAAGAATGCGACGAAGGCTCCGAGAAGTGGCGCTACGGACCGGGACCGTCCCGGCATCGCCCGCCTAGCTCCGTATTGAGAAACACGTGGTGACTTGACGGCGTCCGTCTCAGTGCGCGAAGTGCCGCAAAGGAGTAACGACCATTCCGGCGGGAGGGGGTTGGCCATACTTCCTCAGTGCTCCGAGTAAAGGGTTCCGTCGCGCGATCTTTTTGCGCTCCAGGGATCTCTGGAGTCACTCGGGCGGCACAGTCAAGCTCGGCGGACGAGCCCGCCCTGAACCCAATCGCGGCAGCTGCCGTTCCGCTGCAAGACGACACGCAATTCCAGTGTGAAGCTCATCGACGCGAGCGGAATGACGAAGCTGCCGCATCGGCGGCACCGGGACGGTCTTCTGAGTCGTGGGCGGTCCAGCTCCTGAGATGACGAGTCTCTCGACCTGACCGATCGAAGCAAGCGAGCAACCGTGGCGAGAGCATGTGCCCCGCGCCTAGAGTTTGCCTTGCCGCGCTCGACACTCGAGCCAGTGGTTGCGTGCCCGAAGACGCCAACGCTGGTGCTGGGAATTGACGAGAAATCGGCGAAAGGATTCCTCGGCGTCAGCCATGCGCTGCGCTCGAAAGAACAGTACGCCACGACCGAAGTCCCGAGGGTAGCTCGGATCGCGTCGGCAGAGCGCCTCGATGTAGGCAAGCTGGCGGTCACCAGTTCTCTGCGGTGTCTCCAAGGCATCCTCGGGATGGCGCAGCAAGGCCGCGTAGTACAGCTGCCAAACGATCAGGCTGAGCCGCAGGTTCGGATCATCCAGAAGACCCGCCAAATGTGTCCACCTAACCTGAAAGAGCGCGGCGAGCTCTGGCTCCGAGAAACGAGTCCTCCTTCCGTCGAGCCACCCACTGCGCTTGGCTTTGTCCAGGAAATCTCCCGCGAGCTCATCGAGTTCACGATCGCGGTGTCCCGTTTGGTTCCACCGCGTGAGCGCAGCCAAGAATAGCTCCGTCTGAACTGCACGCAGGCGACCCACCTCTGCTGCTAACCCTGCTCGAGTGGCCGCGCTGGCTCTGGCACGCATCCGCGCGGCCTCCGCGTCACCCGATAGCCCAAGGCTGAGTCCGTGTGAGTACACCCGATAGCTGTCGCCGATCGCTCTCACGGATCGTGGCAGCGGTGAGCGTCGTGCCTGCTCTGCCAGCTCGTCGTCGATTCTTCGCCACTGAGTGATCGCACTCGGGTCACACTCAGGAAGCGGCAGCACGTCGGGTACGGACCTCCTCGGTGACGCCAGGAGCAGGCTGGTCAGTGCCAGCCCAACAGCGAGGACCGCGAGTGGCCATCCCTGGAAATGCCGTTGCCAGCGCGGCGCGGCCGTCCGCCCAGCTTCATTGGGGTGTTGTGACGCAGCCACTCGATTCCGGCTTCGTATTCTTCCATTGGGGGCTATAAAGAGAAGAGGCATCGTGGCCGTTAGTCAGACTACCGTGCAGGAGAAACGCGCATACTCACGTAAGAAGCTGGACGTTGAGGTAGATTGCCAACCAGGGGAAACCGCTGGGTTTTCTGGGCGGTCGAAGGACATCAGTGTCGGCGGGATGTTCATCTTTGCGGAGACCATCCCCGCTTTCGGTGAGCGGATTACGATCAAGCTCTCGGTGCCGGGTTCGAGCCTGAAATTGGTGCTGCCGGGAGTCGTTCGCTGGTCAGACAAGAAGGCCGGAGGCTTCGGGGTGCAGTTCGGGTTGATTGGAGCCCGAGAGACTCACGCCATCGCGAATTTCATGAGCCACGGCGGCTAGAAGGCGAACTGGCCCGTACGCTCACCGGCCAGCTCTGTCGCGACCAACACTAGCAATCAACGCCGGCCACCAACATCGCCGGTCCGCGAGTAGAATTCGCCGTCCGTCCATTGGCCAGTTCCACCGCCATGGGCTGGGGACCCCAGTGTGATAGCCGACCGCGGAAAGAGCGGGACGCTCGCATTGCTCGCGACCCGTGGATGGACACTGCGCGGCCCGGAGAGGAAGACCCATCGTCGCGCCTATCCGGGGGTCACGACCGCCATCGAAGGTCGGTAGACTCTTCGGCGGTACGGTGTTGGCGAATGAGCCAGCGCTCTAGGGAACTTCGGTTCCAGGGGGAGGTGGCGGCAGAGACGCCCAGCGCAGCGATTCTCCCAGCTGCTTGGTCACGAGCCGAGTCGTCCAGCGCTTGAGGCTCATCATATAGGTTCCCGGTCCGTCACCACTCTTGCGGGTCGAGAAGAACGAGAGCAATCGACCGTCAGGACTGCACGCGGGGTAGGTATTGCTGCCTTGGTTCTGGGTGAGGCGGCCCACGACGCCGCCATTCTCGTTCGCCATAACCAGATCCCGGCGATCATTCCCCACTGACACCGAATATACGAGACGCACCCCGTCCTCGGTATCGCAGAACGTCGGCGAGGCTGCCACGAACCCCTGAGGTGAAACCGGCTTTCCATCGAGCCAGACGCGCTGGCTACCCTTCTCCTCGGTCCCACCGATCCACGCCAGCTTGCCAGTGGGACTGAAGACAGGATGGGTTGCGAGGGGGGTCTTGGACACCTTCGTCATGTTGCTACCGTCGATGTTGCTCAGGTAGACCGAAGCCTCGATGCCCTCCGCGACCGCCACCGCCATCTTGGTCTTGTCCGGACTGATCGCCACGCTGTAGACGGAACTAGCGAACATGAGCGGCACTTGGCGGGTCTGTGTGCCATCGTACACGGTCAGTCGAAACGGCGAGTAGTTGCGGCTTTCGGTGTAGAAGAGCTGATTGCCGGGCCCCCAAAAAGGCGCGATCGAGGTGACTTCGGGATCCGTGATGGGTTTGAGGTCATGACCATCCGCATCCATGGAGAAGATGCGTCGGTTGCGCCCCCAGCGCGCCGCAAATGCGAAACGGCTGGCAAAGCTACCAGGGATGCCGGTGATGGCGCCGATCAGGGCGTCGGTAACCCGATGGGCGGTAACGCGAACCTGTTCCTTGGGAACGAGCAGCTTCTTCTCGTACACCGGTTGATCGCCCACGTTGGTGAGGTAAGCGATGCCGAAAACCTGAATCTTCCCGGATTCATGCTTGCGCGCCGCGACCTTGACGATCACCTCGGCGCCGAGCTTGCGCCAGGCGGGCACGTCGACGGGATCATTGAACCCGTACATCCCTTCGGGCGCCTTCCTGTCCTCGATGATCCTGAACATCCCCGAAAGCTCGAGATCGTGCCTCACGACTCCTCGAACGATCACATCCTCAAGATCGGGCTCGAGGGACGGGAGTACGGCGAGGGTGGTGACATGCTCCTGCTGGCGGGCCTCCACCACAAACTCTCCGAGCAGCCGCTCGTCGGGAGCGGGTTGTGCCGCGGTCTCGGGTTGGGCCTGACCCGGGATCTGACCCATAGCCAGGGCAGGAGAGAGGACCAACGTGATGAAGGCAGAGAAAGTCGCCAGATGCTTCATGGGTTCTTCTGGGGGTGGGGCTTGAAGGTGACTCGATACATCTTGCCCGTGACATCGCCGAGCGACTCTGGCGGGCGCGGCAGCGTCGAACCGACGGTACCATTCATGGTGGCGGTGACACGGGCATCGAAGTCCGAGTTGCCGCTCGGAGCCAGCATGCTCCAGCCACCCACGGTCCGGTCGGGACCAATCGTGAACTGTACGCGAGCGTGCACGGTGCGCGCCTCTTCCTCGGGTAGCTCAGGAGCGCTGAAGCGACTGGTAAACCAACGGATCAGGGTCGCTTCGTACAGGCCCAACTGCCGTGCCTTGAGGGGGTCCGTCTCAGTACCCTCTTCGACGCCACCGGGGGCGCCCGGACCTTCGACGGTGGCCTCGGCATCGGGCTTTCCCTCGGGTAGGATCTCATCCACCTGTTTGGCAACCTCGGCATCAGGAGGTGGCGGCGAGGCGTCTCGCTCCGCAAGCTTGCTCGTTGGAATGGCCTCCGGAGTCTTCGCCGCTTGCGGTGAAGGGGCGCTCGCCTCTTGGAGACGCCGTACCGGCGGGTTCTTCTTCCACATATCGGGGAGCTTGGGCTTCATCTTCTTTCCGCCAAGCTTGAGAAGAGGAAGCTCGTCGAGAACCGGTTTGACGGCGATGGGGAGCTCCATAGGCAAAGGGGGCTCCTGCCGTTTCACGTTCGCCGCGTTCTCGCCTGCGATGACGAACAGGGTAGACAGGCCGAGCTGCACGCCCATGGCCAACAAAGCGGCCAGCGTGACCTCGGCGCTGGAGAAGGCCCGAACTGCCATCGTTACCGGCCGGGAGCTGGGTTGACGGGAGACTGAGCGGGGCCGCGAGGACTTGGCACAGCGGGGCCGGGCGGAGCCCCGGCGGAGGGGGCACTGGCGCTGGGTGCAGCGGCCTCTTCGTCGGGAACGAGATCGGGCTCCACCAGGAGGTTGAGGGATTCCACTCCGCTGTTACGTGCTGCCGCGACGACCTCGGCCACCGCGCCGTAGCGCGCATCCTTGTCCGCGCGGATGTACAGCTCTCGCTCCTTCTGCACGCGCAAGTTCTCTCTGAGTGCGTCTGCCACGCGTCCCGTAACGTCACTCTCACCAAAGAGCACCCGCTCCTCCTTGGTTACGGTTACGAGGAGTCGCGCATCCTTGACGGGGGTATTGGCAGCTTCGACCTGAGGCAGGCTGATGCGGAGGCCGGTGGTGAGCAGCGGCGCCGTCACCATGAACACGACCAAGAGCACCAACATCACGTCGACGAGCGGCGTGACGTTGATGTCGCGGAAACCGCCTCGCCCCCGACCTCTGGAGATTGATGCGCCCACCTGATCAACCTCCCCGTGGGAAGCTCGGCTGAGGCTGGGCTTGGGATGGAGGGCGTCGGTCTTGCGGCGCGCTCGCTACTTCGGCCGCGATGAGCTCCGACCAGGTCTCGCTGGACGCCGTGAGCTCTTCCAGAAAATCGCCGATGCGTCGGTCGACGAAGTTGAACGCGATCGTCGCGGGGATTGCTGCCACCAGGCCCACCGCGGTGGCGATGAGCGCCTCGCCGATGGCAGGCGCCACGACGGGCAGCGACGCGCTCTTTTCGACACCGATGCGGAGAAACGCATTCATGATGCCCCAGACCGTGCCGAACAGCCCAATGAAGGGCGAGGCAGACGCAATGCTCGAAAGGGTCGGCATCAACGAAGAGACGCGCTGATGCTCGCTGGCGATGGCCCGCTTCGCTACCGCCAGCAGCACCTGGGAGTTCACGTGGGGCTGCTCGTGCCGCTTGGCGAGCTCGATTACCACACGTGCCCCAGGCGAAGACCGGCGACTCAAGGCGAGCCGAACGAGCTCCTCGGCACCCTCGCAGCTCACCGCGTCACGCTCGAACCCGTTGAGCGCGGAGCGCACCCTACCAAGTTGGATGGACTTGAGGATCCAGATGAACCACACGAGCGTGCTGGCGATGACCAGTAGTCCGAGCACCACCAGCACGACGCCCGATGAACTCAAGACGAGCTGGATCGGGTCCAGCGCCTGCTGCGAATTTGCGGCGACCTTCAGGGGTACTGCCTGTTCAGCCTGTTGAAGCATGGTCTTTGCTCGCCCACGGATTGGCGGCTAGTTGCCGAGCACGACGTCGACGCGACGATCCTGTGTCCAGGAAGCCTCGTCCGTGCCCGATGCGTCCATCTCGCCACGAGAGGTCGTTTCGACCTTCGCGGATTCCATGCCTTCGGTCACAATGACACGCTTCACGCTCTCAGCTCGCTGTCCCCCGAGCACCAGGTTGTAGTCGTCGTCTCCGCGTGGATCGGCATGCCCGACCAACCGCATGAGGCGCCCCTTGAGCGGCCCTGTGGTGAAACATTCAGCCAGCTTGCGCATCAGGGCGCGGTACTCCGGGCGAACGTTGGCGCTGTCGTAAGCGAAATAGGCCTCAGCATCAGTGATGCCACAGGCTTGGCGGATCTCGTCCGAGATGGCCAGAGTTCCAGTGCGGGGATTCTCGTCGTCCTGTGGAGGAGGAGGAGCCTGCACGGCTGGCGGCGGCGGTTCAGGCTGTACGTCCGCTGGCGTGGCCGGCGGAAGGCGCTCCTCGCCACACGCTGCGACGATCGAAGCTGCCACTGCGACACTCATCCAAGTTGAGAACCTCATGCTGTTGGACTCCTTTTCAAGGTTGGGGGAGCGGCGCGCCGCCTAATACTCTGCGCTGGGGCTCTATCTCGCTGCGAACTGCAATTACGCTCCATCACTGCGCTCTGCGACACTGCCCTGAGCCCCACCCACCCAGCCTAAATGCCAGGTGATGCGGAGTTGCAACGCTAGCTGGGTATTGGTAACGGCGATCGGCTCGCCGCGCAACGGAAGACTGGAACGGGATTCCCTAGATAGAACGAGCCTCTCTCGGCCGCAAGGTGAAGAATGCAGTAGGTTCTCCCTTCTGGCCGAACCAATGGACGCCGGAGAAGGCGCCGCGACGGCTGTGTCGCTCCCGTTTGGGATCGCTCAAGTGGGAGCGGAATCGCCCTGCGGAGGGGTTGGGGTCGAAGCTTGGGCACACGATCACGTGGGCCCATAACGACCGCGAGTACCCGGCTATTCCAGCAGCGTGCCGAGGCGCATGAGGATGGCCGCCAGCACGCTGAGAATGAGCATGGCAAGGACGAGCATCGTCGACCGCCGCCCGGCCGTCGGCCTCGGCGTTCTGGTGCTTTCGAGCTTCGCCAGGGCAAGCACAGAAATCGCCGCCAGACGCTTCTTGGCCGAGTCGGCTCGATCCCGATCGCCCGCCATTCCCCGATAGCGGACAGCGGCGTCGACGAGCTGTTCCGTGCGCTGACAGTAGTCCAAGAAGGCGCTGTGCACCGAGTCGTCTTCCCATCGGTCGAGCACCCGTTTCCAGAGGGCTTCGAGACCGGGATCCACGCCAGCCTCGCTATCCCAGGCGCAGCGCCTGACTGAGCTTGCGAACGGTTTCGAAGTACTCTCGGCGCTCGTACGGCTGGTTCAAGATGTGGAAGTCCTTGCCGCTCAAACCAACGCAACCAAAACAGTATGTGCACCCCGTCAGCGAGACCGAACGGACCAGGTAGGAACTCGACGAGCTGCTTTCGCACTGAATGCAGTGCTGGCAGCTGATGAGCTGCCGGCTGTCTCGACAATGCGAGCAGTCGCTGCACGCCTGGCACGAGATGCAGTAGTGACACCGCACGAGGCGCTGGGAGTCACGGCAAAACGTGCAGCCCATGCACCCCGCGCAGCCAACACATTGAACACACTTCTCGGAACTGTCCTTCGCCTCGAGCCCCTTGAGGAGCTCCCGGTAGCGGGTCTCGAACTGCCGAACGTCGAGCTCTGGGTTCATGTCCGACACATTAACGCCAAAGGCGTCGGATGCGACGTGAATCGCCACCCCAGCCCTTGCACGCGGACCCAGAAGGGGGATTCGACGAGCCCGGTCACTGGGTTCCGATCGCGAGGGTATGCCCGGGCGCATCTACCCACCAGAGGTCGCACGCGCGGCGTGGAACCGAGTTGCCCCGTCCCGCCAAGGGCGGGAGCGCCCCAGGATCGATGCGGCCCCCGTGGGCGCAGCAAGGCGGGCAAACCGGTCGGGGCTCTAGTTGCTTGTCGGTCGCGACGATTGGGTTCACCTGGCGGTGAACCGTTTGTCGTTCTAGGCGCGGATCGCGCGACGCAGGTGCGCCGCGGCCTCGCGGGTTGCTTCCTCGTCGGCGTACTCCTCGAGGCGGCGCAGACGCTGCTCGAAGACTGGGCGCTTGATGGGCGCCTCGTGTTCGAGCAGATGCGTCAGACTCTCCAAGGCCGAGCGCGCACACTCCTCGTCGAAATGCTCGAGGAGCTGCAGCTGGATCTCCTGATCGAGTGGGAAGTCAAACCCGGCAAGGCGGAATTCTTCAGCCGCCCGTGAGATGGCTCCGCGTCCCTGACTGGTGCGGAGCCGATCCAGCAGCCGCTGTCGGCGCAGCTCTTGATCGTCCTGGTCAGGGGTCTTGAGCTCGACGATCCGTGCAGAGCGCCGCGGGGTCGAGTCGGGGCCGGCTGCCTTGAGCCTCTCACTCGTTTGGTTCTCACCTGCGCCAGCCTCCACTGCCCTGATTCCATCCCGCTGCATCGACCCAGCGCGGCGCTCGCCGCGAGGCGGGTGAGGCGATGCAGACGCCACCACCAGATGGCGGGGGCGCTTCTTCGGCGAAATGGGGGCGTTGGGGCGCCGGGCTGCGATCAGGATTGGCTCCGCCTTCTCGCTCGCTGCGCTGCGACTACGCTTGTTGCGTCGACGGCCGCGGCCTGCGCGTTGCTGCTGTCCATCCATGGGCGAACCCTCTCCAAGTTCGGGCAGAATTGAGGAATCTCAATCCTTTCAACAAGGTCCGGGCCGAGCGGGCTGGGCCTCGGTGCCTTGACACTGCGGCCGAAAGCCGGCTACCAGTGTCTCCAAGTTCTCATTCGATAGCACGCTCGTTGGAGCGAGCCGAGGGCTTTCTGCCTCGTGGGGTCGCCTCCTGGGGGGGTCATGCGCTGCCGACCGCCGTGATACCCTCCGCCTTCGGACGCTGAACAAGGTGTGGAGTTTCCTGGGTTTCTTTCAGGAGATGCTGCGGCTGGGCGCTCAATCGTGGAATCGGGGGTTGGTCCGCCGTGGGCGGGAATCGGGCGGCGTGGGCATACACCAGCCCACGGCAGCCTCCGTCGGCGAGACAGGCTAGCGGACCGGTCCACGCCTTTCGTCCGCACGCCTTGCTATTGCTCCCCGATCGATCCGGCCAGATCCCACATTGAAGGCGCCGCTGCCGCCGCGCAATTGCGCGTAAATGTTGACAAAATCGCATCCGTGTCCAGGACTAGACTTCCGATGACACGCGTTCCAGATTTTGTACTGTGCCATCCGTTGGGCGCATGAACCAACCGACGTGAACTGGGGCTAACGTGGAAGACATCGCCATTCAACTTGCTGAGCGTGTTCGCGAGCTTCGTATCGGCGTGGGATTGACCCAAGCGGAACTTGCCGCTCGTGCCGGAGTCACGGTGGAAACCGTGGCGAGGTTGGAGCGGGTCCTTCGCGGGCGATCCTCTGCGAACGCAAACCCATCCCTTGAGACGCTCTCGCGCCTCGGCTCCGCCCTCGGTGTGACCGCCGCGGAGCTCCTCCTGCCGCGAAGCAAGGCGCGACCCAAGGATGACGCGCTAGCGGCCGTACTGAAGGGTGCAAGTCCCGCGACTCGGCGGCGCATCCTCCGCATCGCCGAGGTTCTCGTGCGGGATGACCGCGCAGAGGGTCGAGCGCTTCAGAAGAATCAGAAGAATCAGAAGAAGAAGCGCCCCACCCGCTGAGCCCGAGCCCAGCTCGAGTTTCGTTGCTTCGCCGTCACCGTGCGAGCGGCCCAGAGCTCCGCAGGACGCTGCTCCACCCTCGGGCTCCGTGGGTCAGAGGGCGAGCACGACGCCAGCGCCAACGTATAGCCCAATGTCGGTCGCGTACTGCTGCGTGGGCGGCTCGAACTCCGATGAGCCGTCCCTCCTGGGCGGACCCTGGGTGCACTCGGGGTTCTCGATCCGAAGGGCATCGAATCGTACGAATGGCTCCAGAAACACTGGCTCGCCAAGTCCCACTGCGACGTCGACTCCGCCACCATACATCCCGCGACTCCAGTCGTCCTTGCCGCACGAAGTGACAGAAGACTCGTAGGAGCCCATACCAGCACCCACCGCAGGCCCCAGGCGCAACGAAAGCGGATGCACCGGAATCTCGAGAGCGACCCTCAAGAGCCCGGAATAGAGATTCAGAGTCTCGTCGTTATGGGCGAGGCGGGCCGGTGTTGCGTCGTTGAGCGGAATGTCGTTCTCGTGAGACAGGCGCCCGATGCTCAGGTCGAGCTCGATTCGAACCCCGAGCGATTCCCCGTTGCTGGTTCGTACGGCGAGAATCAAGTCTCCCCACCAACCGCCGGCACCGGACATCGGACCACGGCGTCCGCCGAGACCCACTCCGAATGCCTTCCACCGAGGGACTTCGGACGTGTAAGACTCCGAGGCATCCTCCTCGCTGGATTCGGAATCCGCCTCTGAAGTGGACGCATCGCTGCCCTCGGCGCTCTCCCCGTCGTCATCCGCAAGTGCGACAGGCGCATGAGCAGTGAGGCAGCCCAGACAAGCGAAGAGGATTCGCAGATTCATACGGCGAGGGGTCTAGCACACAACGTGCTGGCTTGAACCATCTAGAATTTTCTAGCCGTCCGGGAAGACCGACATGTATTCTCATCTGCGCACAGGCTCGCTTCTCGCTTCTCGCTTCTCGCTTCTCGCTTCTCGCTTCTCGCTTCTCGCTGGCGATGGCGATGGCGATGGCGATGGCGATGGCGATGGCGATGGCGCTCGAGTGATGCGCCGCGCCACCCTTACGCGAATCGATCCAGCAGGTCCAAAAGCGCGCCCTGATCGCGTTTGGGAAGCTTCCCGACGGCAATGACCACCAGCGAGCTCCGCTGAAGCCAGCGCTCAGCTGCATCCATCACGTTCGCCCTCGATACGGAGAGGATGCGGTCGTGGCGCTCTTGAGGCGACTGCACGAGACCCGACAGCTCACGTAGCCCTGCGTAAGAGGCGACGCTTTCTGCGTTATCAAACATTTCCAGGAGTTGCCAACGGTGCCGCGCCTTGGCTCGCGCGATCTCGGCGTCGGTTGGTCCCTGGTCACGAAGCGTCCGGGCGACATCGAGGAGCTCGGAGGTGACCTCCACGGCCTTGGCGTGCTCGGTCTCCGCGGCGAGTTCTACCAGGCCACAGTCATCATAGGCCTCGTAGGTTGCTGAGACATCATAGCAAAGCCCCAATTCATCACATAGTCGATGATAGAGCCGGGTGGAGAGCCCGTCGTCCAGGACCCGCATCAGCACGTCGAAGACGGGTTCCTGAGGATCACGCTCTCCCGGTGCTCGGAATGCGACGCGGAGAGCCGTCTGACTCATGCTGTGCCGGACATACCGCAGGCGGGGCGCCTGAGGCATCGGTGGCGGCTCGGAGTCGGGAACGCTCCCGCGGCCAATTCCAGCAAAGTCCTCCTCTACCCAACGTCGTACGGAGTCGTGGTCGATGGGGCCTGTGACGGTCAACACGGTGCCCTCGGCCACGTAGTGCTGGCGGTGGTGGAGGCGGAGCGCCGACTCATCGAAGCGCTCGAGGTGCTGGGCCGTTCCGGTAATGGGCCAAGCAAGGGGGTGGGTGCCGAACGCTTCCTCTCCCAGCAGGAGATCGGGAGCCACCAGATGTCCGTGATCGTCGTAGCCTTCCAGGATTTCCTCTCGAACGATCCCTCGCTCCAGCTCGAGTTCGGTAAACAGTGGCTCCAGGTAGACCTCGGACATCAGACGCATCGCCGGCTGCAGGTTCTCCGGTGGCACCGCGATGGACATGGAGCCGTGATCGAGACTGGTCGCCGCGTCGAGGGTTCCGCCGAGCGACTCGAACGCCAACGCCTGCGCATGGGCGGTGGGGCAGCGGGGCGTCCCGCGATACAGCATGTGCTCGAGGAAATGACTGATCCCGTTGAGCCGCTCACTCTCGAAGCGAGACCCCACGCGAATGTGCATGGTAGCAACGCTCGTGTGCAGGTGCGGCAGGCGAATGGTCGTCAGCCTGAGCCCGCTCGAGAGGGTAACCGTGCGGAGATCGAGGGGTGGAATGGGCAAGGAAGAAGCGTTCACGGCTTGGGTACCGCTGTTCCAGCGTCCCTGATGCCTCGAATGCGGGGAACCGCGCAGGCGTTTCGAGCGGCGTGGGCCTCCAACGGGGTCGGAGCCCGCACTAACCTTCGTCCCTCTCGGACTCGGGCTTCTCCACGAGCTCCGGCAGAATCTTGATCTTGCGTTCCAACGGCTTGCGGAGTTCAGCGAGGTAGCGAACGAGTGCCTCCTGCTGCTTGGCTGCGAGGAGCTGCCTCAGGATGAACGCCTTGTCCTTGTCGAAAGCTTCCTTGGTCGCGATGTCTTTGCCGGTAACGACGACGATTGCCTTGCCCCCGCGGAGCCCCACCTCCAAATGCGCTCCCGGCTCCGCTGCGAAAGCCCGCGCCACGAAGGTCTCGCCGGGAAGGGCGTTCGGTAGTGGGTGAGAGTTGGCGCTGAACCCGCCGATGGCCCGCACGACGGGGTGAGCCTTGTCAGCTAGGGCGAGCGGCTCCTCTTCGCTCTTGGCAGCCGCCGGAGCAAGGGTCTTCTTGGGCTCGGCGGAGACCCACTCCTTCACCAGAGCCTCCACGGCATCCTCCAGGCTGGTGCCCGCCTTCAGGCGCTCGACGATGGTCTGCGACGCCGCAGCGACCGCCTCCTTGGCGATGGCTGGAAGCGCCAGCTTGCGCGCCATTGCACTGCGACCGACCTTCTCCACGTCCGCGGCGGCGAGGACGCCCAGGTTCTTGATGAGATGGAAGCCATCCGCGGTCTCGATCACGTCGGAGACCGCTCCGACCGCCAGACCCTCGCTTGCCTTCTTGAGCTCGGCCGGAGCGGAATCACCAAGGCAGCTCGGGGCTCCTGCAGCCGGGTCAGCCGAATCAGCAAGCTGCTGGGCAACGCGCTCGAAAGTGGCTCCGCCCTTCAGCATCCCTTGCGCCGTTGCCAGCCGCTCTCGCAGCAAGACCTTGTCATCGTCAGTGGCCGAGGCGCCGAAAGAGGCCGTGATCTGGATGACCAACGGGCACCCCGCCTTGAAGTCCGCCTGTGCCGTCTTCCACGCCTCGTCGACCTCTGCCTTGTGCTCGTTCCCCCAGGCGTCCAGCACATCGGCAGGAGCATTGACGACGAACCTCTGGAACCAGCCTTCGTCCAGCTCCACTGCGTTGGCACTGACCGTGGAGCGAGCACGCTTGAATTGCTCGAAGGCCTCGTTCTCGGACAATTGTACGCGCGACATCACGAGATCGCGCATGCGCTGAGCAATGAGCTCACGCTGCTGCATCTGCTTGAACTCGCGCGGACTCCGATTGGTGCGATTCCGAATGACTCTCGAGTAGATGTCGTAGTCGAACTTGCCGGTCTTCGAGCTCTTGACGGGCAGTAGTCGGATGCCCTCGGTCCCTGGCATGCAACCGAATCCCATGGAGTCCGGCTGACACATGGCGAGAGATCTGGCCGCGTACGCGAGCCCGCTGGCGGGCAGCGACGCCCTCACTCGCCCCTGGGAAAGCTCGACGTCCGTCGCCTCCTCGCTCACCGACAACCCAAGCCGCTCGGCCTCCATCAAGAGGAGTTCCCTCTCGATCAGGCCGTCCATCGCGCGCTTCTGAAGATTGAGCTGCTTCAGCTGTTTGGGCTCGATGTTGGGCGGTGAGAGGAGCCCCTGAGCCGCGACGAATTCCTTGGCAGAAACGCAGCGCCTCGCGACCTCGATGCCACACTCGCTGGTGAGCGAGGCGCCCTTGGCGCCGCGCCCCGCCCGGAATTCGAGAACGAACACCGCCATGACGGCGAAAACGACCGCGGCGACGACATATTGGCCGGCGCCTCCTTTTCGGAAAAAGCTCAGCATTCGAGGGTGCTCCTACGGCGTTAGGCCGGACAGCCGCGGCTCCAATTCGCGGGTTGCCGCAAATACCACGGTCATCCCCGTCGGTCTACGCAACGGAAACGCGGGATGCCGTCTTCTCGAGGGCCAGCGCGTACCGGAGCTCCCGCACGAGCTCGGGGACGTCGCCGACTGGCTTGCGGTACTCCACCTCATGCCAGACATCGATGACACGCGACTTGTCACCGGGATCGAGGATTTGTACTGAACGGGCGTCGACCTCGGCGTAGCCGAGACTCAAGGCGTCCGCCCCCAGAAAGCGGGCGCCTTCGAAGAGCTGTTCCTCGGAAACGCCGCCAAAGGCGCTCTCCTGGGCACGCGTGACGAAGGTGACGGCCAACGGATCGAGCTCCGCCCGCACGCAGCTATCCATGATGAGGTTCTCACGGACGCGGTCGGCCAGGAGGAGGACACCAGGGATGGTTCGATAGATCTCGAACCCCTCGGCAATCAGCAGCTTCTTCAACTGTGGCAGCTCGACGCATGCCATATGCGGGATCCAGGGGTGGGGCGCGAGTGGATTGCGCCGGGGAGATTCGCCAGGAGCATCGCACCCCTCGATGCCACCAGTCAATACATTCCGAACGATGGGTCAAGACTCAGCAAACGGCTCGTTGGCTGAAAGGGTTCCGACGCCGCGGTCGGAGGGGAGTCCGATCCGCTCGACAGGTGCGGCGACCCCCACCCACGCAGCAACGTCGTCATCGTCCAAGTTCGGTGCTCCTCGTCGCCACCCGAAGGCGCCACCCGAAGGCGCCACCCGAAGGCGCCACCCGAAGTCGCCACCCGGATCGGTGCTCGGGAGTACCGATCCGGCTCCCGACAGCAACGAGGGCGCCGGATCCGCACGCCTGCAAGGCGAGGGGGCGGTTCCAGCGCCGCCTCTGGCGAGATCTGCTCCCGGTCCGTTGCTCTAGGTTGCCAATTTTTCTCAGCAATCAACCTGATTGCTGCTCTAGGGTTGGGACAGATGCGCAAGGTCGATAAGCTGCTCGGTCCCGGTGGACCCCTCGCGCGAACGATGGCAGGCTACGAGCCTAGACCATCTCAGCTCGCGATGGCAGAGGCTGTCGAGCAGTGTCTAGCGGACGAGCACATACTCATCTGCGAAGCGGGTACAGGTACGGGAAAGACCCTGGCGTACCTGGTCCCGGCGCTGACCAGCGGAAAGAAGGTCGTCGTGTCGACGGCGACGCGGGCCCTCCAGGATCAGATCTTCGAACACGACCTGCCGCTCATCGAGCAGACTCTGGGGCTTCCGGTTCATGCCGCCCTCATGAAGGGTCTGGGGAATTACGTGTGTCGGCGCCGATATCGCGAGTTCATCGCTAGCGAGCTCGCCGATCAGGAAGCTTTCTACGGGATGGTACCCAAGCTGCGCGAGTGGGTGGCACGGACCCAGTCCGGTGACATCGCGGAATTCGCTGACGTTGCCGAAGGTGACCCGTTGCTCGGCGCGGTAGTGGCATCCGCCGACACCCGATTGGGATCTGCATGCCCCCATTTCGAGGAGTGCTTCGTGACCCAGATGCGTGCTCGCGCGGAACGAGCCCGCATCGTCGTGGTGAACCACCACCTGTTCTTCGCCGACCTGGCGCTACGCGGGCCCCATCCCGGCAAGGTGATTCCCGACTACGACGTGGTGATCTTCGATGAGGCCCATCAGCTCGAGGACGTGGCGACGCAGTTCTTCGGAACGCGCCTGACCAGCGCCGCGATCGCACGTCTGCTCACCGAGGTGGAGCGCCACCTCGCGGCAGTCCCCGAGCTCGACTCGCGCGCACACGAGGCACGCCTCGCCGTGTTCGAGCAGGCACGCGTGCGCCTCGACGAACTCCGTCAGAACCTCGCGCAGAGCGCCGACGGTGCCCAGGGCCGGCTGCCAATCGACCGGCAGGCGTGGATTGGCTCCTTGCGGGAAGCCTGGTTTCGAATGGACCACTCCCTGGAGCTCATCGAGCTGGAGGCGCGCACGGGGGCCGGTAGGATCGTCGCAGCTCCACGCAGAGACGGGCGGGTCTCAACGGAGACATTGGAGCTAGACGCGCGACGCACGAAGCAGTGTCGGGATCGGCTCGCGGATCTGGTGGAGGGAGGAGGCGATCGGGTAAGCTGGCTCGAACTGGGACCGCGAAGCTTCGGGCTCAGCGCATCCCCGATCGATCTTGCGCGACGGTTCCGCGAATCCATCTTCCAGCGGGTTCCAGCGGTCGTGCTGACGAGCGCGACCCTGGCGACGCGCCGGGCAATGGGAGGAGGGGACTCTGCCCAAGGTGCGGCGAGAACGGAGAGCGGGTCGCCCTTCGGGTTCTTTCGTTCGCGCCTCGGGCTCGACGAGGTAGAGCAAAAGGTCGTCGAGCTCGTCGTCGACTCGCCCTTCGACTACTCCTCGCGTGCCATCTTCTACACTCCCACCGACCTGCCAGTGCCACGAAGCAGCGAGTATCTCGATGCCGCCGCTGCCAGAATCGTGGAGCTGGTCGAGATCGCCGACGGTGGCGCCTTCGTTCTCACGACGTCATTGCGCGCCATGAGCGCGTTCGCTGCGTCGCTCCGGGAGGCTTGTTCGGATCGGGAAGTCCTACTGCAGGGCGAGGGTCCGAAGCCGCAGCTCTTGAATCGCTTTCGGGAAACGCGCCGTGCCGTGCTGGTGGCGACCCTAGGATTCTGGGAAGGAGTGGACGTCCCAGGAGAAGCCCTCAGGCTCGTGATCCTCGACAAGATCCCCTTTGCCGTCCCAACAGATCCCATCGTTCAGGCGCGAGCCCGTGAGCTCGAACGCCAGGGTCACAACCCCTTCATGGAGCTCTTTCTGCCGGCCGCCGCCATCACCCTGAAGCAGGGATTCGGCAGGCTCATCCGCAAGCGTGACGACTACGGGGTGGTGGCCCTCCTCGATCCCCGAATTGGGCACAAATCCTACGGCCACAGACTAGCCCAGACGCTACCTGCGGCGCGGCGGAGCTCGGAGCTTCGGGACGTCGAGGAGCTCTTTCGACGGATGCGAAGCTAGTGCCCGCAACGCTCGCCGAGAACGCGTGGCGCAGGGAAGCGGAGGGTATGACGGATCGGTAGGCAGAATTCGCGAGGGATCGGCCTGGGGGTCGAGTACCCCGACCCCCATACCCAGGCAGCGTGGTGAGCTCGGCGAGCGAGCGGCCCGATCCTCCGCTCTGGTGGAGCCTGGGAGGATTGGCTAGAGTCGCCCCAGCATGCCTGGTGCATCGCTCGAGGAGGGAATGATGAACAGCAGCCGTTTCATGCTTTCCGCGTCGTTGTTGGCATTGGCCAGCTGCCAGGCTCGCGGCATGCCAACGTCGAGCAACGATGCCTCGGGCTCAGAGCTCAGCGTGGTGCAACCGGTCAAGTACGCCGAGATGCCCGGTGCCGACACCAACGGAGCGGCTCCAACCCCCGAGTCGCAGGGTGCCCCCCAGGGCCCGCAAGCGGCTGGGGCCAAGGTCGAGCCGCCCGGTGGAGCCAAGTCGAGGAGTCTGCCGTCACGAGGTCCCCTCACCCTGTACGGTGCGGGCCCCCAAGGCTTCGACAACGGCAGCACCCATGCCTGCACGGGAGTCCGAGGGACTGGGCAGCAGATCCTGTGTGTTCGCGCGGGCGCTGGTGCCGGCGGCGCTGGTACGGCTTCTGCGCCGTTTTCCACGATTTCGGCGGCCGTGGCTCAGGCGCGCAATGGGGACGTCATCCAGGTCGCCGGTGGAGACAGCCCGGGCGCGAAGCTCGAGTACCGGGAGGGCATCCACATCGGAGAGTGGACCAACCACACGTGCGACAACGGGGGCATCCCGAAGAACCTGATCTTTCTCGGTGGGTTCACCAAGGACTTTCGGGCGCGCAACGCCAATGAACATCGCACCTACGTCATCGGCAACCGGGAGTGGCCGTCGTTTCTGCTCTGCGTACACAGCGGAACGACCGTCGTCGACGGGTTCTATGTCACCACCCAGAACACCAACCGTGGCCTGGTGGGCAGCGTCGGCGGGTTTGGCAGCGAGAGCGGGCAACTCGTGTTCTCCCACAACGTGGTATTCGAGAACAAGGCCAAGGACATCAACGACGAGACGGCTGGCGGCGGCATCAGCCTCAAGGTGTATGCCTATGGAACTGGCGAGGTGAGCGGCAACCACTCTCACCATAATGAGACCGGGCGTGGCGCTGGCATCTCCACGTCGTCGGAGAACCGCAAAGGGCGCTGGGGCACGGTGCGGATCCTGCGGAACCGAGTCGAGAACAACCTGTCACGCGCCTCGCACGGTGGGGGCATGAATATCAGCGGCGCCGCGGAGATCGCGTACAACGTGGTGCTAAACAACCGCCTACTCGGTTCGGATTGGGGTGGGTTTGGTGCCGGCTTCATCGCTGAGGGACAAAGCAACCGTGCCCCGGTCAGTGCCCATCACAACGTCGTCATGGGCAACCAAGGCGCGGGCTATGCCGGAAGCGGCGAATTCTACGATGAAGACGTGGTGGCGACGGTCAAGTTCGACTTCGTGGCGGACAACGGTTGCGTCGATCAGGAACGCACGTCCGAAGTACTGGTGGACGGTGGCAACCAACGCAAGTCGATCGCGAGCTTTGCCAACATCACGGTGGCCAATCATGTCTGCCCTGCGATGCGGCTGGGGGCCATGGTGATTCAAGGGGAGTCCCAGGTCAGCATCGACAAGAGCGTCTTCTGGAACAACATTGGCGTCGGGGGCGGCCGCCTCGACTTCGGCATCGACGCGGCCGGGACGCCCCGCCTCGCCGATCGGTTCACCATCACCAACACCGTGAGCGGCCAAGTGGTGAGCGGAACTGGGAACAAGTCCGACGATCCCGGGTTCATCGACCCGAAGCGAGGCAACTACCACGCTTCGAAGTACCCTGATCGCGGGGCCTTTGCCCCCGGCGGGCTCGACCCTAAGCCGTAGCCCCCGCGGTTAGCCGCCCGGTTCCCCTCCACCGAACCCTGGCAACCAGGGGGCACGGCATGTCACGCTCTCTGGCCGTGGAATCTGCCGAACTGCCCATGAGCGCCGAACCCAAATCGAGCAAACTCGAAGCCACCCTCGAAAGAGCGTTTCCCGGAATGAATCTGGAGCTTGCGGCGCTCATGTCGGGCGCGACAGGACTCCTCGTCGTCTATTTCATCTTTTCGCACCGGTTGTGGAGCGCGGGCTTCCTCGAAGACTGGTTTCGGGGAATTGGAGGGCGTGTCTTCGCCCGAGAGCTCTCCAGGCTCTCCTGGTCGCACTTCATGGCAGTAATCTGGCTGCTTCTGGTGCCCAGCGCCGCAATGTGGTTGTTCATGGGGATGTCACCGCGGGCACTTGGCTTGCGCGTGCGAGGGATCGCCAGAGAAGTAGCGCTTGTCTTGGGGCTCTACGTCCTCTTCGTTCCCGTAATCTGGCATTTCTCCCAGAGCCCGGCCTTCGCGTCAGTGTATCCCCGCGTGCGGAGCGTACGAGGCCACGCGGATCTGTTCTTCGTGTACCAGGCAATCTACCTTACCAAGTGGGTGGCGTGGGAGTTCTACTTTCGCGGATTCATGCTCTTCGGCCTCCGACCACGGCTCGGTAACCACGCGGTCCTGGTGTCGACGCTCGCGTTTGCACTCATGCACATCCCGAAGCCTACCGCAGAGCTGGCGGCGGCCATTCCGGCAGGCTATCTCCTCTGTTGGTTGGCGCTCCGCTCGAAGAGCATCTTCCCTGGCGTGCTTCTACACTGGATGGTCGCCGCGACGATGGAATGGTTCGGATGCACCTTCTGGCGCGGCTAGAGAGCCACGCCCAGAACCAGCGCACCGCGGCCTATTCCGGTTCCGACTGCCTCGCGTCCAGCACACGACGAACCTTCACGGCCAGCGCCTGCACGGAGTACGGTTTGGCGATGTAGTGCGCGACCTCGTCCATTACCCGATGGTGCAAGATCATGTCTTCGGTGTAGCCGGAAGTGAACAGCACCTGTATCTCCGGATGGCACTTCTGCAGGCGCTCGGTCAGCTCGCGGCCATTCATGCCCGGCATTACGACGTCGGTGAGCAGCAGGTCGATGGACTCGCTGCGTTTCTCAGCGAGGAGTAACGCCTCCCCGCCGTTCGCCGCGCTGAGCACCTGGTATCCGAGCCGCCTCAGTATCGCCGACGAGAACTCGCGCACACCCGCGTTATCCTCGACGACCAAGACCACCTCGTCGCCCCGCGGCAGCTCGGCTCTGCCAGACACGCGATCCAGCGGCTCGGCTGGTCCATCGATGCGGGGCAGGTAGATCCGGAAGGTCGTACCCATCCCGGCCTCCGAATACACGTCGATCACGCCGCCCGCCTGCTTGACGACACCAAACACCATGGCAAGGCCAAGGCCGGTACCACGGCCCTCCACCTTGGTGGTGAAGAAGGGTTCGAAGATGCGCCGCCGCACCTCCTCGCTCATGCCATGCCCGGTGTCGCTGACGGCGATCCGTATGTATTCCCCTGGCAGTGCGTCCGGGTGCACGTGAGAAAATGCCTCGTCGACCTCGTCGTTCCCCGTCTCGATCACCAACTGCCCGCCGTCGGGCATCGCATCGCGGGCGTTGACACAGAGATTGACCACGAGCTGCTGGAACTGCCCGGGGTCGACCCTGACCGAGCCGAGGTCGTCGGCAAACCTCGTGTCGAGATTGATGTCTTCCCCGATCAGACGGGTGAGCATCTTGCGCAGCCCGCCAATCAGCTCGTTGAGATTGACGACCTTGGGTTCGATCAGCTGGCGGCGCGAAAAGGTCAGTAGTTGTCGCGTCAGCTCGACGGCACTCGCTGCGGCGTTTGACGCTTCGACCATGTACTGATCGAGCGGATCGGAGGGATCCAGGTCGAGCCTTGCCAGCTCGAGGTTCCCACTGATGGCAGTGAGCAGATTGTTGAAGTCGTGCGCAATGCCACCTGCCAGTCTGCCGATGGCCTCCATCTTCATGGCCTGCTGGAGTTGCTCCTGGAGCTTGGCGCGTTCCCGTTCCGCCTCCCTGCGTTCGGAGATTTCCCGGACGTTGAGCACGATGCCTGCGATACCAGGCTCGTCGAGCCGGTTCGTGCCCAAGGACTCCATTTCCACCCACCTCCCCTGCTTGTGTCGGAAGCGATACTCCGCGCGCCGGGTTGCCCCGGGACGCCCGACTAGCTCCTCCAGCTTCCGTTGAATCTCGGGCAGATCCTCCGGATGAACGAATTCGGCAGCGGGACGCCCGATGAGCTCATCGGGCTCGTACCCGAGAATGCGCCGCAGTGGCCCGTGGAACGACGAGAAGACCCCTGTGGCATTCATCATGCCGAGGATGTCCGTGGAGTTCTCCACCAGGAGCTCCAGACGCCGCTCACTCTCGCGGACCGCTTCCTCGGCTTTCCTCAGGGCCGTAATGTCGATCAGCACACTCAGCCACCCCGGCTCACCACCGACGATGACACTGGAAGCACTGAACGACAGGTGGAGCTCCTCCCCGCTCGCCGTCCTCGCGCGCAGTTCGTGACTGCGGATATCGCCATGGGAATCGAGCAGATGCATCAGGGTGTCGCGCTCGAGGAAATTGGACCAAATGTCGATATCACGCGCGGAGCGCCCGATGACATCCTCCCGCCGAAATCCCGCGCTCTGCTCAAACCACCGATTCACCTCGAGGAACACGTGATCCGACTTCCTCGTGAAGCTGATGGCCGCGGGCAGGAGATCGAAGAGTTCTCGGAAACGCCGCTCACTCTCCCGTAGCTCTTGCTCTGCCCTTTTGCGCTCGGTGATATCCTGCTGAGTGCCCACGACGGATGTGCCCTGCCCTGACGCGTTCTTCACGGCCTCCATCGTGATGTCGAACCAACGCACCGGTCCGCGCGCTGGATTGCTCCGCACTTGCACCGCTCGTGCCTTGTCAGGCGCCGAGGTCACCCCAGATCTCAGTGCCGCGCGATCGTCCGGGTGCACCAGCTCGAGAACATCGTCGACCGACGGCCGCGTCTGCGCCGGATCGAGCCCGGTGAGTCGATACATCTCCCTCGACCAGGTTATCTGCCGGGTCTCCGAATCGTACTCCCAGCTCCCGATGTGAGCCTGGGCCTGTATCGCCTCCAGCCGGGCCTCGGCGATACTGGGAGCCGTGCCCTCTCCATGTCCGCCGGTGCCGGGAGCCGCGCCTTCTCCACGCTCGCCGACGGTCTCCGGAGTGCCTTCCCCTCCCTTGGCGGTTCGCCGCGCGGCATCCAGCTCCTCCCGTAGGTTGGCGACTTCCCGGGTAAGGCGAGCGATCTCGCGGCGCGCTGAGTCCAACTCTTCTGGAACCGCCCACATGGGTCGAAGCATAGCTCATGCCCAGCCAGCAAACCCTCGTTTTCGGCGCCGCCAGGTCTCTGGCTCCCATCTCAGCATCGGGTGGCGGCGTGGGTCGGGTGAAGTCGGTCGGCTCGACCCTGTCCGTGGTCCGGTGCTACTCTGCGCCCATGGGTAGTCGAGAACACCGCTCGGTTCGCCGAGTCCGTGCGCTGGCGGATTGGCGTCGACTTGGGGTACCGGCACAAGTCCGCTCGAGAAGCGCCGATTTCCGCTCGCCGGTCGGTGCTCGAGTTGCTGGTCGGTCGCGACAATCCGGTTCACCTGTCGCATGGCCGTTCATCGCTCTGGCGCCGCGGGGCGCGGCAGGGTGCCAGTGGGGCGTTCGTTGCGGATTCCGGAGAATGGCCAGCCTGGGAGTGGTTCTTTCGCTCATGGCGTCCGCCGAAACGAGTCGCGCGCAGAACGCCGTGGCGGCAGGTGAGATCTCGACTCCGTACCCAACCTTCGAGAACATCTCGATCGAGTGGGAGGTCACCGGCGACGAGGACGTCGACAGCGTCGTCAGTGTCCGGTATCGGCCGCGGGGAGCGGACGAGTACCGGCAGGGGCACCCGCTGTTCCGCGTGGCGGCGGGCAGCAATGCGGGGTTCTCGTGGATCGACAAGCACTCCGGAAGCCTCTTCGGGCTCACCCCTGGCACCACCTACGAGATCGAGCTCAGCCTCGAGGATCCAGATGGAGGCACCGCGATCAAGACGATCACGGCTGCAACCCGGCCTCTCCCTTCCGAAGCGCCGAACGCCCGCATCATCGAGGTGAGCCCCGAGACCCTCGATGACGCGCTTGCTCAGGCCGCGGCGGGGGACGTCTTGGTGCTTGGCGCGGGCACCTATCCATCGATCCGAGTAAGTGGCGATGGGGAGGAGGGCCGTCCCATCGTGCTTCGGGCGGCAACGCCGGGTGAGGCCGTCGTGGAGGGAGAGATGCGCCTCGACGAGCGCTCCTTCGTTTCACTCGAGGGTCTCACGGTTCAAGGCCAAATCAAGTTCAACGATGCGACTGGGATCGTGGTGACGAACTGCGCGATCGACACCGATGAGAACGGCATTGTGTCGTATGGAAACGGCGTCAGCGGAGCGTACATCGCCAACAACGTCATCACCGGGCCGACGGTCTGGCGCGACTCAGCGCTCGGGGTAGATGGGGACAACCTCGGTGAGGGCGTGCAGCTCACCGGCCCCGGCAATGTCATCGCGTTCAATCGAGTCACCGGTTTCCGGGATTGCATCTCCCTACTCGAGGAGGACGAAGCCGTGGACCAAGTCTCGATCGACGTCTATGGCAACGATCTCGACGCTTGTGCGGATGACGCCATCGAGGCCGACTACGCGATGGGCAACGTCCGAATCTATCAGAATCGCATCACGCGAAGCTTCATGGGGATCAGCTCTCAACCGAGCCTCGGCGGCCCCACCTGGTTCGTTCGCAACGTGATGTATGGCGTCCTCTACGAGGCGTTCAAGCTGCACAACGGTTCGATCGGGGACGTCGGCTACCACAACACGGTGCTCAAGACCGGGGACGCCTTTGCCGTGTACACCGAGGATACGGTGTCCCAAGCCCGCTTCCGCAACAACCTGTTCCTCGGTGGTCCGGGAGGAACCTACGGCGGGTACGATACGGGGACTGGCGCGGTGCTCAACCTCGCGCCGGCAGACTCATCCTGCTCCTTTGACTACGACGGCCTTGGTTCGATCGGGGCAGGCGCCTTCTCGGGACGCATCGGTGACACGCGGTTCGACAGTATCGAGGAGCTGCGAGAGAGCACCACCGAAGCTCACGCCGTCCAAGTGGATCTCTCGGTCTTCGCTGAACCGGTCACGCTACCGTCGGATCCCTTCGGCGCCCGAACCGTGCACGAGCTCGGCCTCGCTGCTGAGAGCGCTGCGCTCGACCGAGGCGTTGCCCTGCCCAACGTGAACGACGGTTTCTCGGGCACAGCGCCTGACCTCGGAGCCTTCGAGCTTGGCATGGAAACGACGACGTACGGACCGGACGGGGTCATCCCGGGTGCGGGCGCCAGTGGGGCCAGCGCGATCGGCGCTGCCGGCCGGGATGAGGCCGGCGAGGATAGCGGCACTGAAGAGATAGGCGAAAACAGCAGCCGCAGTGGGAGCGAGGACGGCGAAGACAGCAGCTGCAGCTGCACCTTGGCGGCGCCAACGAGGTGTAGCTCGCTTGCGAGAGTGCTCGCGGCGTTGGCGCTCGGGGGCGCCGCGCTCGGTGCACGTCGCGGGCGCCGTGTTCTCAGGTGAGGTGTTCGCATTCGTCCGGAGCGGTGACTCGACGAGCGAACGGCTCCGGACGCAGACCTAAGGCGAAGGACTTGGGGCGCGTTCCTTCGGGGCTGCCCCCCCACCCCGTGCGTCGGCGGTTTGACACACCGGGTGATGCCGCCCACCGCTACTTCTTCTTGGCCTTCACGCCACCCTTGGGACGCGCCTCTGGAACCAGATCGTCGTTGCGCCAGTAGTACTTGGACCTCTTCTCCGTCTCGTCGGCAAATCCGACGGTCTGCATTTCTGCCTCGATGGTCTTGGTTCCCTCCGGCACATGTTTCGCCTTGACGCAGGAGAAGGTGATCAGCGCCTTCTCTCCCGGCTTCATGACGCCACCGAAGATGTTGCCGCTGCACGGACGGAACGGACGCGCCGGGTCCGAAGAACCGCTGGGAGCTGGGACTTCGAGTTGCTTCCCATCCTTGTCGTAGAAGTACACCACGACCTTTCCGTACAGAATGACCGAGTCGGTCTTGTTGATGACGCGGAACTGCGGCCCCGTTTCATCAGTCTTCTTGGTCCAGGTCACTTCCATGGCGCGGTCTGCCCCGGCGGCCATGCAAGGCTTCTCGATAGTACCCTCACCAGTCGAGCCCTTGGGGCATTCGATGGGAGGAGCAGCCGGTTCGGGCGGAGGCGCGGGCTCGGCGGGCGTTGGCGCCGGAGCCGCGGACGGAGGTGGAGAAAGCGCAGCACTGGCCCTGGCCGGGGCCTCGCTGGCTGCCTCCTCCTTCGAACACCCGAGCAGGGTCACTGCCATCGCCAGAGTCACGCACGGGATCGCCCAACCGGTTCTGTTCTGCATGATGTCCTCGACCCGCCTTCCCCTCGCGGAATCCTTGGGGAATGGGCCCACGCAGGGTATCGGATCGGCCCCGCGGCACACAATGGGGAAGGCGAGAACACCGTTTCAGCGCAAACGTGAAGGAGCGGCGCCTGGAACAGCGACCGGGTCCCCCGCGTCCGGCGGACCAGGCGTCTCCAGCATTATCCCGCGAAAATGCCGAGCCGGATTGAGTGAAGCCATCGCCATTGCGCTCATCCTTCAAGCGCCTGCTCCTGGCTGGTTGTTTTCGCCCAACGGAGCCCCCATCAGTGTTACGCCTCAAAAAGTGGACCCGGAAGCCTGCACTTCGTCACTGCTGTCGAGTTCCGCACTGATCGAGGAGCTGCCGATCGCGGCGTACACCTTCCGCATCGAGGGGGATGACTTCGTCCTGGAGCACGTCAACGCCGCGGGCAACCAGCGGAATCCCGGGTTCGCAGCGTTGCGTGGCAAGTCCATGGTGAGCCTGTACCGGGATCAACCAATGGTCATCGATGATGCGAGGCGGTGCGCTCGCGAGCAGGTGTCGGTCGATCGCGTGCTTCCGGTTCGGCGCTACGATCGCACCGAGGCAACCCAATTTCTGCGGCTCACGTTCATCCCGGCTCCGCCCGCACACATTCGCCTGTTCCTCCAGGATGTCGCCAACCCGGACGTTGCGCTGGTTGCCATGCGCGAGAGCGAAGCCCGCTACGCGAGTCTCATCGCGTCGCTTCCCGACGCCGTGATCGTGCGCGCCGCAGATGGGAGGGTGCTCTTCTGCAACCAGCTTGCGGTTCAACTCCTCGACGCCAAAGACTCAGCGGAGCTCCTCGGCGAAGTCGAGGTGCTGGCCCCCGGGACTCGGCTCGAGTCCGAGGTCGGCGAAACGACTCCACCCGACAGATTCCCGGGTCTGCAGGCGCTCGCAACGGGATGCGGAGAGCCCGAACGGATCTGTGCCCTCGTGGGCCAGGGGCGGAAGCGCTGGGTCCGAGTGGCTGCTCAACCCATCAAGAATGCCGCCGGAGATGTCACCGGATCCGTTGCCACTCTCACCGACATCACCGAGAAAGTGGAGGCTGAGAGAGCCTCCCGCGAGGCTGCGATTCGCCTCGATCTCGCACTCTCCGCCGCTCGAATGGGGGTATGGGATTTCGAGCCAGACACGGGAGTCGGGTGGTGGTCGCCCTATCTGGACGACGTGTTTCGGATCGGGGGACGGCCACGCGGCCTTCAGAGCTTCATGGCTCAGGTCCACACGGAGGATCGCGAGCGCGTGCTGGGCGAGCTCGAGCGGCTCATTCGAGACAGCGGCAGCTGCGAGATCGAGTTCCGCATCCTTGGCAAGGATGGGCTCACCCGCTGGACACGCGTTCGAGGGCAGATCCTCCCCAGAAACGGTCGCATCTGCATCAGCGGTACCGCCATCGACATCACGGACCAACGCCGTCTCGAAGATGAACTCCGCCGAGCGGCTCGCCTCGAGAGCATCGGGATGTTGGCGGGTGGTATCGCGCATGACTTCAACAATCTGCTGGCAGCCATGCTGGGCTCGCTCGAACTGGTCGAAGACCAGTGTCCGCCGGCAACTCGGGAGGATCTCGAGGCGATCCGGCACAGTGCCCTGCGGGCCCGGGATCTGACGCGCCAACTGTTGGCGTTCGCGCGAAAGCAGCCCGCGACTTGGACGACAGTCGAGCTCAACTCACTCGTCAAACGGGTCGAGCTGATCCTGCGGCGCCTGGTACAACCGACCGTCGAGATCGTGATCTCCACCTCAGAGCCCGTCCATGTGCGTGCCGACGCATCGCTGCTGGAGCAGGTTCTGGTGAACCTGGTCATCAACGGACGCGACGCCATGCCGAATGGGGGCAAGCTCACCATCACGGTCGAACGCCACAAGAAACCCTCCACCCGTGCCGCCAGCGCGGATTCCGCGCGGCTGATCGTCGCTGATTCTGGGGTGGGAATGGACCAAGCGATGCTCGATAGGGTCTTCGACCCCTTCTTTACTACCAAGGCCCATGGCACCGGCCTTGGTCTCTCCAGCAGCTACGGCATCATCAAACAGCATCAGGGGGAGATCACTGTCGAGAGCACGCCCGGGCGCGGCTCGACTTTCGCCGTCACCCTGCCCTGCGTACCACCTACCACCACTGAGCAAGCCACGAGTATCACGCCTCTGGTGGCACCCAACGCCAAGGGCGTCGTTCTGGTAGTGGATGATGATGCTACGGTTCGCCAAATGGCGGTGCGGCTGGTGAAGAGCCTCGGGTACCGGGCCCTCAGCGCCGGGAGCGGTGCAGAGGCACGAGAATGCTTCGCCAATAGCGAAGAGAGCATCGGCATGTTGCTCTGCGATGTCATCATGCCGGGCGAAGACGGCCCCACCCTCGCCGCGAGTCTGTTGCGCACACGCCCCGATCTCCGGGTCGTGTTCATGTCGGGGTATCCTTTCGATGTCCGCGACAAGCGACTTCAAGATGCTCCACACCTTCAGAAGCCATTCAGCCGCGCCGATCTGGCCAAGAAGCTGAGCGAAGACTGAGGTGCCGATGGAAGACTGCTGAGTCCGGGGGGCGTTGCCGCTTCGGAGATCGACTTCGGGTTCGAGGTAGAGTTATAGGCTCTTAGAGCGCCCTTCGTGACAGATCCCATATCCGCTCTCTGTCGCAGGAAGCCCTGGCATCCGCGGCAGTAGCGCCAGTGTCCGGGGCCCGATGACGCCCGCAAGCTCTGGAAAGCTCGCACGCGCCAACGTAACATGAGAAGCTTCGGGCGCGATGGACTTCCCCGGATTCGTTTCCTTGACCGTGACCAATGCCTGCAATCTCCGCTGCCAGATGTGCGCCCAGTGGAGCGCCGAAGGCTATGTCCGACGTGCGGGCGGTGCGAGTTCGGTGATGACCATGGCCGACTGGAAGCGGCTTGTGGACGAGACGGCTTCCCACGGCATGAAGGCACTGCTGGTGCGCGGGGGCGAGCCGTTCCTGATGCCCGGGATCATCGAGCTGCTGGAATACATTGCGAGCAAGGGCATGTTCACCTCCATCGACTCCAACGGCACGCAGCTCGCGAGGTTCGCGGACGACATCGTCCGAATCGGGAAGCTCCACGTCACGGTGTCGGTGGACGGTCCAGAACAGATTCACGACCAGGTCCGCGGAGTCGAGGGCTGCTATCGGCAGATCGCCGCGGGGCTCGAAGCGCTCAGGGTCGCCGAGCAGCGCCATGACCGCGCCATCAGTAAAGGGATCACGTTCACTATCAGCCCGTGGTCTTACCTGGGGCTCGGAGCGATGCCCGATGTGGCTCGCTCTCTCGGCGTCAATTCGCTGTGCATCGTACCGTACTTCTACCTGCCCGAGCGATTAGGCTTGGCCTACGAGCGTGAGCTCCATGACGAATTCGGAAGCATGGCATTCTCGTGGCGCGGCTTCCATCACGAAACCTCTGGGATCGATACCGAGGCGTTCCGCGAGCAGCTTCGCTTGTACAAGACGCGGCTCGGCACCCTCAAGGACTATCCGTTCCTGCCCCTGAGCGAAGACGAGTATGCGCGCTGGTTCGAAGACCCGGTAGCGCCGGTTTTCCGCGGGGACTGCCCGAACGTGGAGCGCCTGCTCGACGTGCAGCCCACTGGCGAAGCCAACTTCTGTGTGGACTTTCCCGACTTCTCCTTGGGCAATGTTCGCAACGCTACGCTCGCGGAGCTCTGGAATGGGGAGCGCGCTTCCCGCTTTCGTGAGCGGCGAAGAGAACGACCGTTCTCAGCTTGCCACCGTTGCGGCGCGAAGTACTGCGGTCTAGAGCGCGGCTGAGCCTAGAGCACCAATCAGGTTCCCAACGGCGCCTCACGTCTTCGGTCATGGAAACCATGGGTTGGGCTGGGTGACGTCTCGGACCCCCTGACGCAATCGCTGGCGACCCTACCTACCCCTGTGGGCGGCGCTGGCGTTGTCGCGGCTGTGGCCTCAGCCGCTCCCACGCTTCCCGGTGCGGATGCTGC
>CAYRKE010000066.1:31319-36698 GCA_964424695.1 uncultured Polyangiaceae bacterium
CCCACGCTTCCCGGTGCGGATGCTGCGGGCGCCCACGCTTCCCGCTGCGGATGCTGCAGGCCCGGCAGGGGACTCAATGGAGTCGCGCATGCGGCTCAAGCACTATTTTCGCACAAAGCCGAAGACTGAGCGTCGCGAACCACTCGACGCAGCCCCGATTGGGCGTCCAACCGAGAGATCCGGACTGTCCCTCGACTACGACAGGGCTCGGGAAGCGGACTCGTAGCACCATCGCGGAGTGACTCGACTGGCAAGGGATCGAAGGGATCGCCATACTCGGGGTGTCGCGGTGCGTGTGTTGGGGAAGGCTCCGCGCGCCGTACCGGAGGAGGACCGATGAAGCTTTCAGTATGTCTGTTGCCCTTGGCCTTCCTGTATGGCGCTTGCGGTGGGGAGGGGGATGGCGACCACGGGGACGCCGCGCCGAACGCGGAACAGGGCGGGGACGCCAGCAACACCAGCAACACCAGCGGGGGTGGCGCTCCCGACGTGGATCAGCACCAAGGCGGAGGGGCCGGCACGGCTTCGGGGTCTGGAGGCAGCTCCGTCACCAGCTCGGCCGCTGGCGGGACGCCAGGAGAAGATCCGCCCGCAGGAGGACACGGGAACACCGGTGGCGAAGCGGTTGGCGGGGCAGGCGGGAACGGAACGGTCTCGCCTCCCGACGGATTCCAACCGGGCTTCTGCGAGGGCACGTCCAAGTTCGTTCGCAACGGCGAGCGGGAGCCTGCACTCATCGTCACAGCAACGGACGTTGCGTTGATGTCCTGCTGCAGCACCGTGCTCATCCTGGCGCATGGTGAGACCACGAACACGCGCGTCGTAGTGCGGGCGTGGCAGTCCTTCGAGGAACAGGAGTATGTCGTCGACCCCGAGACCGAGCCCAGCGGCAACCGCGTCGACGCCTGGTTCCCGAGCCAGGCTGGTGAAAACTGGGAGGACCAACGCATTACCGGCACCGTGCACGTCCTCGGCGCGCCCGACATCGATGACCCCTGGCGGCTCCGCGCGTGCCTGCGCGTCGACGACCCGGCGAGCCCAGTCAACGGCTCGCAGATCTTCGTGGACACGGCGCTGGTGCCGCTTCATGGGTGGGGGCAGAGGCTCGGGATCTGGCCCCTGGAGGATGCGGCGATGACCCTTGAGGAAGCCGCAGCACTGCCCCTCGATAGCCTGGCTCTCCAAAGGACGCCCATCCTCACGATGGGCGACGTCGGGTACTACGATGCGTCGGCCCACTACATCGAGCACACGTTCGAATACGAACCGGAAGTAGGCCGCTTCAGTTTCCTTAGCGTGAGTCAAGGCCCCGTGCCCTTCGTCCTCCAGATCGATGACGAACGGATCTACCTCGGCGCTTTCATCTCGGCGACCTCATCGTTTCTTCCGCAACAACCCTTCATCACCGTGGGCACCGGCGTACGAAACGGCTTCGTCATCGAGCGAGGCGCTGCCGAAGAGGATCCGCGCAGCGACCCGCGGGTCCTCGATGTGCTTCGAGAAGCGGGCAAGCTGCTCGAATGAGGCTACGCCGCCATCGACGTCGCATCCTCGCTCGGCGGGTCCCCCCCCGGCGCGTCCGTGCACGCCGCTGCATGACCCCCGCAGCATGAAGCGGAGTCGCCACAGAGGCGATCGGATTGCCGCGGAGCCCATCGGGTTGCCGCGGAGCCCATCGGATTGCCGCGGAGCCGCGTAGTGAGAGCGGATTCTTCGGCCCTAATCCCGAAAAGGCGGCGGGATCCTGGGTATCGAATGCAGGGGATGGTGACGAACTGGGTTTACCCATCCCTCGGGAAGTGCTCCTCTACGAGGGATGCAGGGTCGATTCTTACTGATTTTGATACCCTTGACGTTTGCTGGGAGCTGTGGCGGCTCGGAGAGGGCTGGGCAAACCGCCAGCGCTCCCCCACACCACGGTGCTCAGCGCCGCGCGACGAGCGGTCGCGTCGAACCCCGCGCCGCGAGCGATCGCGTCGAACCCCGCGCCGCGGCCAAGCCGCCAAAAGCGGCACCAACACCCGATCCCGAACCTGGAAGCCTGCCCACGGAGTGTATCCCTCACGGCGAGTTCTGCCTGCCGCCGTCGGACTTCGTCGACCGCCTGTGTGAGCATAGCCATCCGGACGCTGCCGTATACATGATGGGGCCCGAGCAGCCATGGACGCACCGCTACGTGCTCGTGCAGGAGGCGCAAGCGATCAACCCGATCAACGGTCGCGTCGGAGAGGCGAAGTTGACCTTCGGAGAAGAAGTTCTCATTCTGCGCTTCCGTACTGCGACCAGCAAGAGTGGGATTCAGGTGAGCGGCACCGAGCACTACGAGGTGCTGCGATGGGACGGGTCTTGCGCGACCCTGGAGCCGGGAGAGTTCGTCGAGCAGGTGCCGGAAAAACAGCGGCGCTTCGTGGTCCCGACCTGGAAGCGCATCGGGGATTCGTATAAGGCGCTCTTGCTCAAGGAAACCGCCGTCGCTGATGCTGAGGCCCGGCGCAAGACGGACTGCAAGGGAGTGGGATTGGGACGGCAACCCAAGTGCTACGAAGCGATGGAGGCCCTGAACGGCGTCATCGCGGAAGTCGTCAAGGGTGGCCTGAAACTCCCACCCCCTGACGCCATCTGACGGGGTGAGGCCACGGCGTGGGCCGCGTCGGGGTTACGCCGGGACTACATCGGGGCTACGTCGTGAACGCGCCACGCAATGCTGGCAAGCGGCTGCTGAGCTCCGAATGCGCTGCCAAGTTGGTGCTACCCGCCGGGAACCCGCCGGCAGCTGATCCAAAAGCCTCCCGGGCCCGCTTGATTTCGCAGCGGGTCATGGGGCCCCGCATGTAGGTCATGGCCCAGCGGGGCTGCACCAGCAGCACCTCTGGTTCGAGGTGCGAATCCCGCAACAGAAACCAACGCGGGCAGAGGCGGCCAATGACGTCCCCGAGCTCTGCGGGCTTGGCAGCCACGCCGTCCGCCGTGATGCCGCGCAGTACTCGATCACGGTCGGCCTCGGTTTGCAGGCGCCCCGTACACCAGAGGCCAGCGTTACCGAGGGCGCGATAGTCGAGATCCATGGTGTTCTGCGTTGCCACCACGACGCCTATCCCGAACGCTCGCCCCTGCTTCATGAGGGTCACCATCGGTCGCTTGGTGGGCGGGTTCGCTGGATGGGGAGGCATGAAGCCATAGATCTCGTCGAAGACCAGCAAAGCGCGGAGGCTACCCGTACCTGGCAAGGTGCGCACGAAGGCCAAGATCTCCTCGAGCAAGACGCCGAGGACGAGGCGCCGCTCTTCTTCGTCCAGGTGCGCGACGCTGACGATGACGCCCGACGCGCGGCCCGACCGTGGCGCGAGCCAGTCCGCGACATCGATGGGGGCGCCTTGACGCCAGGTAGAGAAGTTGGGTGACACCAGCAGCGTGTTCAGGCCGGCGGCGAGGCTCCTGCGTTCCGACTTCGACAAATAGTCGTCGAGCGCGAGAGCCCCGATGCGGTCGATGGGAGGACAAAGGACGTCTTCAACCAGGGCGCCGAGGGGCGAAGGGTTCCCAGCCGAGAGCCGGCGTTCCGCCATGATCGTGAGCAGCGCGTGCTCCCGACTCTTCGCGGGATCTGCCTCGCGCCCGATGAGGCGCAGCACGAGGGAGACCGCCGCTCCCAGGGCCTCCCGCGCGGCCTCCGGATCCGTCTGCCAGCGTCGAGAAGGAAGCTCGAGGCTCGACAGCAGATGGAGGGGCTCCCCTGCCGTGCAACCAGGGGTGATCACGCGGATGTGGTGTCCGGCGTAGAACGCCGAGAGGGCAGGATCGTCGATCCCCCACGCGTTGAGCCCTTGCTGACGGAGCGCCGCGGCTTGCCTCGCCGACTCCGTGGCGCCAGTGGCGGCGCCCGACGCAATGGCGGCCTGGACCCAGGGCACCAGCGGCTCTGGAGCAAAGCTCGGCAGCCTGAGGGCGAGGTTCGGCAAATCGCCCTTCACGTCGATCATGAGCACCGGGATCTGATGGGCCAGCGCCTCCTCCACCAGGACGGTGATGAGTCCGGTCTTGCCGCTACCCGTCGTCCCCAAAATGACGGCGTGGGTGACGAGGTGATGTGCCGGCAATTCGAACCGGCGCCCGTCCGTCTCAACGCCCATGGTGTGGCACGCGCCAATGTAGAAGGAAGGAACGGTCATGGTATCCGACCTCGCCACCCCGGCGGCGCCACGCCCACGCCCGCGCGCCGCCTGGATAGTCTTCATTCGGTTGCTCGTCGACTGGCTCGTTCGTGGTGTGCATTCACCCCTTGCATGGGGCAGTGAACGCATACCGTTCGTGTGCTCGCGGGCTGCCCATCTTCCGATGGCGCCGCTCTGCGGTTCGGGCCCTGGCCTACTGCAGCGGCCGGCTTCCCGGCAACCCCACCATCATGGGCCCTCCTGCGGGTGCCCCTGCGCTGGCGGCGTTCCCCCCCACGGCTCGAATGCCGGCCACGGGTAGGGCCACGGTCGAGCCACCGGTGGTGGCGCCGACACCGGTGGTAGCGCCAATACCACTGCCCTCTCCGGCACCCAGCGTGGCTTCGCCCCCCTGACCACCACCCAGAGCTGCGCCGGCCCCCTCGTCTTCAGTGCTGGCGTCCTCGCCACTAGGATCTGCCCGCAAACGCTTTCGACCCGAGTATAGGGACGGAACCAGCTCGTCGGTGTCCCCTTCTTGCCAACGGAGGAAGCTCACAGCGCGCCGCAACTGGTCGTAGCTGCCGTGGACCAGGCTGAACATGCGTTGCCGCACGTCCGCCTCCGCCGCCACGGATTCGCTCGGTTTCTCCCGGGTCCCCGCGGCCTGGACCAACTCCCAAGCCGCCTTGTCGGCAGCGACGAGCTCTTCCCGCGTCACTCGGGTGTAAGGTTCGATGGCCGCGTACTCGGCCGACAATACCTGAGCGACCGTCATCACATCGAAGCTGACGTTCTTGTATCCAGCCAAGCCGGTGAGCTGCTCGAGGGCGTCTTCCTTCAGTACACCGCGAACGACGAGCGCCTTCTCTTCCGCCACCAGCACGTCGCGCCAATGCGTGACCTCCTCGAGCAGTTTGGGCAGATCGGCAGGAGGTGCCGTCACGGCGGCGTAGCGGGCCTGCGCGGTGCCCAGGGCGCGCAGCTGATCAGGCAGCTTCTCCACCGTCTCCGCGGGGGAGCCGGGAAGATCCTGCATCGCGGGCAGGAGATGCTGCACCCGGTCCACGGCGCCGATCACCGTCATGATGGCACCCCGGATGTCGACCTTGATGGGCACGAGCTCTTCATCCTTCAGAGCCAGAGCCTCGGGGAGCACGCGTTCGTAAGCATTGTCCGCTCTTCGGCGGAATCGGGGCCGTGTGATTTCGCGTAGTTAGCTCGAGCG
>CAYRKE010000067.1:0-8952 GCA_964424695.1 uncultured Polyangiaceae bacterium
TGGTTCATGTGGGCCGTGGCGTCAGCGGCGTTTGCCGCTCTCACGGCGGTTTTCGCCAAGATTGGGATTCGCGGAGTGGACTCCGACCTCGCGACCCTTGTGCGCACGGTCATCATCGTCTTCGTGCTTGGCTGTTTCGTTTGGCTCACCGGAAAGTGGAGCAATCCCTTCGAGCTGCCCAAGAAGACTTGGACCTTCCTGACGCTGTCCGCATTGGCTACCGGGGCCTCCTGGGTATGCTACTTCCGGGCTCTCCAGGTTGGTGACGCCTCAAAAGTCGCCCCCGTCGACAAGTTCAGCGTCGTTCTTGTGGCGCTGTTCGCTGTGGTCTTCTTGGGCGAGCGTCCTTCGTTTCGCGAATGGTCAGGAATAGCGCTGGTCGCGGCTGGTGTAGTGACCCTTGCCCTGAAACGCTAGCGGCGCTCGACCCACCCGAAGGCTCCGCAGGCGGCAAGCACGAGGGTGGCTCCGATTGCGTACCGGAGCGTGAGTGGTTCACCCAGAAGCGCCCACCCGCTCAGCGTCGCCAGCGTGGGCACGAGCAAGCTCATCAGTCCCCCGAAAGCCACGCTCGTTTCCCGATACCCATGCGTGTAGAGCATCTGCCCGGCGAAGGAGAGGGCAGCAATGCCCACCAGCATCACCCAAGCCGTAGGGTCGAGAAGGCCCTGGGAGCCGAGTCCTTCGATGGGCAAGAGCAAGAGCGCAAAGCCGAGGCCAACCGCTGAGAAGCTTGCCATGATGGTGAGCGCGCTGTCCGTTTGGCGTAGCTTCTTGACGCAGAGGACGGCGCCTCCACCCGCGATACCGGAGAGGAGACCGAGCGTCTTGCCGGCTTCCCAGTGCGAGAACGACGGGTCGATGACGAGCCACAGTCCCAGCATCGCCAGCGCGAGCAGGGGCCAGAATCGGCGGTCGGGACGCTCCCGGAACAGCAACAGAGCGAGGACGTTCGACCAGATCGAATGGGTGTAGTTGAGCAGAGTCCCCATGCCCGCGCCCGTGCGCTGAACAGCGAAGAAGAAGGTGAGGACCGAGAAACCACCCAGCGCGCCACGCAGAAACAGCAGGAATGGGCGTTCAGTGTGGAGACGCCTTCCGCCGAGAAGCACCAGCAGAATGATCGCAAGAGTTCCGAAACCGAAGCGCACCGCAGTGGTGGACGCGGCGCCCCAGCCGCGAGCCGCCACCAGGCGTACCAGGACAGGCATGCCCGCCAGCACGAGATAGCCAGCCAGCATCGACCAGGGGCCGGGCCGGATTCTCATCGTTGAACCGATCGGATGAGAAAATACCAACAGGTTCGGTTGCTTGAATGGTCGACGGAGTTTGGCACGTGCTCGGACCATACCCCGGCGCGCCTCGACGCCCAAGAGCACCCTGTGCGAGAGGCTCGTGCTATCTTGCGGGTCATGTCGCTTGGGCACGCCACATCCCAGATCCGCCTTGCCTTGGTCCTGGGCGTGTCTCAGGTGCTTTGCGGGTGTCCGCAGCTGCTGGAGGATGATTTCGCCAAGGCCACCCGCAATCCTGAGCCAGCGACTCATGGAGGCGACGGGGGTGATTCCGGAGGCGATACGACGTCGAGTTCGGGATCTGGGGTTGTCGATGCTCCGGGGGTTGCTGGGGCGCCCGATGGCAATCTGGGACGCGCTGGCAGTTCGGTGGCCACGGGGGGCACATTGGACGTTGGGGGCTCGCCGGTCCTTGGCGTCGGTGGTTCCCAGGTGTTGGGCGGTTCGGCTGGTGCGAGCTCGGGAGGATCAACGGGTTCGGGCAGTGGGGGAACCACGAGCAGTCTGGCCGGCACAGGTGGATGGCTGGTTACGGGTGGCACCGGAGACGCCGGCGGCGTCGTGGGTGCCGGTGGCTCTGGAGATACTGGTGGGTGGACGTCCACTGGGGGTCGGGGGGAGGCGGGCGGCGTTGCAGGAACCGACGGCGGTGGGCACCTCGGAGGAGGGGCGGCCCAGGAGTCGGGCGGTTCCACGTCTAGCGGCGGCGTCGCAAGCGCCGGGGGTGTTGCGGAGACGGGCGGCGTGACGCAGACCGGAGGCTTGACCGGTACTGGAGGAGACCCCGAAAGCGGTGGCGCTGCCGGTGCCGCCGGCTCTGGCTCATCCGGGGGAGGAGGGGTCGGGGCCGACTGCGAATTCCGTGCCGCAGAGCGGATCGTGATCCCCAATTTGACCGGTGATGCATGGGGCTCAACCCTCTCCGCGGATGGATTGACCCTGTACTTCAGCGCGGACACCAACGGCTCGAACGGGATCTGGCGAGCTACGCGAGCCGATCGCGGCGCGATCTTCTCGGAGGCTCAGGCAGTCAGTTTCTCGCATTTCACCGATGAAACGCGAATCCCGTTCTTGAGTTTCGATGGCGGCAGGCTGTACTTCACCCGTGATTCCAGTGAATCAGGACTAGATACCGGATACGATTTGGTGGTTGCGGAGCAGACGACGGGCCCCACCAGTTTTGGGGCTCCGAGCGCGGTTGGCGGCGTGAATTCCGCCTACAACGACCGCCGTGCCTGGCTGTCGGACGACGAGCTACGCATCGTCTTCGTCTCGGACCGCACTGAGGGCGAGGGTGACGACGATCTCTGGGAGGCCGCGCGAGATACCCCGAGCGACGACTTCTCCGATACCGTGAACCTTCCCGGGATCAACACGGCATCCTCCGAGGATTCACCCACCTTGTCGCCGGACGGGCTAACGCTCTACTTCGTCAGTGATCGAGTCGCGCCGGGCGCGGCGGGCGGCAAGGACATCTATCGGGCGTCACGGCAAGATCCGGACGGCACGTTCGGTGACGTGGTGAACCTCACCGTCCTCAATAGCGCTCAGACCGAGGCCGATCTGGCACTCAGCCACGATGGCCAAGAGCTCTTCTTTTCCACGAAGCGCGGTCCCGCCGCGGGCGCCACTGCCGAAATCTGGCGCAGCGTGTGGGAGTGTCTCTAGCGGCCGCCGCCTCGTGCGGAAGGAGCCACGGAGCGGGGGCACTCTCGAGCGCCGCCCGAGTGGAGGGCGACCGGGACTTGCAGCTGTGCTCCGGTGCTCAGGTACTCGTGTGCGCGCTGCTTCGGGCTTTCTGCGCCTACCGCACAAGGCGATCCCGGGTCGAGGCTCTCTGGGACCGTGAACGAATGCCTCTACGGCGCCTTGAAAAAGGCCGCGCTCACCCACCAGAGCAGGCCCAGGAGGGCCACTCCAAGACACAGACTGATGGTGATGAGGCGCTTTTCGACGGGCATGAGCGGCTCATGCTCCATCTTGCGCAGTTCTTCGGCGAGTGAGGGCTTGCCTGCGGGGTCCTTGAGGGTCTCCATCGTGTCCTCCGGTCATACCGCGACCACTGGTGGGCGCACTCCATGAAAAAAGATCCAGGATATCGCCAAGCCCACCCAGATGATGAATCCGAACAGGCACAAGGCGTAGACGGCTGCCAACTTGCCGATGCCTTCCTCCCACAGCTTGCGGAAATTGGTGATCGCTCCGATGGCGAAGAAGGTCAGTGCAAAGAAGAGCTGCCGGAAGATGTTTGCTTCTGCGGAAGCTGCCTTGAACGCCGGAAGGACACTGGGTAGGGCGAGGCACAGGCACAGTGTCAGAATGAAGGTTCCTGCGTAGCCTAGAACGAACTTGGGAAACCGCTGCCAGATCTCGGCGGGGCTGATGCGCTCCCCTTGCCGGCGTTCGATCACGGTGCACCAGATGATCGCCAGGACGAACGCCCACACTCCGATGAACACGTCGATGAAGACCTTCACCGTCGTGGTCGTCATGAGGATCCATCCCTCCTCCCAGGCGACGCCGAGCTCCGTCAGCGCCTTGGTTCGTATGAGGGACTCGGCGATGGCTCCCGAGGCCATGGCCGCACCGTCGGTCTTGACTGCGAGCCCCATCCACGCGCCAGCCACCATCGGCTCCTGGTAGAGGAAGGCCTGCGCCGCGAATGGCAGCACCACCAACTCCACCACAGCGAAGATGACGACCAGTGAAGAGACCATGATGGGGACAATGGGACGAGCGCGGATCGCCCCCCCGGTCGCGATTGCAGCAGACACGCCGCAGATGGAAATTCCCGATGCCAAGGGGGCCGCCCACTCCTTGCTGAAGCCGAAGAAGCGCCTGGCCACGAAGTATACAACCGCCCAGTAGATGAGATAGGCCTCGATGATCGCGGCCAGACCGCGGAAGATGACCGCCGACGCGAGCCCCATCGCCTCCACGGCTTTCACGCCGAGCCCCATCCCCATGATGACGATGGCGGTCTTGATAAAGAGCTCCGGCCGCGTGGCAGCCTCCAGGTGTCTGGCGACGCCGGGAAAGAAATTGCCCACTGCGAGGCCTGCGACGAGCGCAATGATGAAACCGGCTTCGCCGGTCAGCTTCATCGACCAGCCGATCCCAAGCTTCGCGCTCTGGTCCGGGGTCGCAGCGATGTACGCGTAGTGCCCGGCGAGGAAGCAGACAAACGAGATAACGAGCAGGATGCTGAATGCGGCCGCGAAGCGTTTGACCTTCAGTCCCAAGCCCATGGCGGCGAGGCTCATGAGTGCAACCAGGGAGACGAACGTCAGCACCAGAGAGGTCGGACCACCCAGGCTCGAGTACGCCTTGGACACCGGACCGAGTGCCTTCCCAAGGTCGCTCCACACCGAGATCTTGGTGGCCCAACCGAGGAGATCGACCCCCAGTGGCAACCCCAAGGACAGCACGAAGACGAAGAGCCCCACCGCGACCGACATCCAGTCTTCACTCCGCAATAGTTCTCGAGCCTTGCTCACGGTAGACTCCTGTGGTGGCGAACGCCTGGTAGTTACGGGTCCGAGATCCCTCGGAACGTGATGCGCCTTATCGCGCGGGTGGCCCGGACTGGGGGCTCAGAGCGAACGACGCGTCATGGCCCGTCGGCGCCGATCGAGAACATCTGCTCCAAATCATGCCGAGAGTGGGTGCGGAATGCGAGCATCGTCTCAGAGTGCGTGATGCCCTCGATGCGCAACATGTCGGTGGTCACGACTGTCGCGAGATCGTCGATATTGCCAACGCGGATCAGTGCAACGAGGTCATACCGTCCGCTGACCGAGTACACCTCGCTCACGTGATCGAGTCCAGCGAGTGTCTCTGCAACGTGGTTGATCAGGGTACGTTCGACGTTCAGAAGTACGACAGCATTGACCATAGGCGTGCCTCGGGTGCCCGCATTTCACTCCAGTTTGCTCGGGAGGACAAGAGCTTCCTTCGAGATGGCTCGTTGGCGGCAGATCTCTGGGGGCAGAGCGATACAGGGTTCAGCGCCGCGCCGCCGTGTATACTCCCACGGAGGATGCACACGTTCTCGCGCCGAGTCCTGGCCGGTTTGACGATGGGTCTCGCCCTCTCGAGCGCTGGGGGCGCCCTCGTCCTCTTGGCGGTGGCTCCCCTCGGCTCTCTCGCCCTCGCCTTCTACTGGACCGACCCCGCCGTTCTTGCCTGGGATGCAGGATTGTCGTTCGTCTTCTTTCTGCAGCATAGTGGGATGATTAGGCTCGGCTATCGCGAGCGCTTGTCCCAGTGGATCGGCCCCGAGTGGCACGGCGCCCTCTACGCGATTGCGTCCGGAGTGGCTCTCTGTCTCGTGGTATTTCTCTGGCAGAACACGAGTGTCTCGCTGCTGACCCTGCGTGGGCCAGCCCGATTGGCATGCCAGCTCTGCGCACTTGCTGCCGTGTCGGTCTTTCTCTGGGGCGTGTACTCACTTCGCACCACCGACTTCTTCGGAATTCGGGCGCTCCGCGCCAGTCTTCGGGATGAGGCTAAGCAGCCTCTGCCATTCGTGGTGGCTGGTCCATACCGGTGGGTGCGCCACCCACTGTATTCCTGTGTGCTGGTCATGCTCTGGGTCAATCCCGATCTTACCCTGGACAGCCTTCTGTTCCGGGTGCTGTGGTCGGCGTGGGTTGTTCTCGGGACCCGGCTGGAGGAACGCGACCTGGTTCGCGCGCTTGGGGAGCCGTATCGCGACTATCAGCGGCGCGTCCCCATGCTCGTGCCCTGGCCCAAATCACCGGAGAGGCCGTGATGTTGGAGTCGAGCCCTCTCGGGCGGCGGCACCGGGTCATCGGGTGGTGGCAGAGTGTAGGAAGCGTGCGCTCGGTGGGGCTCGAGAGGTCAGGCGTGGGCACCTGTCGAGCGCGGCCGCCTGCGCCGTTCGGGGCTGCGGTGGAAGCGCGCGCGGGCGCCCGATTGGCGACGTAAGCGCGCCAGCCTACCTGGTCACTTTGCCCAGTGTTTGCTCGACGAGGAAGGTCAGGCGTGTCGCTGCGGGACGGCGAGCGTGGACGTTGCAGAGCGCGGGGCGGCGCGCCCTCCCGACGTGGAGCCTGACCCGGGTCCGTGGTACTTTGAAATCCACTATGCGCATGCCTCGCAGCCCTCACATCGCATCGCCCGATGAGGTTCATTTCACGCGGGCGGGGGACGTGCTGATCATCGAGTACGCGGACCCTGGGGTTGCTGTCACCCACCTTCGGGTCGGGGCCGAGAAGCTGGCTGGCATGGAAGACTCCGAGCTTCTCGAATACTGGAACGAACTGCTGGCCGCTGACGACGCGTTCCGGAAATCCCGCAAGTACGTGGCAACGGAGATCCCCTTCGGCAAGTCACAGGTCGAGCTGTCGCAGTTCTCTGGAACCTGGATTCCTCGCGGACATGTCTTGCGGTGCGTTTGGAACGAGTACGACGAGGACAAGCCCGACGAACCCTGCGTCACCATCGACGATCGAGACTACACACTCGCCGAGTTCGGGAGACTCCTGTCAACGTTCGCCGGCTGGGGCATGCGAATAGAGTTCGTGCCCCATGACGCGCTCCACGAGCGCCCCAAGATCAAGGTGCGCGAGCCTCGGGCTGGCGTGAAAAAGAGGAAGGCTATCGGGAAGCGTTGAGCTCGAGTTCGAGCCCCCCATCACTCCATTCGATCGGGCGGTGCAAGCTCGCGTGGTGCCGCATCGACACTGTTCGGCAGCTGCCGGTAGCGACAAAGCACGAATACGAGACCCAACGCATACAGGAGCGCCGTTGCGAAGAATACCGAGCGCAGGCCCAGCGCAGCGCCCACTGCGGCCCCCGATAGCGGCCCAATGGCGTTGGCTAGCGACAGCGCCGTTCCCGAGAGCCCGAAGGCTGAGCCTCGGCGATGGGCAGGTACCAAACCGGTCAAGAGGGCGTTGGTGCTGGGCATGAGCCCGCCCAGAAAGAGCCCGAGCGCAAGTCGCAGGGCGAAGAGCGTGCCGGGGCTATGTACGAAGGCTTGAGGCAGGTAGGTCAGCACCGCGCCGAAAAGGCACACGGGCAGAAGCCGACGATGCCCAAGCCGATCCCCGAGCCGTCCAATCAGCACAGCGGCGAGAGCGCTTGCGATGCCGGTTCCCGCCATGATCACGCCGGCGGTAGTGGCTGCGTTCGTGCCTTGGGCCAGCTCGTCGATGAAGAGCGCCAGGATCGGAGTGACGATCGCAGAACCGAATTGGACAAGGAAGGCGATCCCCAGCGCCAGAGCGACCCCCGGAACCGCCAACAGCTGGCGACTGTTGGCCAGGGCGCCCGTCAATGGGGCATCGACGGCGGGAGGCGTGAAGGACTCCCGTACGAACGCCACGACGAGCGAGAGCGAGAGGAGCAAGAGCCCGCCCGCGGCGAAGCACGGGGCTCGATACCCCAGGCTATCTGCGACGACTCCGCCGAGCAAGGGACCCGCTGACATGCCGCAGTAGAGGGCCATCTGCATGAGCCCAAGCGAGGACCCCAGGCGAGCAGTTGGCACTGTCGTTGCGACGAGGGCGTTGGATGCCGCGATCGTGCCAGTGAAGGCGCCCTGCAAGAGTCGGAGGGCCAGCAAGTGCCAGGGACGGACTGCAAGCCCCATGAGCGCCAGGGTGATGCTGGCTGCCGCGAGTGAGCGCAGCACCATGACGCGGCGCCCGTAGCGGTCTGCGAGGCTGCCCCAGAAGGGCTGCGCGATCGCCATGGTGACTGCGGCGGCAGCGCCAATGGCTCCTGCCCACTGTGCTGCTGCGCCGGTATCCGTGACGCCGAGTGCCCGCACATAGAGCGGGATGAAGGGAAACACGAAACTGTAGCCGACAGCGGCGCAGAGCTGGGCGGTGAAGAGAGCGGCGAGGTTGGTTTTCCAGGAGACCAGTGACATGGGAGGGGGAGGCGTGAGTGTTGCGCATCGCCGCGGGGCGCGTACCCCGAGACGTCTTGTTCGGCGAAATCAGCCGGCGCTGGCGACGGAACACATCACCCCAATGCGCGCCATTTCCGGCTATCCCAGCAACAACGCTAGCCGGCTACCTTCCGCCACCCTCGAGTTCGGCCAACTGCTGGCGAGCACCTGGCCGCAGGCGGGACGCCGTTTGGCTTCGACCCTCATCGGTAACCCTGGGGTCCCGCGCCGAACACCCGTTGTCTGTCTGTGTCCGAGTGGCCGCTCAGTGGCTTGCCGCGTCAAGCAAAGGCCACGCCTGCCGTAGACTTCGCCGGGTACTGACCTGTTCAAATCGAGAATTCGCCGCGTTCGCATCGACCGTTGGCACCGGTGTTGCTGGCGATGCCTCCTTCTCACGCACGCTGTCACTTCAAGCACTGCTTCTTTGAGCTTCATGGGGACCATCATGAGACGAGCAAACACGAACATTGCGCGAACTTTGCTGGTTTTTGCGCTGTCTGCGGCACTGGTGAATTGCTCCTCCGATGGGGGCGGGGAGTCCTCTGGCAGCGGGACTGGCGGGACTGACAGCAGCAGCGGCAGTGGTTCGTCCGTGAGCGAGGGCTCCGGCGGAACGGGGGGAGGTACCAGCAATACGGGTGGCAGTGCTAGTAGCACCGGGGGAAGCGGGTCCAGCACTGGCGGCGCGGTTTTTCACACGGGCGGGATGGTATCCAACACTGGCGGCACGGT
>CAYRKE010000067.1:9052-35755 GCA_964424695.1 uncultured Polyangiaceae bacterium
CCGGCACTATCGGCGGTAGGCCCGGCACGGGTGGCGGATCGGGTACGGGTGACGGATCGGGTACGGGCGGAATGACGGGAAGCACCGGAGGCGTGTCGGGTGATACGGGAGGCATGTCCACCACCACTGGCGGAACGATAGGCGAGACCGGCGGGATCACCGGCAGTACCGGGGGTACGGGTGAGGTCGTTGCTGGGGACTTCACGGTTACCGTTCAGCTGGCGAGCGAGGTACAACCGACCGCCCCGGGCACCATCGGTATCGTTCAGTGGTCGATGGTCGGAGGGGACACTATCGAGGAGGCTCACATCGAGTTCGGGCTCGATACCTCGTACGGGATGGTGGCGCCGGTTGACCTGACCGAGGCCGGGTTTCGGACGCTCCTGTTGGGCATGAAGCCGAACAGCGACTACCACTTCCGTGTCGTCGCCACGACGGCCACGGGTACCTTCTCCAGTGCCGACAACACGGTGCGCACCGGGGGAGCCACGAACCTGGTGACGCTGGACGACTTCAACCCGATCAACGAGGCGGCGAGGGAACGCGGCTTCATCATCAGCGAGCTCTTCCAGTCGGGGATGTCGATGGGGAACAGTGGCGCCATTGCTTTTGTCATCGACCCCGATGGCGAGATCGTGTGGTGGTACCAGTCGTCGACGCTCAACAGTCTAGCCCGCGCGCGGATGTCTGCCGACGGCAAGAACATGTGGCTCATCTCTTCCGGTCTCAATGGTGCAGCGATTGAGCGAGTCACCATGGATACCCTTGATTCCCAGATCTATGATGTCGTCGGTTCTCACGATATCACTCCGGTTACCGGATCGAAGATGGCGTATCTCGACTACGGCGGGAACGATTGCGACAACATCGTCGAGATCGATCCGAGCGGAACCACCGTCGACATCTTCGAGTCTTCGACCGTATCGAGTGGTCAGTGCCACAGCAACTCGCTCCGCTATTCGGCCACCGAGGACGTCTACACGTTTTCCGATCACATGATCGACGTTTACATCGTGAACCGGAGCGGCCAAGTCGACTGGAGGCTTTCGGATCGAGTCGGCCCCAACAGCACCTGGGGTGGCCAGCAACACGGCGTTCACCTGCTGGACGACAGCATCATCATTTTTGCCAATCAAGGTGACGGGTCCAACGCATCAATAATCGAGTACGGTTTGGATGGCACCGAGCGCATGCGGTACAACGGGGGAGCGCGTACCTCCAACCTCGGTGACGTGCAGAGGCTCCCGGGAGGCAACACACTCGTGACGTATTCGACCTCCAACGAGATCCATGAGATTGACGCTAGCGGCAACGCCGTTCTCACCATCGATACAGGATCCACCATCGGCTACTCGGAATGGCGACCCACTCTGTATGGCGCGCCCAGCGACCTCGGCCTCTAGCCGCTGCCCAAGGATCCCTTGCCCACGAACCGTCCGATCGATTTCCCACACGCCACCCTGAGCACACTTCAAGGAAGACCACTGATGACCGCCCCCCGCCTGCTGACCACCGCCCCTGGAAGTCTGGCCATTGCAGTTGTATTGGCCATTGCGTGCAGCGACGGCGGAGGGGGGGCGGCTCGGACGGAACGGGGGGCGGCTCAGCCGTAGGCAGCGGCACTGGTGGCGCGACAGCCGTGGGGGGCGGGCCCGGTAGGTCCACCGGGGGCGGCAGCAGCGTCGTCAGCAAGCCCGCGGATTGCACCGACGTGCTGGCGAGTACCGTCGACGCCAACGGGAATTCGCTCATCACGTTGGTCGACGCCATGAACTACAGTTTCAGCAGTAGCATCTCGGCGACGACGACCAAGGTGGCGGCGAACAGCGACCTCACCTTTGACTGGAGTGCGATCACTATCGACATGCTCGGGCATCCGTTCGATCCGATGACCAGCGTGGACATGATGCAAGTGGTGCTGTGGAACGTCACTCAGACGGAGTTCCTCCAGGGCATCAACGATGAGTTGCTCGACACGAACGACATGGTGGGCGCTGGGGTGCTGGAGACCGGGAACGCCATGAGCTCGGCTCGGTTCCTGCAAGTCACGGGCCCCGGGGGAAGCCCTGTGCCGGAGGAGACGCTGCTCAGTTACGTGGATCCCGCCAAGAACCCGCCGGCGCAGAACACCTACGCGGTGATGGTGGCCTCCGGCGTGGTATTGGGTCAGGGGACGAAGATGCTCGCGTTCTTCGAGCCAGATCCGAGCGAGACGAATACCGCCGTTCAACTGACGAACGCCTCTACCACCCTCGAGTACAGCGTGGACCTGCTGTCCCTGTCACCGGTTGGTATTCCCGCCGGCACGGGCAATGTCGTGCTCAGCTGGATTGATTTCAATCGCTTGACGACCAACTCGATGGGCAGGGAGTGGATCCCCACCAAGATCACCGACGTCATGGTGGGTCACTACGAGAACCTCACCATCAGCGATCTTCAGGAACAATTCCTGAACCTTCAGACGGGTCTGGCCAGCAAGACTTGGACCTATCGCATCACGTCCGGGCAGCAAGTCAATCTCTCGCAGCTGACCGACGAGAGTGGGCATCCGTTCGCGGGAATCGACAACACCGGCATCTGGATCGTGGGTCTTACGTGTGGAAGCTGCAGGAACCCAGCTCCTTGGTTCCTCTCGGTGCTGGCTCCCTGCAACTGAAGACCGAAGCTGCGGCGGAACGCCTCACTGGCGCGGGGGGAGGTTGTGGAGCGTTCCGGAGCGAGTGAAGGTGTCCACTTCATCGACGGCGATGGTCGTTGTGCCGTCGCTGATCGACCACGCCCACGTCGGCTCGAACCAATCAACCTCGCGGGGCGGCCGGAAGCTGATGGCCAGAGGGCGGCTCGGACTGACCTCGAAGGGATGGGGAAAGGGGAAGTAGAGTTGCCGCCAATGAGTCTGCGGATCGTAGGGCCCGGTTCCGAACCTCACGTCGCCGTACAGTTGGGCATCGAACCAGCCAACCAGGCCGAACGCGACCGCTTCGCGATCGACCGTCAAATCACCGGTCAGAACCGACGGGGTTCGGGTGATGGTCATCATGTCCAGGGTGTTGAGCGCGCAAATCGTCGGCAGAATATGGTCCTCGCCGACGTCCACCAGGCGACTCTGGCGGAGCGGCAAATCCGCGATCGGCCCGAAATCGATGCCGTACGGCGAGCCTTCGAGGAAGGCATCATCTTCGTGATACATGGGATCGATCACCAGCGCGGCATGCAGTGAGAGGCTTTCGGGCAGCATCCGGCCCCCCTTCTTCAGCCATTTGTCGCGCACCGCAATGAGCGGTTCCATCATCGACTCGCAGAAGACGAAGTGCCCCATCCACTCCGAGATGAGTAGATCGGCTTTGCCATCGGTTTCGAAGCAGTCCTCGTCTGCGTCGTGAAAGCGAATGTCAGGGCACCCGCTGAGGCGCGCGATCTCGCGCGCCTTGGTGACCATCGCGGTTCGTTCGATGGCGTCCACCTTTCCTGCCCCTTGGCGCGCCGCGAAGATCGCCAACACTCCGGTACCCGAGCCGAAGTCGATGACATGGTCACCGGTCCTGACAGCAGCCCTGATCGCTTCGTAGTAGGACGTCGTGCGCACGACGTCCTGCAGCATGTTCTTGTGCGTTGCTGCGTCCCGATAGGAACCGATGTGGGGTCCCGTGTCTCGATTGCTGGCCATGCAGCGCCCTTTACGCCAAAAAAGTCCGGAGTGTTAGCGGTAGCGATCACTTTGAGTACGGAACGCGTTCGGCATTCGGCATGTTTCTCCCAGTCGCAGAACTCGGCATCATCTGTGCTGAACGCGGCTCACCCTCGGGCAGGACGGCCACTGTGCCGGCCGCTCCCAGCACCGGCGCCGAATCCACTCGGTGCGGGTCAGTCCAAGTTCTTCTGGGCCTCATCGACGGGCCGAGCGTACAAGTTGAGCAGTGCTCGGTGGGCTTCGGGGGGCTCGGCCAGAATCCGCCCGGACGTATGCCCCAAGTAGTCCAGGAATCTCTCCCGGTCTTCGACGCTATATCGGTCTTGGTACTTCGCCTCGCCGTGCAGCAGATCGTGGGCGACGTAGTTGCCGGGCCACACCATGTAGCCTCTGACGATCTCACGATCGACGCGTGACCCGAGGTCAGCGATGAAGTCCGCGCGATCCGATCCGCGAGCGCTTGCCGCGTTGTGGTGAACCAGGAGCGGCTCCCGCACCGTCAGGCAGATTCGCCCCTTGCACTGCATGAGACCACCGAGCATGTGAGCCGTGTCGCGCCGTCCGCGGTCAACCGGGCTGTTGCGCACGGAGGTTCCGATAACGCAGGCGGCCTTGAAGACGTCGCAAGGCTCGTACTCGTAGGAGACCGCAACGGGAGTGACTGGCAGCGGCGCCTCGTTGGGATCGCGACTCCGCTCATAGGCGAGCAGGAGCATGCGGAGGAGTGCGGGCTCTGTTCGGTCCGACCCGTCCCTCGTACGACCCTGGCGTTGCGCGATCCACACGGATTGGCCGCTGCTGATGAGTTCTCGCACGTACTCCGAGACCTGACGCGAGTGGGCGTAGAGCTCCTTGCCCTTCAGGTTTCGGCGGATGACGAAGCTCTCGACGAGCCGGAAGAAGTTACGAATCCAACCACTCTGAAGGAGGTTGTCGCCGATTGCCGGGTGGGGACCGATGAGCCCCCGCATGATCATGAGCCGGCTCAGCAAGGCCGAGTCGAGCAAGATGTCTCGGTGGTTCGAGATGAACAGAGAGCCTTTGCCCTTTAGGAGATGCTCCTCCCCGCGGTAACTGACCCCGTTGGAAGTCCTCGCGAGCAGCGCATCGAGCATGGGCAACCCGACGCGGGCCTGGAAGTGGTCGCCCGTCTCGCAGGAGCGGGCAGCCGCCAGCACCATGTCCGTTCTCTCGCCCAGCAGGCTGCGCGCCAACCGGGTGAAGCGACGCTCGGCGAGAAGCCCCGCAACCGCTTCGGGTGCGGTGAGGTTGACAGCGAGCTCTGACGAATCTGAGACTCGGCCGTCCGATGCTCGGGGTCCACTGTTCGGTGCCCTACCTACAAAGGAGTCGGCACTGCCCTCCAGGCTTCGCGCTGCGGGCGTCTCGTCGCTGCTCATTGGTATCGGTGGGTTGGCCGGTCCCATGGGTGGGGCGCTTTGGGCGGGTAACAATTGCCGAAAGATCGCAGCACGGCAAGCCCAGAGTGTGGTGGCAGGCACCCGAAGGAGGCCGCCATGGGGGCCTCCGTGCGAAACGCCAGGGAATCCCGATACTCGCGCGTCTCGTGTCCAACACGCAAGCATGCCTGCTGGCCCGTGTGGCGCAAAGTTGCTCCGCGCGCGAGGAGCCCCAATCGGCGATGCACAACGGGTGCCCCCGTCAACCCAATCTGGACTGGCCGATAGGAGCGAACTCGACACGACTAGGTCTGGAGGATCTCGGCGGCGTCTGCTTCCTTGGTGGCATGCGCGATTCCGAGCTGATCGAGGAGCTCTCGGTCGAGTAGGTGCGTTGCGCGGACATTCATGAGTGCAGCAAGCAGATTGCCGCGAACATGCGGATTTTGTCCCGAGACTTGAGCGAGCCACTCCTTGACCTGCCGGCGCTTCGGGTTGGCTTGGCTTGAGCACAGTCCACAGGGAATGACAGGGTAGCCTTTGAATGCTGCCAGTGCCGCGAGATCGGCCTCAGCGGCAAGGATCAGGGGTCGGATGACGATGTTGTGACCGTCGTCGGCGAAGAGTTTGGCTGGCATCGCCTTCAGCTGGCCGGAGTACAAGAGGTTCAGGACAAGGGTCTCGATAGCGTCGTCGGCGTGGTGCCCGAGCGCTATCTTGTTGGCGCCGAGTCGCCTTGCCGTCGTGTAGAGGATACCGCGGCGGAGGCGTGAACAGAGCGAGCAGTAGGACTTGCCGCGTGGGATCTTCGAACGAACCACGGAGTACGTGTCTTCCGTAATAATCTCATGAACATAACCCTTGTCGGCGAAGTAGCGCGGCAGCACGTCTCTCGCGAAGCCGGGCTGTCCTTGTTCGACGTGCACGGCAATGATCTCGAATTTGAACGGCGTCCGATCGCGTATCAGCGTCATGAGATCGAGCAGCGCGAGGGAATCCTTGCCTCCGCTCACGGCGACGGCTATCCGATCGCCAGCTTCGATCAGCGAGTAGCGTTTGCTGGCTTGAGCCAGCTGACCAAGGAGTCTCCCTTCTAGTTTGAGATGCGAGCCTGCCATCGATTGTGCCCACCCTATCACGGGCAAATCCGGCGCGCCCTCGCGGTGTGGAGGCGCTCAGCGTAGGCGAGCAGCCACCAGCTTGCGAACGGACGACCGCACGCGCTCGAGATCGAAGGGCTTCTCGAGTCGAGGGTTGGGGACGTTCTGGAGGAACTGTGCGGCCCGCGGGGTGAATGCCCCGCCCGTGATAAAGACGATGCGGGTTTCGAAGCCTGGCGACTGCTGCTGTAGCTCGCGATAGAGATCCATGCCGGAAACCCCAGGCATCAGGAGATCGCACAGGATGAGATCGAACCGCTTGTCGTGGTTCAGGAGATTCGAGGCATCCTGACCGCTCATCGAAACGACTACCTCGTATTCCTGGCGCAACAGTCGAGCCAGCACCAGCGCAACCTGGGGTTCGTCGTCGATCACCAGGAGACGGGCGCGGGTTGTGAGGTTCTGGGGCATGGGTGTCATGACTCTGGCGAGGGGTCGCGCGACGGCGCGGTCAGCGACGGGGAGTCTCACGTGGAATGTGGTGCCGACGCCGAGCTGACTCTCTGCGCGTATCTCGCCACCAAGCCGAGTGATGATGTTGTGGCAGATGGGAAGACCGAGCCCTGTGCCTGTGGAAGGACCCTTGGTGGTGAAGAATGGATCGAAAACCCGATCGAGGAGTTCCGCGGGGATTCCTGCCCCGCCATCTCTGACCGACGCTTCGACGAGGCTTCGACCATTGTCCGACCATGGCTTGAGCTCGAGCGTGATCACCCGCCGTGCGGGTTCGGTGTCCGGTAGAGCTTGCGCCGCGTTGAGCAGGAGATTCAGGAACACCTGTTCCAGTCGAGCAGCGTTGCCCATAATGGGCGGCACCGGGACGAACACCCGTCGAATGCGTACCGGCTGCGCCAGATCGAGCATACGCACCGACTGCTCGAGTACGCTCACCAGGTCGACGGGTTCGACTCGCTCTTCGTGTTCGGTTCGCGAGAATGTTCTCAGGTCACGCACGATGGCGCTGACTCGTGCCGCACCGTGTTGCGCCTCGGCCAAACGTTCAAGTAGGAGCTTCCGCAGTTCGGGGTTGCCAGTGCATCGAGGAAGCTCGCGCGCGACGAAATGCAGGTTGAGAGTGACGTACGCCAGCGGATTGTTGATCTCATGCGCGACTCCTGCGACCAGCGTACCGAGCGCGGTCGAGCGATCCGAGATCAGCTTCTCCCCCAGGGGTGCTCGGCTGGACTTGGTGTCATGCACCAAGAGGAGCGCGGTGATTGTCGACGGCGTGTTCAGGCCAACGCACGACACGAGGGCAGTTGCGAACTGCCCATCCGCGCGACGGAGTCGGGTTTCGAATGCTCGCGTCGCCGTCGAATTCGGCGTGGCCCTGGCTAGGGCTGCATCGAATAGAGCGCGGTGCCGAGGCGCCACGAGGGTGGCGCTGGAAAGCCCCAGCAGTTCAGAGGAATCGCCGCAGCCAAGCGTGGTGCAGAACCGGTGCGAAGCGAAGGTGAGCACGCCATCCTGGAACGTGGCCGCCCCGGTCGGAAGCCTTTCGAGTGCATCCTGCAGGACTTGACTGGCTGCTGCCCCGAGCGAGCTGATTTCGGGGGCTTCGCTCGGCACGACGAAGTACACATCTGGTACGGCGTCGTCCGGACTGCCGAATAACGTGCCGTTGGCGTAGGTTCCGTCGCCTTTGCGAAGCAACACCGACAGCGAGCCTGCCGAGGCTCGCGACCGCCGCCAAGCGTCTACCCTAAGGTGCTCTCCTGCCGCGAGCAGGTCACGGTCTGAGCTGCCGAGCAGGTCATCCCGCGTTCGCTTCAGAATCTCCACCGCGGTATCGGAAACGAAGGATGGCCAGTTCGTCGAGACCGATCGGGGGCGGATGATCAAGCCGCGACCCTCGCTGCTCAGACACGACAGCAACGCGGCCGTGTGGCTGCGCAGCGCGGGCAGGGGCGGTGGGTCGGAGGATTCGGTCAGGGCAGCGCGAAGCCTACCACAGGGCGCTCCGACAGGGGCAGTGAAGCCCGAATCCGCGTCACCGCCAGGCCATCATGTGGCCGGGAGGCCCAGTTCGTGAGAAACTGGAGCCCCAGTGCGAAACGCTCCCGTCGTCCAGCTCGTGTTCATCGCAGTTGCCGCAGCGATCGTGTTTTCGTTCGTCCGAACTGCGACCGACGCCGAGCATCGCCGCTTGTGCGCGCCCGTGTGCCAGCTCGCGCCCGACTACGTTAATCGAAACCGGCTTGCACCCGACTTCGAGCTACCCAAGCTTGGGGGTGGCACAGGGCGGCTCTCAGACTACCGCGGCAAGGTTGTGATCATGAATTTTTGGACCAAGAGCTGCCGACCGTGTCTTGAGGAGATGCCGTCGCTGGCCGCGCTGGCCACTGCTCTGCGGGGGCGGCGCGACATGGTGGTCATTGCTGTGAGCACGGACGATAGCGTCGAGGACGCCGAATCGACCCTTCGCTCGGTCCTGGGTGGCGCTCCCCCGTTTCCCGTCTTCGTGGACAGCGAAGCCACAGTGGTCTCGGATAAGTATGGTACTCGACTTTACCCCGAGACCTGGTTCATCGATGGGGGCGGCGTGATTCGGGCGCGCATCGACGGTGCTCGGGACTGGTCGGAGCCCCTTGCTCGGGACCTAGCGGAATCCTTCGCGACTCCGCTGTCGTGTCCGATTCGCGTCGACCGTGGTGAGCCGGAGGGACCGTGGGCTTGGCTATGCAACCCCTCGTAGCACTACTGCGAGACCTCGACTGGGACGACGCCCGGCGATCCTGGCCGTTGGCTGCGCGGAACCCGGAGCTTCCGGTCCTCAAATACTGGTGTATGTTCCGGTCCGGTGCTCGGTCCCGCTTCGCCATCAACCAGGCTTGCCGGGCGGGCTTTCTGCCAACCTCTCGCAGTAGAAGTCGTCTGGTGCGAGCGGCCCGGATGATACCGATTCTCCGCGAACGTGCCACGGGCCGTCCACCAGGGAAGAGCCATGCAAGTTCGGCTAGAGGCTGCAGCATCCGCGGATGCATCGTTGGCCGTTGCGGCACGTGCTCACGTACTCTAGTACGCTTCGTGCGTTCCTCGCGGCCGGCCTCGCCTGCGCGGCGCCAGAGCCTCAATCTGGAGCTGCTCAGCCGCCCTCATACTCGCAGCGAGACTGACAGGTTTCGCAGACGACGACCCGCTCCAGACCTGGCAGGCTCAGCTTCAAGCGCGACCAAATCCAGTGCGCAATGTGCTCACTGGTTGGGTTCTCGAGGCCGGGAACGTCGTTCAGACAGTTGTGGTCGAGCTGCTCGTGAAGCGGTCGCCAGGCTTCGGCAAGCTCAGCGTAGTCGACAAGCCACCCCTTGACGGGGTCGACTTCCCCTGTGACGGCCAATTCGATCTTGAAGCTGTGCCCATGCATGCGCGCGCATTTGTGCGTCTCTGGTACTCGCGTTAGCCTGTGCGCGGCCTCGAAGCCGACGGTCTTCACCAAGCGGACTCTCACGATGGGGCGCAGCATAGCAGGTGTTGAGCGTCCGGCAGCCCGAAACCGGTGAGTATTGGGTTCAACGGCGTCGAGCGACGAACGGCTGTGCGGCAGGAGAACCGACTCTTTCAATGGGTATCCGTCCACGTCTTGCTCGGAGGTCTGGCAGCGAGCCGCCCCGCGCGGAAGGGGCCACGGCGCGGGGGCCCGCTCGGACACTGCCCGTGTGGGGGGCGTTCGGGGAGTTGCGGCTGCGCTCCGGTGCTCTCATACCCACGCGATCTGTGCTCCCGTGCACGCTGTGCCTTCCGCGCAAGGCGAATGGTCTGCCCGGGTCCTACTCGAATTCAATCCGCCAGCGCAGGTCACTGCCGACGTTGCCGAGCGCAGAACTCGAGATGTCGTTCACGTTGTCGTAGGTTCCTTCGAGGCTGAGACGCGGACTGAGCCTCCACTCGAGCTTGGAGCGGACTTCCCGTGATTCAGCGACCCCGGTGGTCACGCTGGCACGAATCCGTTCCGCCAGGCGCTTTCCGATCGTGACGGTTGGTTCCGTTCGCCCAGCCTTGGACGAATACGCGCTGCCAAAGCGGAATTCATCAATGACCGGAATCGCTCTGCTCACGGCTTGATCGGCCCCACTGAGGTGGCCGAGGGCTTCGAGCGCCACGCTTTCCCCAACGCTTGCGGACTGTGACTGGTCGAGTTCGGCTCGCGTCACGCCAACTGCGAGCAGGAGGAATATGTCGTCCTGGGCCAGCACCGGGTCGCTGGAGAGGTCTACCTTGAGCTCCTCGGCGTCGCCGTAAGCGTGCATCGTAACGAGCCAGCGGCCGCCTGTGGCGTTGGCCGTTCCGCCGCCGTTGCTGACCGCGTCAGGGGAAGTGTCGAAGCTGTCCGAATACCTGCGATACTCGGTGGTCGCAGTGAAGTCGACTTGCGGCTCGACTTGCGACGGGTTCGTGAAACGCACCGACCCGTTTCGTACTTCGAACTCGCTGTCTCGCAGGACGAGGCGTCCTCCCGGTTTGACGTTGAGCTTGCCAACCAGGCCAATCCGTTGGTTCGTGCCCTGCAGCCGGAGCCCCTCCGGGGCGATGTCGACTTCTGCTTCGAGGAGGTTGTTACGGATGCGAAGGGGACGGGACGCCAAGAGCTGGACATCGAAGCGTACCCGGTCCGCCGACGGGTCGTAGGAGTCGAACTCTGTGCGCTTTCCGCGTCGGGTCAGATCACTGATGTCCACGGACATACTGATGGGACGAGTGTAGGCGAAGGAGAGGACGTCGACGCTTCCCGTGATGCTGGGTAGCGCCGCATCAACGCTACTGGTATCCGTGTTCTGCCAAGCGGCGACGAGATCGGCATTCATCGTGCCTTCGATCCCGGGCTGGAGCGGAGCGTGGACACTGCGCGCCTGAAGCTCGAGCCTCAGGTCTTTCGGAATCATTCCGTCGAGTGAGGCCGAACCTGTCAGTAGCAGCGTGCCATTGCCGAGGTTCGCTCGACCGTCGACGACTCGAATCTGGTCGTCGTCGAGTGCCACGACCAGGCGAACCCCGGTGAATGCCCACGGGGCGTTCTTCGTCACGAGCTCGCCGGACTCGAGTTGGAACTTCCCAGCGTATCGTATCTTGCTCAGCGGTCCGATGGCGGTTAGTGCGCCAGTAACCCTGCCCTGAGCACGTTCTATCTGTGGGAAGGCCTTGGTCAGTCGCGATATGTCGAACGGTTCGAGCTCCAGCGTCGCTTCCACCCGGGGCGACGAGTCGAGTCGCGAGAGCTGTCCATGAACGCCAAGAATCGTGGGAGGTTCCTCAAAGGTTCCGACGCCGACCTTGAGTTCTGGGAAGCGCAGCGTTCCGTTGGAGAGGCTGAGCTTCGCTGCTTTGGTGAGTAGCTCAACCCGCAGCGCGCCCTGCCCGAGCCAGAGGCTCTCGATCTCCGCCTCGACCTCGGCTCGGGTGGGGGTCTTCGTCGTGAAGTCCTTGATCGCCATTCGCCCAGTGAGCGAACCGTCCAGGGGGACGTCGATTCCGCGCAGCGCGGGAAAAGCTCGCGCGAACGAGCCAATATCCAGTTGATGAATGGCGACTTCCCCCTGCGTATGCGGTTCCCGTTGCTGAGTCATGCTCAGTCGCTCGAAGCGCACTTGCCCACCGAAGAGCTGTCCGGAAACGATGAAGGTCCCTTCGATCGGGTCCCTGTCGTACCGTGCGCGATCGAAGGGAGGGTAGATTGGTCCACCGCAGGCCGAGCGGGAGATGGGCTTGTCGGTTATCGGCGCTGGTGCGAGGCTCACCTGCAGCTCGCTCGCCGGGAGTTTCGAGTCCCGGACCCGCAGTTCGGAGATCGATGCGGTAGCGTGGGCTTCGAGCGCGTCGAGACGCCCGGAGAGCTCGATGAAACCGCTCGCGGTTCCCTCGGCGACGTTCCGCAGCTTTCCGAGGCCGTCGATGTCCGCGAGGGCAACGGACGTGGCGACTGCGTGTCCGGTCACCAGTGCGCCGGGGCTGACCGAGAACGAGCCAAGCAACGTGCCCTTCCCCTTCCGTAGGGTCATTCCGGACAGCGATAACGTCATTCCGTGAGCCTTGGCGTCCATGTCATTCCAGTCCAAGGACAGGCTCGCCGAGCCGGTATCGTAGTGTTCTCCAAAGAACAACGCTCGAGAGACGGCCAACTTCCCATCTACCTCGAGGTGGCCTGTGCCACACGGGTCGTTTCTGCCTCCAAGCGCATATCGGACGCGCGCGTTGACCTGTGTCATGGCTTCGATTCCGTCCCAGCGCGGATCTTCATCCAGGTGCCAGATCGCGAAGAAATCGCGCAGGTCCAAGGCATCGCTGATGACGTGCGCATCAACCGCGACCGAAGCGTCGGTGTCGAAGTCGAGCCGAGCGAGGGGCGCGCGGAACCTGGAAGCTCCCTTGCTAGCCTCGAGCTCTTCGAACTCGAGCCACAGGGGGCGGAAGCGAACCACGCTGCGATCGATGTTGCCGATGGGAAACCCGCCGAAGACGAAGTCTCTGACCGACGTCGTCCCGAGAAGCAGCGGGTCAGCATAGCTTCCCTCGAGTGAGGTCTCGAGGTCCATCCGCCCGGAGATCGGAATTCCGACGAGTGGTCCAATGTCGGCGAGTTCGACTGAAGAGCCACTTCCCACGCGGATTTCTATCCGATCCGTGAAGCCGATGGAGACGAGCTCCGCCAGGACTGAACTCGTGCCGAAGGAAGCGGTGGTGTCGTAGAACTCGAATGCGTTGGGGCGCACGCCGAGCCTGCCCCGAACAGTTGCGGCCGGCACGGCGATCATGGTGCGCCGCGTGGGATCGTTCCAGCTGCGGTCGTAGACGGCGAATCCGTCGTTGTTGGAATCGATTTCGGCGTCGAGATGAAGCGGGTTCAGCGTGCCGTGTACGCCCGAAATCAGGGTTTCTCCGAAGTTCCATCCGATGATCGTGTGCTCGGTGACTCCGAGATCTCGCATCAGCCCAGGGAATGTCATGCCGGAGGTTTCGGCGAGTCGTGTGGTCACCGGGATACCCGGTGTGAAGGGCTCGACCAGCGTGTCGTGCAGGACGACGACGCCATTCGCAATGCCGAGTTCGAGCCGTGGGACCACGATGTGGGTGCCCTGAGTCAGGACGGCCGCGGAGAAATGCCTGGCGATATGGTAGCGATCCAGGCCGAGGCCCCGCCCCTGAACTCGGGCAGAGAGCTCAGGCAGTCGAGATTGGGGCGAATAGCGTCCGTTCGCTTGAACCTCCACCGAACCGAGCAGCGGTGGCATTCGGGCGAAACGGTTCGCGAGCCAGAGCGGTGCTCGCGCTTCGAGACTTCCGGTTGCCGAAAGTGCTGAGCTGTCGCTGAGATCGAGCGAGGCGTCGTCCAGGGTGAGGGACACGACCTCCTCCCTCCCACGTGTTTGGTCTGGGCACTTGGGGCGCGTGTCGCGCTCGCTCTTTGAGTCGGCGATCCCCTTGATCGACAGGTGATCGACCTCCACCCTGCCCGCACTGTAGCGAAGACTCGCCTGGGCTGAACACAGCACGTCTTCATAGCGGTAGGGGGTCATGTCGACCTTGACGCCGGGCTTGGCAAAAGGCGCCCTGACCCATGTCGAACGGGACTCGCCTGTCCGTAGCGATGCGGAGAATGCGAGTTCGGGCCCCGCGACGAGATCGAGATCGGTTGCGCCGATATGGGCTGAAACGTCTCCGAACTCGAGCTCTGCCACCGCTCCGCGCACGGTCAGCGTCGAGAACGGCGCGCGTCGAAGCGGTTTCCCGCCACCCTTCGATTGCGGTAGCCGATAGTTGACGTTGTGAATGCCGCCGTTCTGGAAGACCAGCCGAGCGCGGGGGTTGACGATTTCGATTGCGCCGGCCTCGAGGTTTCCGGAAAGCAGAGACAGGAGGCGCGGTCTCACTACGATCTCGTCGATTCGGAGCGCGTCTGGTCCACCGTCGTTTGATGGGACGCGCAAGTGCGTCAACCTGAGGCCGAGGGGCCAAAGCCTCTGTTCCAGAGTGTAGGATGCTTCGAGTCCGAGCTCCGTGCGCAGGACCGTCTGCGTCTGCGCCGTGATCCAGTCCGTGACAGCGCGGGAGTGGAGGGCGAGCGCAGCAGCCGGGGGCAGCGCGCCCAGGATCGCCAGAACAACGCACAGCAAGCGGGCCACAGTGCGGCCGACCTGGGGCGTCCGACTGTGGAGCAGGTTGGCTAAGCGACCGGCCATGTGCGTCGATACAAGCCTATCGCGGCCGGCGGGGTCGCGCCCCTTTTTCGCGAGGTCGGATTTCGTGCTTCGGGCACAGCTGTGGTATGCGGCCGAGCCTCTCGAGGCAACTCGTCGCCTCGATGAGCCGATCTGGCCTCGAGACATGCTTCAGAAAGTGACCAATGCGGTGCCAGCCGACGCTTCGCGAGCGATGTATGCCCTCGAGCGCGCTGTCGCATGCTCGACTGCGGGGACTGCGGACAGACCTCTCGTGGTTGTGGAGGGGGTCGAGGTGGAGGCGCTCTCCCCTGGGGACATCCGCCCGCTTCTCGACCGCATCATTCTGGGTGAGTACCCCGACGAGGGGCTCTCGGCGATGCTCGAGGCGGGCGTGCTCGACCACATGCTTCCGGAGGTCAAGGCGCTCGTAGGTTTCGGCGACGGGGAATGGCGCCACAAGGATGTCTGGAAGCACACGCTTCAAGTCGTCAGGCAGAGCGTGTGCCGGCTCGAAGTGAGATGGGCGGCCCTTTTCCATGACATCGGCAAGGTCCGGACGCGGAGCGTCGATGAGAACGGGGAAGTGCACTTCTTGGGGCACGCCGAGGTGGGGGCGCGGATGTTCGACGGTTTGGAGCGGCGGCTCGGGCTGTTCAGGGGGGAATCATCACTGCGCAAGAGTGTACGCTTTCTGGTGCTCCATCACCTCCGGGCGAGTCAATACGATTCTCGCTGGACCGACAGCGCGGTCCGACGGTTTGCCCGAGAAGTGGGGGCAAACCTCGACAACCTGCTCTGCCTCTCGCGAGCGGACATCACCACGAAGCGGCCCGAGAAGAAGCGGCGAGGAATCGCCCTCATCGACGAGCTCGGGACACGCATCGGCGCACTGGCTATCGAAGATGCCAAGCGACCCCCACTGCCGAAGGGGGTCGGCAGTGCGCTGATGGAGGCGTTTGGACTGCCCCCGTCACGTTTGGTCGGCGAGGTCAAGCGGGTTCTGGAGAGCGCAGTCGAGTCCGGGGAGTTGGAACCGTTCCACGATTCCGACTACTACGTTGCGTTCGTGGCACAGAATCGCGAGCGATTTCACATTGTCTGATGGGTTGCGCATTGAGGCAGTTTGTCGTTTTGGGCGACCCGACCGCTGACTTGTTTCGACCCGTCCACGGGGGCCGGTATTGTGTTGTGCTTTTCTGTGGTCATTCACCGGTGTCGCGCGCCGCGGGTCCTGTGGCGTCAGGGACCTCCGGACCGATTCCGCCTTTGTCGGGGGGTCGGCCATGAAGCCTTCCCATGTTGGCGCATTCGGGCCTTACCAACCGTCTCGAACTCACCGTAATGTATAGCGTGCGCAACGGGGGGTACAGGACAACGAACGCGGCTGGACGGGCTGGGCAGACTTGGGGTTTGGGCTCACCGGGCGTCGCATCGAATGAGACCGAGAAGAGGTCTCGTCGCGCTCGGCGCAGGTCGGACGCCACACTCAAACGCACGACATGCGCAAGTGCTGCATCGGCGCTGCCGGAGACCGAAGCGGCAGTACACGCCGCGCTTTCGTCGGTGCCGCGCTCGTGGGGAAAGAGCCGTCCGGATCTCATCTTCGTTTTCGCCTCTCCGAGACACGATATCGCGCGCGTCAACGCCCTGCTGTTGGTGCGGTTTCCGGGGACCACGATCGTATCCACCAGTTCGGCTGGTGAGTTAACGGAGCGTGGAGTACAGAGTGGTGGGCTCTCCATCTTGCTGGTTCGCTGGGGGGACGTCTCTGCTACTCCAGCACTTGTCGAGTCGATGGCTGGCGCGCCTGGAGCGCTGAGGCGAGCGCTCCTCAGCAGGTTTACCGATGACCTGCTTGAATCCGCCGTTCGCGGGCGGGCCTATCCGGTGACACTCCTGTTTGGCGACAGCTTCTCTTCGAGCCTCGAGAAGCTGGTCATCGAGATGGGTAGGACGCCTCTCGATGACCATGTCTTTGCGGGTGCAGGTGCGGCCGACGATTGCCAATTGATCGAGTCCAAGGTGGCCCTCGGAGCCAAGGCGGCGGTGGGTGGTGCGGTGGCCGTTCAGCTGTTCTCCAAGAATCGTTGGGGGGTGGGGACCGATCTCGGTCTTGACCCCGCTGGCGACCGTATGACTGTGACGCGCGCCCACAAGGAGCGCGTCATCGAGCTAAACGGAGAGCCGGCTGTGCTAGCCTACCAAGCGCGCGTCAGCCGCAGCGGAGTCTGGGACTCCTCGCCGGCCCCGGGACAGCGTTTGCTCACCAGCGAACTCGGGTTGATGCTATTCGATCAACTCGTCAGCGTCAGGGCGCCAAGGAAGATCGAGCCGGACGGTTCAATCCTGCTCAGCGGAGCCTTGCCCGAGGGGTCCACGGTGAGCTTCGTCGAAGGTTCGGCTGCCCGTCTCGCCGAGGCTGCTTCGCGGGCGGCCCGAGGTGCTGCGGCGTCGCTGGATGGCCCAGCGGCTGGCGTCCTAGTCTTCAGTTCGGTGTCGCGGCGGCTGAGGTGCGAGGACCCGGGCGTCGAGGTGCGGGCCATCGCCGAGGTCTTTCCTGGGGTTCCGATCGCCGGGTTCGCGAGTTACGCGGAAGTCGCACGGACGCCCACGAGTCTGGGCGGCTACTACAACTCGAGCATCGTCGTCGTCGCGATTCCAGTCTGACTCCAGATCAGCTAAGACGACTGATTCCGCGTGGTGCGCTCTGTGGCCCATCTCGCATTTCCAACGCGCGCCCTCGCCAGAAGACGTTTGGCTTGCTAGACGTCGCCGCATGGCCGAGTTCGTGTTCGTGATGCAGGAGGTTTCCAAGGTTCATCCCCCGGACAAGCGGGTGCTTGAGAACATTACTCTGGCATTCCTGCCTGGGGCCAAGATCGGAGTGATCGGTGCCAACGGTTCGGGAAAGAGCTCGCTCATCAAGATCATGGCCGGCGTCGATCGGGACTTCTTGGGGGAGGCGCATCCGGCGCCGGGTCTCAAGATCGGGTACTTTGCCCAGGAGCCCGAGCTCGGGACGGCGCGCACGGTCCTCGAATCAGTGAACGAAGCCGTTGCCGAGACGCGGAAGCTCTTGACCGACTTCGAGGCGCTCAGCCTGAAACTCAGCGAGCCTCTGAGCGACGACGAAATGAGCGCGATCCTCGATGAACAGGCGAAGCTTCAAGATCGCATTGATGCGGCCGATGCCTGGAATCTCGACATGGTTGTCGAGACGGCGATGGATGCACTTCGACTGCCGGCGCCCGACGCCGAGATCGCTACCCTGTCCGGCGGCGAGAAGCGTCGCGTCGCGCTCTGCCGAGTCCTGCTCCAGAAGCCCGACATGCTTCTGCTGGATGAGCCCACCAACCATCTCGATGCCGAATCCGTGGCGTGGTTGGAGCGCTTTCTCCAGGAGTATCCGGGAACCGTGGTGGCCGTAACGCATGACCGATACTTCCTCGATGATGTGGCGGGGTGGATCCTCGAGCTCGATCGCGGGCGTGGCTACCCCTATAAGGGCAACTACACGGGCTGGCTCGAGCAGAAGTCGGCGCGCCTTGCCGCTGAGGAGAAGCAAGAGAGCGCTCGACAACGCAAGCTGAAGCACGAGCTCGAATGGGTGCGGTGCTCTCCGCGCGCTCGGCAGGCGAAGAGTAAAGCTCGGCTCTCTGCCTATGAAGATCTGCTGAACCAAGCATCGAGCCGGTCAACAGATACCGGCGAGATCAGTATTCCGCCGGGGCCGAGGCTTGGCGACTTGGTGCTCGATGCCACGGCCCTGACGAAAGGCTTCGGTGAGCGGCTGCTCATCGACGGGCTCGAATTCAAGCTGCCGCGCAGTGGTATCGTCGGCATCATTGGCCCTAACGGGGTCGGAAAGACCACGCTCTTCCGCATGATCGTGGGAGAGCAGTCCCCTGACTCTGGGCAGTTGCAGGTCGGGGAGACGGTGAAGGTCGCATACGTCGACCAGAGTCGAGAGGCGCTCGGCGCGGACAACAGCGTTTGGCAAGAGATTTCCGGTGGTAAAGAGGCGGTGGAGCTTGGCAAGCGTGAGATCAACTCGCGCGCCTACTGCGGTTGGTTTGGTTTCCGCGGCAGCGACCAGCAGAAGCGAGTTGGGTCCCTTTCTGGAGGGGAGCGCAATCGCGTCCATCTTGCGAAGTTGTTGAAACAGGGCGGGAACCTGCTCTTGCTCGACGAACCCACCAACGATCTCGATGTCGACACGCTTCGCTCACTCGAGGAAGCACTCCTCGAATTTCCAGGATGCGCGGTCATCATCAGTCACGACCGTTGGTTCCTCGACCGTATCGCGACCCACATCTTGGCTTTCGAAGGAGACAGTCAGGTGGTGTGGTTCCAGGGGAATTATCGCGACTACGAGGAGGACCGGCACCGTCGTCTCGGAGCGGATGCCGACGTTCCCAGGCGACCGAAGTACCGCAGATTGAAGGGGTAGCGCCAGACAAGTCCAGCGAGAGGCTGCAGTATCCGCGGATGCATCGTTGGCCGTTGCGGTGCGTGCTTGCGTAATCTAGTACGCTCCGCGCGCTCGTCGTGGCCAGCCTCGCCTGCGCGGTGCTGCGACCTCAATCTGGAGCTGTCTAGTTGGACTCGGCCAGCATCTTCTCGGCCTTCTCGGCCCAGCGGCGATCCTTGAGCTGAGTCGAAGGATCCGCGTTCGAGTAGTCAGCCAGGAGCTGCGTGAGCACCTGGCGTGCCGTTGCGACGCGTCCGGCGTCGTGCAGGTAGTGGGCGAGCGCCACACGGTGGTTGTAGCGACCCGTGTGCGTCGCCATCGCCTCGACGAGCTCGATACAGTCGTCCTTCCGCTCTGCCTGCCAGAGAGCCTCAGCGTAATCTAGCGCGGCGCTATAGTTGCCGAACTCACGATTGGACTCGACGACCTTCTCAAGGTAGCCAACAGCGGCTTCAGGCTGTCCCTTGCCAAGAAGGCAGCGCGCCATGCCATGCATCGCGTGAAGATTCTGCGGCTCAACCCCGAGGACCACCTGATATTGAAGGATTGCCTCATCGTAGCTGCCGCGTTCCTCCAATCGGTCGGCGTGCGCCAGTAGTTGCTCGGCGTTCTTCGGGGAGCGGCTGGACTGAAGCTCTCCGAGTTCCGGGGCTGGCCGCTGGTCGGAGACTGGCTGCTTCGCTCCCAAATAGTCTCTGAGCTTCACGAAGACGAAGTAGAAGACGCTGCCGAGGGGCAGAAGGAGAATGATGGCGATCCAGTAGAGCTCGGCTCGTCGCTTGTAGGCATCAATCAGCATCCAGATGCTGAACAGGAGCAACGCCACCGCGGAGGGAGGTAGCTCGAGCGACTGATCGGTCGACGAATTCATTGGACAGCCTGGTGGGTCGCCTCACAGGGCGCCTCTCCCAACACTATCAGACCGATCGCGCGGGGCCAGACTCAGCGGCTCAAATCCTCGGACAGGGCTCATCGAGGGGTTGGGGTTGATCGGAGGGTTCAAGCGCGATCCGAGCGTTTGCGTGCCGCGATGCGCGCCATTCAACCGTGTTGGTCGCTTGGTCGATGTAGCGATGAACCGTTTCCAGCCTCGAACGAATCGGTATTCGGGAGTGGCAACCTGCTCGTCAGAGTCCTTCTCTTTCGGCGCGCCAAGGACCGCGAGTTGGTTGCGGGTGAACTCCGCTCTTCGGTCGTCGAAAAACCTCGTCGGTCGTTGCTTCTAGCCATCTGCTGTTGGCGATACGGGCTCGCCTTCGCACGAGCTATCGTCCGGCTCTGGCCGAGACGCATCGCTGCGACCGCCTCGGGAAGCGAACGAGCCGAGGTCTAGCGGAGAGTGTCCACGGGCGACCAGTTCGGAGCGGACGGCCAGGTGTGCAACAGCCTGTCCGAAGACCGCTTCCACGACCTCTGCTGGACGGGTTGCCCCGGACGGTGTGAGTCGCAGGGAGACTTCCAGGCAACGATCGATGCCTACCACTCCGGCTTCCCGGAGAGCGGTGAGCGCCATACCCGTGTCGGTCTCGACGTTGAGACAGAGTGCTCTCACATCAAGCATCTTGCGCTGCTTCTTGACCGTGCGCTCCACGAGAGCCTCGGGTCTGGCCAGGAACCTGGCCACCAGCTCTTCGAGGGGCGCTTCCGTCACGGCATCGAGATCGTCTTGGGCGAAGCCGACGGCGTAGCGGGCTTCGTCGATGATCTTGCTGATGCTCGGATCATTGGGACCGAGGCGTGTCGCACGTGTGAACGCGAGGCCCGGGGGAACGGCGCGTGCGAGACGCTCCAGCAACTCATGCGGTTCGGGAGCTTCGAGCAGGCGTAGGTCCAGGTACTCTCCCAGACTCGGAATGCCGAGTGAGAGCGCTGGACTGAAGGTCATGTCTGCTCGAGGGTTGAATCCGCGCGTATATGCCGTGCGTATCCCAGCTCGTCTCACGATCCGAGGCAGCTCGCGAACCAGATCGAGGTGCCCTAGCAGTGCCGCTGGACCTCGCTTCGAGAAGCAAAGCCGCCAGCGTTCGGCGTCGCCGCCGGAGCGCTCTGGGCGGAGACTCTCTGGAGAAACCGCCGTCGAGTTGCAGGGGGCCGCCTCGGCTGGGGGGACCGCGAACGACGTCGTTGTCGCCTCCATACGGGAGAGGTACTCGAGCCGCTGGTGGCGCATCTGCTTGAGATCGCAGGCAACTCCGCAGTCGTGGCAGACAAGACCGCGCTGGTCTGCCTCGGCCTCTTGCAGGCTAGCATGGTGCACGAAGAGTCCTTTGGGCTTGCCGCATGGTGGGCTGAGTCGACCACTCTGTGCCAGGCGGTACTCCCTCGCCAGGAACCCCTCCTTGAGTCCCATGTCGAGGTGGTCCCACGGGAGGCGCCCCGACACGGGAAGTTCTCCAAGAAGTGCTGCGGTGTTGATGGAACAGTGCTCCAGCGCCTCGCGCCATATCTGGAGATCGAGCTGGTCTTCCCACGAGTCGAACCGCGCGCCCATGACGTAGGCGCGCTCGATCACGTCTGCGAGGCGCCGATCACCACGCGCCAGGATTCCCTCGAGCCAACTTGTCTCCGCGTCATGCATGCGCAGCGTGATGCCTCGCGCCCCCCGCAGGCTGCCTCGGAGGAGTGACTGTTTGCGCTGAATCTCAGCGAGGCTGTCCATCGCACACCACTGAAACGGCGTGTGTGGTTTGGGTACGTGAGTGGAAACGCTCACGGTCACCGTGGGGCGCTTGCCGTGGCGACGTCCAACGCTGACCGTGCTGCGGCCAACGTCAGCGATCCCGGCCACGTCCTCGTCGGTTTCGGTGGGCAATCCCAGTATGAAGTAGAGCTTCATCTTGTCGAAGCCTTGGGAGAAGACGCGCTCTGCAGTTTCGAGCAGTTGCTCTTCCGTGACGTTCTTGTTGATGACGTCACGTAGCCGCTGAGTGCCGGCCTCGGGTGCAAACGTGAGCCCGCTGGCGCGCACTCGGCGCATCGCTTCCAACAGTTCTTCGGCGAGACCATACGCGCGGAGCGATGCGACGCCAAGTCGCACCCGTTCCGGGGCAGTCACCTCTGCGAGCCGTCGAATCAGCGGAGAGATACAGCTCACGTCTGCTGTCGAGAGGGCCGTGAGGCTGACCTCGTCTTGTCCGCTCGCTTGCAGAGCGCCAAGCACTGTGTCGATGAGAGCTCGCGGGTCCCGCTCTCTTACTGGTCGGTAGATCATGCCTGCTTGGCAGAATCGACAGCCCTCGGTGCACCCGCGGGCAATCTCGATGCTCAGGCGGTCGAAGACGGCTTCAGGGCCACCCACTGGCCCACGTCCCGGGAACGGGAATCGCTCCAGATCTGCTACTACACGTCTCCGTACGGGCAGCGGGGCCGAAGGCGTACGCGTCCCGGTCACGACCTCAAGGCTCGTACCGGGGTCGACGGCAGTATCGTACAGGCTTGGAACGTACACGCCCTCGATCGCCGCCAGCCGTGTGAGACGTTCGATCCGGCTGAGGCCAAGCGATCGAGATTTCACCCATTCGAGCGCGATCTCTCCTGTGGCTTCTTCTCCATCGCCGATGAGGAAGGCGTCGATGAACGGCGCGATGGGTTCGGCATGGGTCGCAACCGGACCTCCGGCTAGCACCAGAGGGTCGCCGTCCCCACGCTCCGCGCTTCTTCTCGGAATTCCCCCGAGTTCCAGCATCAACAGGATATTGGTGTACGTTAGCTCGTACTGGAGCGAGAATCCCACAACATCGAAGTCGCGGAGCGGTCTCGCGCTCTCGAGGGACACGAGCGGTAGCCCTCGTCTCACGAGTTCGCCCTGCATGTCGAGCCATGGCGCGTAGCAGCGTTCCGCGAGGGTACGCGGATCCCGGTTCAGGGTGTCATAGAGGATGCGGAACCCCAAGTGACTCATTCCGATGTCGTAGACGTCCGGAAAGGCCAGACAGATCTTGGCGGTCTGGTCGCCCCAGTCCTTCCTTGTGACACCGTGTTCCGCTCCGGTGTACCGCGTCGGCTTGGTGACGCGGTGGAGGAACTCTGCGTAGGGGTGGTCGAAGGGGCGTGACACGTGTAGCTCCGGAATGACAGGTGGGGCGCGGCTCGATGGCCGGCTCGACAGGCGAGGCTCCCAAGCCTTGGCGCAAGGAGCCCGCGAGTCAAATGGGTGAGCTTTCCCGTCAAGTCGCGGACGGGTCGTGGTGGCACTTGGGACGGTTCTCGTCCTGCGGAGACTACTGCGGTGCCGAAGCGGGAAGCACTCCGACGGCAATGCCGTTTGGGCGCGAGCTCAGAGTCGGTCAGGTCACGAACCCCGAAACCGCTGACACTCTCGGCCCTGTACCCCGAGGGTTCGGCCTGACCGAGGCCTGCCGATTCCTGGTCATGAGAGGCGGGGCCGAGAAAACCAGGGCAAACTTGCTCCGCCGTCGGACAGTAGTTGGCACGGATTTCGACCATTCCCGAAGGGCAGGTTCGGTACGCCTTGCCGGATGCGAGCGATCCAGAAGCGGAGGATCGCTCGCTCTCGCTCGACGCCAGGTTACTGACCCGTTCTCTGACGACACTGAGCCGCAGTCCCCGCACGGAGTCTTGAGGTCGGGTTAGGTTGCCACCCGCGCGCGCGAGTCAGTTCGGGCTGAGTGGTCGGAGGAGGAGCTCAGGAGCCAGGTGGGGAGAAGTCATCATCCGACAACTCCTCCTCGTTGTCGCTAATGAGATTGGCCTCATCAGCCGCGTCCACCCAGTCAACCTGTTCAGCGTCCTGGTCTTCTTGGGAGGCAGGCTTTACGGGGTGTCCCGAGGAGTCTTTTCCATCCTTCTTTGGCTCGTCCTTCGCTGCCGCCTTGTCGGCAGCAGGGCCTGCCGAGTCGCTGTAGCCATGAACTGCAGCGATCTTCGGAACCACGACCGCCTCCCACAGGTGCCGGAGGGGGACGTAGTCTACCAGAACCGGGAGGGGTACCGCGGCGAGCAACTCGACCTCGGTGAAAGGAGCCTTCTTGGCGCCTGCCGTCAGAGCCATCTCGAGCAGCTTGCCGAGTTCGGCTTTTGGTAGACGCGCGGCTAGCTCGGAGACACTGATGCCCGAAATGACATCGCGGTGGGTGAGCAGTCCGTCCTTCAGAGCTCGACCAATCAGAAATGCGATGTGGTCTTTGGCTGGTCCGTGATTCTTCTTTCCAGGATCGGCCGTCCAGAACTCACCCTCGGTCAGAAACGACCAGATGGCTTTGGCGCCCAGGTACCGAACTCGTTCATCAGGAGCAAACACGGACATGATGGATGCTGCGTTCGTCTCGCCCTCTCGCAGCGCTATCTCGAGGTCCTCCGCGGCCGAGGCCCAGGACTTCCTGATGGCAATTTTCTCTCGAATTCCGGTGGCGTGTACGAGGATGCTGGCTCGAACATCCGGCTTGTCCGCAAGACCTTGCATCATCACCGAGGGGGGGAAGTGTCGCACGAAGTCCTCAGGAGAGCGGCGCCCCACGGCGAAAGCGTGTTCGATGGCGTGCGAGAGGAAGCGCTGACGGCCTTCGCTCAGCTGCGACTCGAAGGCGGGTGACTCGGTCTTCTCGGAGGTGCTCGATGCGTCGGACATTTTCACGAACTCAACGGAGAGGGTGGTTCTAGGGACTCTGGTGTGAGCAGGCGGCGTGCCAGCTGCGGTCAATATTTGGCCCCGGCTGGTAGGATGGTCGCAGATCTTGAGACTTGGGCTTCTTCGGAGCTCCGAACCCTTCGCGGCTCTCTACATGGTCAACCGTGTGGCTCGCCGGGGGGACGAAGAGAATACTCGATCCGATGCTCCTCGTGGGGCTCTACTTGCCGAGCTCCTTCGCGAAAGCGTCTGCGAAATCGTTCTTGCCGCGCGGCGAGCTCTTACGTTCGGGTGCCGAGGCAGCTGCGTTGCCCGTTTGCCCGTCGCTGGGGCGCGGCGGCTCCAACAGGTTCGAGCCATCGGCTCGGTTGGCCGGGGCCTGCTCACCAGACCGGCCCGTCTGGGACGAATCATCTCCCGTATTATTCGGGGGCGTGGCGGTCGGGGTCTGGGCCGTTGGAACCTGAGCGGTAGGTGTCGGGGTCACTGGAGGCTCTTCGCTCGAGCCACCCATGCTCACCGCAATCACAATAATGACGATAAGCGCGCCAACACCGAGCCCGATCCAGAGGAGTGGAGGCTTCCGCCTCATGGCTTTGGCTTCATCCAGGGAGAAGTCGAAGTCGAGCTTGGGCGATGCGGGGGCGACAGCCGGTGTCGGCTGAATCGGAGACACGGGGAGCGAAGCGATAGGCGCCGCCGCAGGTGCCACACCTTCCGGAGGGCCGCTGATCGCCGGCGGGCCGCTCACTGCTGGCTGGCCGCCGAGCAGCGGGCTCACCCCCGTTCCAGCAGAGTCAAGCGCTGTCGTCCCAGGCTGGGCAGGCGACGCGGGCAACGGGCTCGGAAAGAACGGCCCTGAAGACACTGGGCCTGGCGTCGGGCCACCCAGCGCTCTGGCGCCGCGACTCGAAGGCAGTGGTTCGCTCGCCGAGGGGGCTGGTGGCGTTGGCGGCGACGGTGCGGGTTTGGGGCTTGGCCGCGTCCCGGCCGAGGGCGCTGGGGACGGCGTTACGGCCGCTGGTTCAGCAAACGGAGACGATGCAGCCTGCGGCGACGAACGCGCGCGCCGTGGAGGCGTCGGCAGCTCGCGACTCGGTGGCGGAATGACCCTCGCCACGACGTGTTTGGCCAGCTCGGGGACGTCGGCGATGGCCTTCCAATCCGGCATTCCTTGCGTCCACACGATGGTGCGACCGTTGATGGTGCCGTCTCGCAGTTCCTTGGCGATCTGGCTCTCAGTGAGCTCGCGGTCATCATTGTCACCGAAGCTGACCGCCCAAATCGTGGCAACCGGCTCTACCTTCGCGGTCGCGGGCTTGATCCGTTTGGGGGTGGCTTCGCCACGTAGAGCGCCTGACGTTCCTGCTTTTGCCCCCCTCGTGGCTGGAGTCGGTTCGGCGATGCCGGTCTTCCTCGAGGTTGCCCCGTCGGCGTCCGTCGAAGTGTCTCCTTCCACTGGGGCCACCGCCTTGATGGCGCGCGCCGATTCTGCGGCCTCTGGCTTTCCCCGGGAACGGAAGTCATTGGGCGACACCTTGACGGAAGCTGGGGGGGTTGCCGCACCGCTTGGTGCCATACCAGCGGCCTGGGGGGGGCTTCCCTGTTCGGACGGGCTCGTGGCCTTCGCAGGCTCGGCGACGGACTGCTGTGCTGCCGGGGATTTGGCTTCCACGGGCGCTTCGTCGGCGGGCGACGGACGCACCGAAGCGTTCGAGATCTGGGCACCTGGCGCGACGGACGACAACTTCTTCGTGCCATCTACGCGGATGTCCTTCTTACATTGCTTGCAGCGGACGGTAACGACGCGGCCTGCTACCTTGCGTTCGAAGACGTCGTCGGGGATCGCGAAGCTCGCCCCACAACTCTCGCAGGAGATCGAAAACGGCATACGGGGCGTAGCCTACTCCGCATTTCTGCAAGAGTGAAACCGATATCCGGATGGCGGTACGGGATTCGATCCGGGAAATCGGGCCACGCGAAGCACGCCAAGGCCGTCGCCCCAGTCCAGTCCGACCGCATCGCGACAGCCTTACCGATTTCGTTCAGTCTGCCTGGCGGAATCAGTGAGGCGGCCGGCCGTGAAGAAGACCCTGCGTCTCCGACAGCGGCTGCCGCGTTCGGGAGAACGAAGGGTATCCATCCAGGAGACGGCGGTGTGGAGCGGCTGAGGTGCCTTCAGAAGACCACCCCGAGCGAGATGCGGCCATGGATGACGGCCGGGTAGAGTGAGCTGTTTAG
>CAYRKE010000068.1:0-35730 GCA_964424695.1 uncultured Polyangiaceae bacterium
GCGTTCGTTAAACGCGCTCACAACGAGGGCAATCAGGAACTGGACGGGGAGCGGACGCATCAGCGGCCGCAGATGATGACCGCGAACAGACCTTGTCACTCAGGGTTCCCCTGCGACAACCCCCAGAAACGGCACCGGCTTGTGCATGGCTGCCATCCAATCGCAGACGCCGCGGAGCACCCAGTAGGCCCTGATCACCCCGGCGTGGGTCACCACCAGATGATCCTCATGGGGCGATAGCTCGGCAAGGCACGCCCCCACTCGCAGGAGGAGCTGATCCAGTGTCTCCCCTCCGGGAGGCGACGCCGTCTGCCAATGGCGCATCCATGTCTCGAACCGTGCCCTGTCGGTGTCCTCGATCTCGACAAAACTCCGTGCTTCCCAGACGCCCATGGAGAGCTCGAGGAGGCGAGGATCGGCGCGGGGCGGCTCAGATCCGGGCCATGACGCCGCGAGCCGCGCGGCAAGGAGCGCCGTGCGGCGGCTTGGGGAACAGACGACGAGGGGAGGTCGGCCCTGCGTGCATCGTGCAATTTCGGCGGTACAGCGCTCAAAATCATCCCCTAGTTCCTCGAGCGGCACAGTGGGAACCTCCGCTTGACCATAGCAGAGGCCCTTCACGAGAACCGGCGCGTGCCGCACGAATATCAACATCAGCCCGATCCCCGAGTGAGTGCCAGCAGCGCCAAGAGAACGAGTACCTCGCCCACTTGCTCCGTCGCCCCCAGGAAGTCGCCCGTGACGCCTCCGACTCGAGCCCGAAACCAACGGCCCAAGAGATAGGCACTTCCGAGGGCAAGGCCCACGACCAGAGCACAAGCGAGGGGCGAGACGAGACCGAGCGCCCCCAGCACGGCGAGGACCGCCCCCACCCAGAGCGAGGCCACCGCCACCTGGACCTTCCCCGCTCTCGACAGGCTGCTGCTCTTGGAGTCCGCCCCTGTCACATAGGGCAGCGTTGCCATCAACCAGACGGGACCAAGGCGTGCCACACAGCCGGCAACGATGAGGGCTACTGCGTCGCCCAGCTCCGCGAGCGCCGTCACGCGGAGGAGGAGAACCATGAAGATGGCTACCGTACCGTAGCTGCCAATCCGACTGTCCTTGAGGATCTCGAAGACCCTCGGCGCACTGGTGGCTCCCCCCATGGCGTCCATCGTATCGGCCAGACCGTCTTCGTGGAATGCCCCGGTGGTCAGCATGGCTGCTCCGACACTGAGACTGGCCGCGACCACGTGGCCAAGCGGCTCCCCGGCGAGGAACACGAGCGCCGCCAGACCGCCCACCACGCTGCCCACGAGGGGGAAGTGGGCGGGAGCCCAGCGGAACTCCTCGTCGGAGTAAGGGAAGCCTCCGAGCGGGAGCCGCGTCAAGAAGGTGAAGGAGGCCCGGATACTGCGCAACGGCAGCGAACGACGCGACGCCACACTCCCACTGCAGGGCTCGCCGGACAAGGCTCAGCCGCGGCTCCCGTCGCGGTTGGGCACGCCAGCCGAAGCGAAGGTCGCCATCTCTGCATGAAGCCTGCACGCCTGCTCGATGATGGGAAACGCGACCAACCCTCCAGACCCTTCTCCAAGCCGCATTCCAAGGTCGAGCAAGGGGCGGGCGCCGAGATGGTCCAGCACCCGTGTGTGGGCTTGCTCGTGGGAGCGGTGAGCGAACACCATCCCCTCCCGTGCCCCGGGGTACTCGGTGAGCAGCACCAGAGCTGCAGCCGTGACGATGTAGCCATCAACGATGACCACCGTCCGCTGCTCGAGCGCCTCGAGCATGGCGCCGTAGATCGCCGCGATCTCGCGCCCGCCCAATCGGCGCAAGGCCTCGCGCGGGGAGGGACCGGCGGCGCCACGATTCGAGACGCGCGCCACGGCATCAGCAACCACCTGCCGCTTCCGCTCGAGGATTTCTCCCACGCTGCCAGTGCCGGCCCCCACGAACCCCGCTGGATCCCCGCCGAGAATCGCGGCACAGATCGCCGCCGCCGCCGTCGTATTGCCAATGCCCATCTCGCCCAGCACCAGAGCGCGAGGCATGGGGTCCAGGCGCCGCACTGCAGCTCGCCCAGCGGCGACCGCGAGCGCAAAGGTCTCGGGACTCATGGCGTCCTCGACACGCAAATCCCCCTGGGCACTGTCGCACACGGGGTCGCGCTCGAGCCGTGCGCCGGCAGCGCTTCGGGGCTCGGTCTTTCCAGACACAACCCCAACGTCGACGACGGCGAGTGGAACACCGAGCCCAGCACAAAGCACGCTTGCAGCCGCTCCGCCGCAAGCGAAGTTCTCCACCATGGCGCGGGTCACCTCGCTCGGAAAGGGGCATACGCCGTGGCGCGTCACCGGATGATCCGCCGCGAACAGGAGCGCCGCGGCGGGACGCACCGTTGGGGCTGGCGTCCCCTGCCAGGCGGCAATCTCGATGGCCAGCTCCTCGAGCCGCCCGAGGCTCCCCGGGGGCTTGGTCAGTTCGGCTTGGCGGGCGACGGCCGAAACCCGAACGCCCGCGTCGGCCCTCGGCAGCGCGAAGGCGAAGGGATCCGAGCCCGTGGCGGCGCGGCCGGGACCAGCCCAAGAGGCGCTCACCAGGGTTCCCCCGCTGCGGCGGGTCACCGCTCCTTCGAGAGGCGATGAGCGGTCCGCCTCGCCCTGCATTGCTCGTCGTCTGGTCACATCTGACACGGGGCTCTTCCTTTCACGTAATACGGGATGCCGGCCACCATGAGGCAGACGGCTTCTGCCCGGGCAGCAATGAACTGGTTCACGAAACCGTGGAGATCGGCGAACTTGCGCCCGACCTCCGTAGACGCATGCAGACCCATCCCCACTTCGTTGGCCACAAACAGCCACGTCGTGTCCTGTGCGAGGGCGGCGTCGAGCTCAGCTCTGGCCAGCTCGAGACCGCGTTCATAGTCGGAACGGTGGTCGAAGTAGAGATTGGTGAGCCATAGCGTGACGCAATCGACCACCACGACCTCGCCCGCCAACTCGGGTAGGGCGAGCCTGGTTTCGCTCTCGACGGTGCGCCACTCGGTGCCGCGATCCGCCTGGTGCCGCACGATGCGAGCCTGGAAGTCTGCATCCCATGACCGCGCCGTGGCTAGGCATACCGGGCGCTTCGTGAGCTTGCGCGCAAGCTCGGACGCGTACCGACTCTTGCCGGAGCGGCTCCCTCCGATGACGAGCGTGGCACTCATGACGGCAAGGGGTCCTTTCGTTCTGGCCCGGCGGGGCCGTACACCTGGAGCACGGATCCGCGCTCCCAATGCCGAAGCTCAGCATCGACGCGAAACACGGCACGTAACAGTTCCCGTGTGAAGACGTCCTCCGGCTTGCCTCCACCCACGATCCGCCCTCCATCGAGTACGGCAACCTGGGTAGCGTATCGGACCGCAATGTCCAGATCATGGACCACGACCAGAGCCGCGCCCCCCTGCGAGCAGAAGTCCCGCACCAAGCGCAGCGCCTCATGGCGGCTTGCCAGGTCGAGGTGAGCCGTGGCCTCGTCCATGAGCAGGACACGGGGCTGCTGCGCGAGTGCGCGGGCGACGTGCACTCGTTGCCGCTCGCCGTCCGAGAGCGATGACATGGGACGCTGGGCAAACGATGCCGCGCCGGTCGCCTCGAGCGCTGCGTTCACGATGGCAAGGTCGCCTGGGCCCATCCCCTGCCAGATCCCCAGATGGGGCAGGCGACCGAGCGCAGCCACTTCGCCCACGGTAAGCTCGAGGTCGTGGGACTGCTCCCGTCCGACGAGGGCGAGCAGGCGCGCACGCTCTCGCTCCGAAATGCTCTCGAGCGGCCGAGCCTCCAGCATGGCCGCCCCCGATGAAATCGGTGTCGCCCCGATGAGCGCTTCGAGCAGGGTGCTCTTGCCGGCACCATTCGGCCCGACCAGGGCACAGCAGTCTCCGCGCTGCACCTCGAGGCTTACGTTGTCGAGAATTCGAACTCCGCGCCGCTCGGCGGTGAGGGCGCGCAGCTCGAGGAGCGGACCGCGGGCAGAGGGCTCGGCCCCAGTCACGCCGTCGTCTCCTTCAAGCGACGCCGCAGCACCGCGATGAACCATGGCGCACCGACGGCAGCCGTCACGGCGCCGAGCTGAAGCTCCGCTGGCGCCACCACGCTCCGGGCGATGGTATCCGCGGCCACCACGGTGGCGCCCCCGATCCACCATGAGAACGGCAAGAGGGCACTGTGCCGAGCACCAACCCAGCGCCGTACCACGTGGGGCACCACGAGTCCGACGAAGGTGATCATGCCGGCCACCGCGACAGTAACCCCGCTCAGAATCGCCACGGCTACGACCAGTTCGCGACGTAGCTTCGCCACGGGCACTCCGAGGGCGATGGCCGTGGCGTCCCCGAGCATCATGGCATCCAGCTGGCGAGCACGAAGGCCGATCCACAACGACCCAATCAGAGTCGGTAGCGCGCCCCATACGACATGGGTATACGTGCGCCCGTCGAGGGATCCCAGAGTCCAGCGCATGAGCCGCTGCGCCACCGTGTAGTCAGCGAGGGCGAGCGAAAGGAGTAGCGCACTGGCGGCAATCGCGACCTGGCCAATCGCCACGCCCCCGAGAACGAGGACCTCAATACCGCCACTCTTGGTACCTCCAACGACCGCGAGCAAAAGGAACATCGCAAGGAGGGCGCCCCCACAAGCCGCGAGAGGTAGCCACGTCATCGCCGCGGCGCCGCCCACCATGAAGAGTAACAGCTGCGCCCCCAGGGCCGCGCCGGCGGAGACCCCGAGCACCGACGGGTCCGCGAGCGGGTTGCGAAACGCCCCCTGAAGGGCGCATCCGGCCACACTGAGCGCAGCGCCAACCACCCAGGCAACCATGACCCGCGGCAAGCGGACTTGGAGCAGCACGAGACGCGTCGTATCGGTCCCAGGAGCGCCGAGAAGGGCCGAAATGGCCTGCGCTGGAGTGAGTTGTACGATCCCGGCGAGGAGCCCCAAGAGCACCACCAACACGCCCACGGCGCCTGCGATGAGGATCTTGCGCTTCAAAGGTGCTCCTCTGCCTCCGATCCCTCCGGATCCAGCGTGCGCCCCGGCTTCGCAGATCGTGGTTGGTGGGTCACTTCGTCTCTCGAACGAGCATACGCCTCGCAGGCATCGACGGCGTAATGGGAGAGCGAACCGACCCAACTCTCGGGCACGGCGATGATCTGCCCGAGACGCATCACGGGTGTGCTTTCCCAGAGTACCCCGGACGGCAGCTCTGAGCGCAGCGCCGGCCGTGGCGTATCCACTGGGGCAGCCACGAAGAGCGCGTCGAGCTCGAGGGCAAGCCAGCTCTCGAAGGACAGCGACGGAGCGTCTTCGATGCCGAGCTCGGCCGCGACGTTGATCCATCCGGCTCGCGTGAGGCAGTCCCCCTGAACGGTATGGGAGCCATAGACGACAGTGCCATAGAGCACCATCGCACGCGGGCGTGGCGTTGAGCTGCTCTGCACTGAGACCGCCCCTGGAAGGCGCGCCAGTCGCCGCTCGAGCCTCGCACGAAGCTCGGACGCTCGAACCTCGGTACCGGTGGCAACGCCGAGCCAGTCGATACTCTGAAGAATGTCATTGATGCTGCGTGGTGCCGGAAGCTCGGCAACGCAACACCCCGCAGCCGCAAGCTGGGGCGCCGGCAGAGAACCGTTGAACTCACTCAGCACCACCCGATCTGCGCGAAGCAGAAGCAGGTGCTCCGCGGTACCCGTCGTCCGTGGCAGGGAGGGCGGAACGCGCCCGGCAATGCGGGTCGCGTTTGGCCAATCCGCCACGAAGGAGACTGCGGCAAGGCGATCCATGGGCACGAGCTCGAGGAGGATCTCGTCGGTCATGAGGGATGCCGAGGCGATCCGAGCTTCCCCCGGAGCGACTCGACTGCAGTTCGGCCCGACCAGGCCCTGAACCAGGCGGTGGGTCCCGTCCGGGGCGGCGCTCGAGGCTGCCCCGGACAAGCCCGAGCCGAGCCAAAGAGAGCTCAGCAGGCTGAGACCGGTAGCCACGCCCCAAGCGCCCATCCCTCTCATCGGTAGGTCACCCCAATGGGTGGAAGCCCGACTTCGTCCTCGACCACCACCGGGTCGAGGAGGTCCACTTGCCCTTCTTCCGAGACACGCGCCCGCTGGAGCACGCCGGCATCGGCGTCAGTGAGGAGACAGGTACTCGTACATCCCGGTGCGCACACCATGCCACCATACACGAGTCCCTTGCCCAGGCCATCCGAGTCAGGAGCCGCCTCGACCAGATTGGTGGCTTCACCGCTCTCGAGGTCATAAGCGATCCACCGATTATTGGTGGCTCCCCCCCACGAAGTGTGCGTCTTGAGGAGCACCACGGTATCCGTGGCGAACACGACATCGGTCTGGATAGACTCCCCGGCGACATCCTCAGCCTGGATTCGCTCCACCTCCACGGGAGGCGACTCGGTCGGATCGAGCACCACCAGCGCGCTCTGACTCACGTCTTCCACTGTGCCGTCGTAGAGCAAGACGCCGGAGCACGCAACGAGCCAGCGTTCCCCCCCTGGATAGGGCACCGGCCTGCCGCAGTTCTTGAGCCCCTCGAGTTCGAGCTTCCAGAGCCGTTCCTGCTTTTCGATGGAGAACCCGACGAGCCGTGCCTCACCCCACTCCGTGTAGTCCGCGTTGACCCGCTCGAGCGCCACCACGACCTGATCGCCAATCCGTGACATCGCCTCCGGACAAGGCGGCAGGCCATCTTCTGGCTCGATCACGAGATTGTCGACAATCTCGTACTTCTCGGTGTCCACGATGAGGATATCCCCACCGTCATCATGGTCCTTCGCGCCCGGATCGGCGTTGTTCCCCCAGCGCGTCACCCACGCGCGGTCGCCGCTGACCTCGACGTAATCCGAGGGATTCGACTCGAACCCCGTCCCCACGGCCAGCTGCCCCAAGACCTCTGCGTTGGCCGGGTCGAGCCACGTGATCACGTTGGTACCGAAGCGGTCGAGTAGTACGACGCGTCCGGATTCCGGACGCGAGCTCGGCACCACCACGTCGCCGGATAGCGCAAATGCCAGTCCAGAGGTCGTGGAGGAAGCCGTCGAGAGCACCGACGCCGATCGGGTCTTACCCTCGAGGCTGCTCAAGGCAATCTGCGTCGAAACGTAGTCCGAGAGGACCACCGTGACACCGTCCGGACAGTCCTGTTGATCCCCTGCGTCCCCGCCAGCGGCCCCTGGCGCGCCAGCCGCCGCGCCGTCAGCGCCCGAATCTGCCCCCCCCGCCCCGGCGTTTCCGGCCCCAGCTTCCTCGTCTCCAAGCCCACCCGTGCTCGAACCAGTACTGTCGACGTCGCACCCCGCAAGCGCCGCGGCGAGCCCCCCTGCAACCAACACCCGTCCAAGTAACTTCACAACCTTGCCTCCAACGAAACGAACCCGCTCCGACCAGGGAGCGGGTAGCCAACGACATCGAAACGCCCGGTATCGAGGACATTCGAGACTCGCACCGCCGCGCGAAGGCGCTCGCCCAGCATCCGCGAGTCGAGCTCGACGTCGAGGGTGTCCTGCGCGGGGATGACCCCGAGCCCGGCAGGGTCAGCGTAGCGCGACGATTGGTGGATCCCGTGCACCGTCAGGGTCGCGCGATCCAAGAAGGAACGCTCCATCCGCAGCACCAGGCTCAGTCGGGCGCTGCCCACGAAGCGACTCACGAAGGGCAGGACGTCGTTCGTGGTCTCCCGATCGGGGCTCGTGTCACGGGGGTCGGTAAGGCTGGCGGTAGCCTCGACGTCGAGCCAGTCGAGCGGCGCGCTCCCGGCGGCAGCCTCGACCCCGAGGGTCCGCGCGCGATCGCGATTGACCGGATGCATGTGACCCTGCGCCGCACGGACATGGGTCAGCAGGTCTCTCGTCTCTCGCCCAAATGCCGCCAGATCGAGCCACAGGAGCCGCCGCTGATCCACGGCGAGCTTCTGCCATCGCCCCCCGAACTCCGCGCTCGCCCCGACTTCGGGCACCAGCCCCGCGTTGCCGCGAACCAGCAGCGAAGCGCCGTAGAGCTCACTCAGAGTCGGCGCGCGGTGGTAGCGCCCCGCATTCGCGTAGAGCTCGTAGCTTCGCTCCCGGAGGCTTGCCCCAAGGCGCCCCGTGGTGGCCAGAGTCTCGCAAACGCCCAGGGATCCCGTCGCGGTGGCCAGGCACTCGAGGGCGCCACTGGCATCGACGAAAACCCTCTCCGATAGGCCGTGCTCGGCGCCCACCGCGGCGCGGAGGAAGCTGCGGCGCGCCGAAAGCTCGAGCTCGGAGAGGTTATCACTGGTGCGATAGCGCTGCAGGCGTTCGACGGAAGCGGACACCTGTTCCACCAGCGACAGTCGCCCAAACCGCTGCCGCGCGCCCACGGATTGCTCGACGCGCTGTCCCGGCGACTTCGTCCCGGTACTGAGCAGACCAAGCTCTGACAGGGGATCGTCGATCCGTGTCTCACTGGACACGATGGCCGTGCGCGCCTCGATGCTGTGCAGGCCACTGCCGAACTCCAGGGGGACCACGGTGCTTAGGCCGAGGAGGTCACGCCCAAAGTCGATTCGGGCTGACCGAGACGGCACACTGGCGAGCTTGGGTGCCCCCTGCTCTCGATCGGCGTGATTGTACACCAGCGTGACCCAGGCACGCCCGACGGCTCGCCGCGCGCTCAGCCACACGTTCTGCGCGTGCGCGTCGGCGTTCTCTAGCCGACCTGGAGTGTCGTCGCTCCGTCGGAAGAGGGTCCCACGGTCGTCAGCAAAGGCGTAATCGTTTTCGGCACCGGACAGCTGAAAACCAGCAAGAACGGCGCCATCTTCGTCAGCCGAGGTGACATAGGCAAAGCCCGCGCGCGAGCCATAGCTGCCGGCCATGGCCCCGCCCCCCAGTTCGTCGGCTGTGGGACGTTTGGGTTCGAAGAACACGGCGCCGCCAATGCCCATGCGGTCAGCCACGAGCGGAGCGTGGCTGCGATAGACCTCGACCCGCTCGATGAGAAAGAGGGGAACCTCGGCGAGATTCGCCGCCCCGCCCACCTCGTCGTTCAGACGGATCCCTGCGAGGTACACCGGAGTCTGTGCCGCTGTTGCACCGCGAAGCGATGCCGTTGCCGGCGCGCCGAAACCACCAACCTGCGTCACCTGCACCCCGGGGGCATCCCGCAGCACGTCAGCCGTGTCGAGCCCTGGAGACTCGAGCCGCTCACCGGTCGCCACCCACCCCGAGACATAGCGTGCCTTGGGCGCCGCACCCGGGAGCGGTCGCGCTCCGCGTACGGTCACCGACGGGGTGGACGCCTCCTCCGAGTTCGGAGCCGCCTCGGGAGACTCGGCGGTCTGCTCGGGTGCGGCGCAAGCGGCTGACACGACCGAATCGCCCGAATCAGTCGACTGCAGGGACGCGCTGGGCGGTACCGCGAGGGTGCTTGGCGCATAGGCCTGCAACGTCCCCACGCACAGAACGTACACCGCACAGTGCCGACCGTTCGCTCTGGCGATGAGAACTCTGGACTCGAGCGAACTAGGGGACAATACGGTGTTATCCTCGTTCGGGCGCTCCTCGCTACAGACCAGCCGATAGCTGCGGCTCTGCGCGAGGCACGCATAGGGGCCTCGAAACCCATTGCCCTCCCGCGGAGCTCTGGGCCGACACCCCTTGTGGGGTGCCACCGCTCGTCAGGTCTTCGGGCTCAGGGCGCGACCGAACTCAGTCACCTACTAGCCACCGCTTCCCAGCCTCATGGCCAGTGCTTCGGGGTGGCTTTCGTTCCCAATACCGCTGCGGGGCAGCTCCGGAGTCTCACCGGATTCCCTTGCGCCTGTCCCGAGGACAGGCGACGGCGATGGGGCTTCCCTACCTGAACGCCCCGAGCGCGGCAAGGGAATACTCGCCCAGGCTCGCCGCCCCCGGCGAGAAGGCCGTTCAGCGAATCGGCCGGCCCCTGCTCACACCACCACCACCACCAACCACACGGCTGTAGCCATGCCGGCGTTCACCAAACCACGCACCAGGCATCGGACGACGTTCCAGCCGAGATCTCGAAGTAAACATATCCATCCTCCCAGGCCTGGTGGGCTCCCAGAGCATCGGCGTGGCAGCCCACTTCGACGCCAACACAGTCCACGACGGGCTCGTCGTTGATCAAGAGGGTTCGCCCACCGAAGGTGCCGCACTGGCCGTCCTCGATCGCAGCCGTCTCGATACGAAGACAGGCTGCCGCCGGAGTGCCCACGGACACGCTGACATTGGCGCTGAAGACAGCCGTCGGCACACACGGAACGCACGTCTCCTCGAAACAGACTTGAGTCGAGGTGCACTTGCCCTCACAGCTGAGGGCTCCGCCAGCACCGCCTCCGCCGGAACCGGAGGTGCCTCCCGTGGACGCCCCACCCATGCCAGCCTCGCCGCCCGAGCCGCCGACGCCACCGGCAATCCCGGCGCTCCCTGCGGCCCCAGCGTCGCCCCCCTGACCCGCACCTCCAGCACCGCTGGCCGTGGTGCCGCCTAACTCCGTACCGCCAGCACCACCGCCGCCATCGCCGCCGCCCCCCGCTCCGCCCGAGCCGCCGCCAGTGATGGCGCCGCCGGTAGGTCCAGAACCGCCGCTGGGTTCGGAGCCGCCACTGGCCTCGATACCGCCGCTTCCTGCGCCCGCAATCGATCCGCGTGCCCCAAGTCCTGCCTCTCCGCCCTGAAGTCCGCCGCCTCCGTTGCCCGAACCCGCCTGCCCAACCTCGCCGCTCGACCCCGCGTTCGACGTGCCGCCATCACCAGCAGCGAAAGACCCACCGCTAGGGGCTGACACCCCGGCACTGCCAGCCACAGCACTCACGCCACCGGTGAACCATGCATGTCCGCCCGAACCTGACGTACCCGCCTGACTCACACTGCCGCCCGTACCCCCACCACGCCCACCGCCAGCAGGAGCTCCCCCTTCGTCCACGCAGAACCCCCTCTGACACTCGAGACCGGCGTCGCAGGTTCCGTCGGGCGAGCAGAGGCAGTCGAGAGCGCCCACCACGCACTCCTCCGGCTCACCGTCGGGCATACAGGACGACACCTGTCCTGCGAGGAGTAGGACCAGCGAGCCCAGTGCGAGAGAACGCGAGGGATCCGAGGCCAAAGGCGTGCGCACAGACTCCCACGGTGCGCGTCACGCGGCAAGCCACGCGTCCTCAACCTTCCCGCCCGCGAGCCACCGCTCTCCAGCCGAGTCGCGCGATCGGTTGCTGCGGCTGCTATGCCAAGGGCGCGCGTGAACCATGGCGCGTTCCGCAGCCGCCTACCGCTACCCCGAGACACCCACACCGGCCCACCCGCCTCGCACCCCGCCCCGCCGCTCGGACCAGCACATGCGGACCGAGAACAAGACGATGGATCGGCCTGGCACGGGCGTGCCCCAGAGCCCCATCGCTGACTTGACGGTTGAGCTGGCCTCAGGACCACGCGCGGTTCTTCTTGGGACGTCCTCGAAACGAAGATCCCCCCGAATCGGCTCTCCGCTGCTCCCAGAACCCCAGTGGCCCTCACATCCCGGAAATGATGTAGATGATGATGGCCTCTTGGGTGGCACTCATCTGCGGCTCCTTGTGGAAACTGCTGAAGCGTACCGAACCAAGACCGTACGTGAAACGGACTGCGGTGGGCTTCTGCGTGTCCGCGTCCCGAAGGAACGGCAGGGTGGTGAACGGCTGGTCGTTGTTGAGGAGCCCCCAACCGCCAGTGTCGTAGACGAGATCGACCTGCATGAGCCCCCCGAGTGCAACGGCAAGCCCAGGATCGATCACGTTGGCTCGACGGACCTCAACGTCCCCCTGGTTGTTGACGTCGTAGCCGATCGAATTGGGGAATGCGGCCCCAATATAGGGAACGGCGTTGTGGGTCGCGTAGAGCGAGCCCCCCATGCCAACGAATCGCTGAAGGTGGGGCACGGCATCATTGACGTAGGTCGTATCGTACCCGTCGCATGCGATGAAGAGCATCGGGTGCATGTAGATGGCCGGCTGAGTCAATGCGCTCGCCGGATACTCGACGAACGGAATCCCCATCTTCGTCAGCACACTCTGGATGTCATCGAAAGCACCGGGAACCACGGCCGCCTGAAGCTGAGGAATGGGAGGTGTCAGCACGGGCATGGCGCCCATCGTCGCTCCCTGCTGGGGCGGAGGCCCGAAGGGGAATGGAAGGCCCCCCAGCATCGCCCCCCCTGCGTTGAAGAGCATGGTGCCGGAGAAATTCCGCCCCCCGTAGCGAAGCATGTACGGGCCCGGAGGAGCTCCCGTGAACTGGAAGCGGCCGCAGGAATCCGTCACCGTAGAGGCAACCGGGGCACCGAAGGGCGTCACGAGGGTAACCGGAACCCCGCCGAGCGCCACCTGTCCCGAGGGTGCCCGAAGAAGCCCGACGGCGGGGCCACTGTACTGCTGGGGGGCGCAAGGCGGCAGCACCTGCGTCGCGGCCCTTGCCCTAGCAGCCGCGTTGTCTGCGTGATGCGCCCCCTCGGAACGAGACGAGCCGCATGCCCAAGCACTGACTACTGCAAGCAGCGCGACGAATGCGAACATTCGAGATCGAGGCCACGACATGACCAATCCTCCAACCTTCCTCTCCTGATCCCCGGCTACCCGGGGGCTGCTGCGCAGGAGGCAGCAAGCATCACTATCGCCCAATATCCCGCCATTGGGTAGAGCGATGCGCAGGCGACGGCCGTTCGCCATTCAGACAGGAACGGTTTCTGGGGTGCCCCAGTCTCCTTCCGAAACTCCTGCGAGACCTCCATCGAGGGAGATTTCCGGGTACCCTAGCGTACAGCTCCACCGCCGCGGGGGGCACAGTCGCCCCGTGTTCAAGCAACGACGGAAATCCCGAACCGGATCGGAGCTCGCTGCACCTGACCCGTCCCATGCGAGCCTGTCTTCTGCCCGCCGTGCGTGATCGGGATCTGGAATGGTCACGAGAGCCGTAAACCCTGCTCCGTCCGGGACTCGGTCGCTTGTGCGAGCGCCATGGGAGTCGTGGTGGACATGTCGGACCCTCAATACACCGGGCGCGGCACCATCTGTGGCGGAGGAGGGGGCGGCGAGTCATTCGATGAAACGAATGGCTTGACTTCACCCCGCGGCGGCACTTCCTCGCCGCGCTTCGGACCGGCGAGCACTTGTTTCAGCTTCGAGATGAACTCGTTCCGCTCGGCAGCCAGACGCTTGTGCACCTTCGCCCCGTCTTCAGTGACCAGGCTCCCCTCGACCCAGGCGTCAATGCGTCCCGAGGAGTAAACCTGCACCAGGATATGGTTCTCGTCGCGCTTCGCTTTGCCCCACGAGTATGACCATTCGCCGCGCCCGAGCCGGGCCAGGCCGCGGACAAAGCCGCGCTCCTCGTCAATCTCGACAATGGGCCAGTCATGCCGACGCATGGTGTACACCACCGCGTCGAGGGCCGCGTTGGGATCCGAACTCGACACCGATACGGGCGTGTTGGGCCGCCAGCGGCGGCACCCAGTAGCGGCAAGACCCAGAACGAGAATGAGCAGCAACAGTAGCCTTCGGGACATGGAAGCCTCGTCATGATGCTTCAGCTCGAGCCAGAACAGAACCGCAAATCGCGGAGTCGGTCACCGCTCTCTCTCGCGCTCTGCGTGGTGGCCCCAATGCACCACCACCATGGTCCGAGTCCCCGAGGAGCCACCCGCGAGCGCCCTCTGCCCCTCCGTCACATCCCGGGCGCCCGTCCAAAAGTCTTGAGAGCGAGCTCATGGAGCTCCCGACAGTGCTGCAAGCCTAGATCGGTGTACTCCGCCGGATCCTCGAGAACATCGAAGCACTGGAACCCCGCGTCCCACGACCGAGAGTGTAGCTTCAGGCTGCCAAGCATATAGCCCCAATTCTCGAATGCGCAGCTCCACACCCCGGCGCAATTGGTAAGCGGTTGCGGCTTTCGGGGCTGCGGTTGCCGCAGCCAGCTCATACCCAGCATCTTGGAGCGATAGCGGTCGATCTCCGGTCGCGTCCAAACGCCCATGAGATCGAGAATCGTCGGGGTAACGTCGGTGTGGAAGCTGAAGTCGGCCGCGTGACGGCGCAGGTTGGAGAGCTCCTCGGCGCTCAGCGTCCCCGGCGGAGCATCGACCCAGCCTGGCACCTTGATCTCCTCGTCGAACACGCCGTACGTGTGACCCGTACCGCCGTGATCGCGGAAGCCTTCCCCGTGATCGCTAGTGTAGACGATCACGGTGCGCCCGCCGCGATCACCGTCCCGCACTGCACGAATCATCTCTGCCACATGACGATCCTGCTGGTGAACGGCATTCCGATAATGATTGAAGAACCAAGCGAAGTCGTCGTTGTCCTTGGTTGGCGTCGAGGGTTGGAAGGGGGCCGGCCCCTCGTCGTCGACGAGATAGGGGTAGTGCACGTTCGAGAGCTGGATGACTGCCAGAAAAGGCTCCCTGAGCTTGGAGATGTCTCGCTTCACCCGCTGCGCCAGCAGGTTCTCGGGTGCGCCCATATCGAGATCGCAGGCGGGGTCCAGCTCCGTGGCACTGCAGAACTCGCTCACCCCAAGGTTCTGCACCCAGAGCCGTGCATTGCCAAACAGCATGTTTTGGCTGGTCCAGAAGGCCGCGTCATAGCCCGCTGCTCGCGCGTAGTCGAAGATGAGAGGCCAGGAATGCAGAACGTCGCGAGGCTCGGTCGGCGCGATGCCCGACCACAGCACGGCAAGCGAGATGGCCGTGCAGGAGTCGAGCGAGCGAAGCTGCTCGAAACCGATGCGGTCCGGCACGAGCGCCGCGCTGTATGGCGTCGCCAGGCATGGCTGGTTGGGGAGACTGCATGCCGAATCGGCTCGAACGCTCTCCAGAATGACGAGCACGACGTTTCGAGGGGGCACGCTGTCTCGCGGGAGGTCGGTAACAGGAAGGGAGTGGCGCACGGTGGGGCGCACTTGATCCGACTGCTCGGTCATACCAAGCTGTGTCTGAATTACCCCGCCAATGGCGTGGAGGTACAGGATGTCGGGGGTGGACGGTTGAACGTGACGATACTCGGTCGGAACGAAGAATGAGGCGCAGAGAACGGCCGGAGAAACCCAAGCCGCGATGCCTGCCACGAGCCGCGTCGGCCGAAGCGCGCGCCAGGCCGCCCAAACCAGGACTGACGCTCCAAGAAGTGCAGGCAGAAGGGCAGCGACATAGTTGCCGATGTCGGCCGTCAGCTGGTTCCAAACGCTCTCCGTGAGGTCCGTGGCAAAGACCGCAACGTCGAAGTTGAGATAGGCGCTGTACTGGTCGAAGAAGTACTGTTGCCCGCCGAAAGCCAGGGTCGCTGCTATCACGAAGAGGCCGCGGTGCAGCCACGCCGTGGCGCCCCCGGTGCGCGCCGCGGCCAAGAGGAGGAGCCCCCACACCAGAGCACTCTCCGCGCAGGCAAGAGCGTAACTGCGCATACTCCCCGTCTCGAAACTCGCCAGGCGCTGCCCGCGCCTCAGAGCGTCGGCGACCACGACCACGACGGTCGGCGTGACCACGAGGAGCCACCGGACGGGTGCCCCCACTCGGAAGCTCGCTTGCCCGTCGGCCTGGGCAGAGACACGGCCAGACGGCGTGAGCTCTCCCACGTCTTGCGCGCTCTGCACGTTCGATAGCTCCATTGCGGCCTAACCTAGGCTTTCCCAGTTGCGTCGCGGAAGATAGCGCGCCCTGCAGCAGCGGCAATCCTGGTGGCTCGCGGCCCCCCCGAGCCGCTCGAACTCAGAGCTCGGTCATTGCGCTCGTCAGGATGTAGTTTGCGATGATGAGAGCCACCGCGCTCTGCACCACGGCACTCGTGGTGGCCTGCCCAACCCCCTTTGCCCCTCCGGTTGCGTGGAATCCCTGGCTGCATGAGATGACGGAGATCAGGAAGCCGAACACCGCCGCCTTGATTTCCCCCATCCAGAAGTCCATCGGCACGACGTAACGCTCGATATTGGACAGGAAGCTGCCGGGGTCGACCTGGAGGTACTCCACCGACACAGCCCATGCACCGAGCATGCCGACACACGTGAAGACCACGCAGAGCAGCGGGAGCATCAACACGTTCGCAACGACACGCGGCGAGATGAGGTACTGCACGGGGCTCACGCCCATGGTCACTAGGGCGTCGATCTGCTCCGTGACTCGCATGTTCCCAATCTCGGCTGCCATCGCACTGCCGGCACGTGCCGTCACCATCAACCCGGCGAGCACCGGGCTCATCTCGCGACTGAGGGAGATGGCCACGATGGAACCGACCACCGATTCAGCCCCAAATGCGCTGAGAGCATGCGTCACCTGCAGAGCCAAGACCATCCCAGTGAACGTGCCGGTGAGCGTCACGATGAACATCGACTGGACTCCCACGAAGTCCATTGCCAGGAGAATCTGCGAAAGTCGAAATGGGGGGCGAAGAGTCCAAATCAGCGTCTCGAACACGATGATCAGCAGCGCCCCGAACCCGTCGAAGACGTCGATGACGGGCTTCATCAGGCGATCGAACCACTTCGCGCCGCTATTCGTGCTGTCGGACACGAATCCCCTTCTAGAGCTTGTGCAGGCTCCGGGAAACAGGGATCCCTTAGCCCAGGACCGACGCCTCAGGACGAGACCCAGAGGCCGCTCCACCATGGCGCGTCTCGGGATGCATGCAAGTGGCGAGTTCTACGCCGTTAGGCGAAGATCCTGGGCCAACCGACCCATCGGTCGGCACAAGACGCCCCGAACCTCAGTTGGGCACTCTGCACCAACCGAGCGCGTCCTGGGGGCGACGCCCACCGCCATCGCCAGGCTCTGGTGCCCGCCCCGCGGGCTCGCATTCACGGCGTGCTCGACGTTCGTGGATGCGGCGGATCAGCGCGACGAGAACGTTGGTCATGCTGGTCTCGGAGATCCTTGAAGTTCCGCCACGTCTGCTTCACCGAAGAGAGCCCAACGCTCCCCGAGAGCACGAGCAGAGCCGACCAGGTGCGCTGGTGCGTGATGACACGTCCGGAACCCTCGAGGCTGGGGTCGGGTACAGGTATGCGGGCCCAACCGTAGGACAGCTCGGTGCCGAACAAAAGCTCGGTGCCGCGACCGTATGAGCCAAGCCCGATGGCTGATCCAAGCAGGGAGCCATCCGATGGAGCGATGGCGTAGGAGTCGGACGAGGTCACGACACGACTGGGTTCGTATCGCAGACCGGCGAGAATGCTGAGTGACGGGGAAATCGACCACTCGCCACCCGTGCGGAAGGCGACCGCCGAGCGCCCCCTGATCCGAGACCTGGAGCGTCTCGTCTCGAGACCGAGGGGATGTCCCGAATATGATTGGTCGTCGATCTCGGTCTCGTAGGCGAGGGGGCCTCCCCAGGTCGCAGCAACGTCGAACTCCAGGGAGGTTCCAGGCCAATCCAGACCCGTCCCAAGGGTCAATACGACCGGAAGGTCCGCTGAGTAGTCTCCAGATCCAGCCCGAAGAACCGAAGGGGCTGCCCCGGACTGCTCGAAGCTGGTCGCCCGCGCCGAGTCCGCGAAATGGACGCTGGGCAACCGCAGCGATACCCCGGTAGTGAGAGACTGCCACCCGTAGGTTGCGCCGAGCGTCGTCATTCCATCCCAGGACGAGGCATGCCGTTCGTCGAGGTACGTGCCCGGTTGTCCCGCGTAGGCGGGTGAATCGGAGAGGATCGAAAGACTGCTACGCTCGAGCGCGGCCGTCGACACGACATGCATCGAAGCCCCGAGCGTCAGTCTATCGGTGAGTTGATAGCTCACGGAAGGTCCCAGCACACTGCGCGACCACGAGCGTTCGAGATCCGCGTTCGCCACCAATACGCCGTCCCCGGTCTCGAAACGTCGATGTTCGGCGGTCAGGCTCAGGCCTTCGCGTTCTATGGTCGCTCCGCATATGCCGAGCTTCGTTCGGCCAGACTTTCCTCGAACCACACGCAGAAGGCCGGAAGCCTCCTCCGGGATCAAGCCGCTCAGCGTGATGAACGCGCAGAAACTGGACGGGACTCCAGCGAGGCTCTGCTGATCGTAGTCCTCGACTCGAAGCGAACCTGTCCCCTCCGGGATCCGAATGAGGCTGTCTACCGTGGTCCGTGAGTACCGGTAGAAGCGAACGGAGAAAGCGAGTCGCGTGTCGCTGATGCGCCCCATCGCCGCCGGATTGAGGAAAGGGGTCGACCCATCTCGCCCCAAGGCCACCCCTGTGCCGCCCATGAGGGTCGAGCGCCCCCCGAGTGGCATGGGTGCGGAACCGGATTGAGCCAACGCCGGCCGCGCCAGAAGCGAGCAGACCAGACAGCCCCAAACCAACCCGCGTGCCGCCAGTCTCCGAATCCTCGACGCCATCCCAACAGCAACCTCCCGTCCGCCAATCCACCGCGCAAACGGCCACCTCCCGGTTCGCTCCAATGCCCGAGCCCCTCGACTGCTCGTCCCCTCCCCCGTGGCTGTGCGTGGCCGCATGCATCTCATAGAAAAAGCCCAACGGCGCAGTCTAGCAGACCCAACGGGCTCCCGGGGAAGTCCGCCCCCCCGGGCAACGCGGGGAGTCTCAGAGGGGATGAGCCACTCGAAACGGATACCACGACTCCCCGCTCTCGGTGGGACGCCCGCACTCGATGGGGCGCGGCATCGGGCGGAGGCACCCGCGCGCGAGTCGCAGAATAGCGCCCGTCAGACCCGTGGAGAAGTGGTGGCGACCAGACGGGGGCCGGACCACCACTTCGACGAGCTCGGCGGTTTCTCCCGAAGCCCTACTTGGCGCGCGGACGCACCAGGTCGGTCGAGTACACGTCGACCTTGGCACTCTTGCGAGTCAATGCGCCGGTAGGACAGTTGTCGACCATGAGATCGAGCCCCTTGGATGGCACCGACGCCATGGGACGACCGAGAGCCGGCTTCACCGTCGAAGTGAAGCCTCGGTTGACGAAACCCATCGCCGACGTTCCGGCGATCTTCTCACTGATCTGCACGCAGATACCGCACTGAATGCACTTCGACGATTCGTGAACGACGTCGGGGTGTGACTCGTCGCGGGAGAAAGCCCGCGACGAGCCTGCGAACTTTGACGGGTCGGCACCGAAAAGCCCTGCGTACTCCCGAAGGCGACAGTCAGTGGCATCACGACAACCGCAACTCAGACAGCGCTGGGCCTCGGCTAACGCCATTTCCTTGGTGAAGCCGATCTCCACTTCGTGGAAGGACTTCGCCCGCGAGCCTGCTGGCAGATGCGGCATCCGCGCTCGCTTCGCCTTCTGGAACTTGGCATACGAACCCGCTGGCACGTCCTTGAGCTCGCCCATTCGGTGATTGTAGGGGACGAACTCGCCAACCACCTTGTTCCCCATGACAAACTGATCGATGGCGATCGCAGCGCGCCTTCCAGCCCCAACGGCAGTCACCGCGATGTCCGCCCCGCTCACACAGTCTCCCCCAGAGAAGACCTTGGGCACGGCGGTCTGCATGGTGACGGGGTTGGCTTCGATCGAGCCCCAACGAGAGAGAGGGACTCCCGTCGCGCCCTCGGCGGTCACGCTCTGTCCAATAGCGGCGATCACGTTGTCGACGATGCGAATGTGTTCGCTACCGGCTTCGGGAACCGGGCGTCGCCGACCGGATTCGTCGGGCTCGCCCAGGGTCATGCGGATGCAGGTAACGGCGAGCGCGCCGTCTTCGCGCTTCTCGATCTTGACCGGAGCAGCCAGAAGCTCGAGCTTCACGCCCTCCTCTTCGGCCGCGACGATCTCCTCCTCCCACGCGGGCATCTCCGCCCGGGTGCGACGATAGAGAATCGACACTTCACTTCCACCCAGTCGAAGCGCAGTGCGTGCCGCATCGATGGCCGTGTTACCGCCGCCGACCACCATCACCCGCCGACCGACACTCATCGACTCGTTCCGGGAGCACTCGCCGAGGAATCCGATCCCAGACAACACCCCCGGCGAGTTCTCCCCTTCCACGCGCATGGCCGATGCCTTCTGCGCACCGAGAGCAAGGTACACTGCGTCGAAGTCCTTCTGGAGGGACTCCATCGTGATGTCCCGACCGAGGCGCGTCCCATACTTGAAGGTCGCGCCGAGATCCTCGATGGCCTTCACTTCCTCGTCGATGACCTGACGCGGCAAGCGATAGCTCGGAATGCCGTAGCGCAACATGCCCCCCGGAGCCTCGTGGGCCTCGAAAACCGTGCAGTCGTGCCCCATGAGCTGGAGGTAGTAGGCAGCGCTGAGCCCCGAAGGTCCGGCGCCGACGATAGCAACCTTCTTCCCGGTCCGACTCGCCTTGGTGGAGGTCTCAGCCCCCTCGACCGCGTCGGCCACATACCGCTTCAACTGGCAGACCGTGATGGGCTCGTCCACGAGCTGTCGCCGGCACACGGTCTCGCAGGGGCGAGTACATACCCGGCCCAGACTACCGGGCAGCGGCATGTTGTGCTTGATGAGCTCATAGGCTTCCTTGATCTCGCCCTTGGCAACGTGCGCAACAAACCCCGGAATGTCGATACCAGCCGGGCAAGCTTTCATGCAAGGTCCCACGCAGTCACCCACGTGATCGGAGAGGAGAAGCTCCACCGCGGTGCGCCTTGCTAGTGCGACCCTCGCCGACTCGGTGAGGATGCTCATGCCCGGTGCCACCTTGGTGGAGCACGACGGCACGAGGTTGGGACGCCCTTCGATCTCGACGACACAGATGAAGCACGAGGCGAAGGGATCGACCAGATCGCTGTAGCAGAGGGTGGGGATGAAGATCCCCTTTTCCCGAGCGACGTCGAGGATGGTGCGGCCTGCATCCACCGCCAGCTGTTCGCCGTTCAACGTAATATTGACTTTGTCCGACACTGCTTAGTTCCTCGCGCTGACGACGACCGCGTCGTACTTGCACACATCGCGGCAAACGCCGCATCGAATGCAGGCTTCCTGCACGATGCTGTGTTTCTCTTTCTTGGTTCCCAAAATCGCACTAGCCGGGCACTTCTTCGCGCACAGCACACAGCCGGTGCAGCTATCGTTGATCTGGTACGAGCACAGAGTAGGGCACTTCCCCGCGCGACAGAACTTGCCCTCGATGTGCTCGACATACTCCTCGCGGAAGTAGCGAAGCGTCGTCAGCACTGGATTGGGCGCGGTCTGACCCAAGCCGCAGAGGCTGGTGGTCTTGATCTGGGCCGCAAGATCCTCCAGGCGCGCGATATCGTCCATCTTGCCCTCTCCATTGCAGATCTTGGTGAGGATCTCGAGCATGCGCATCGTCCCCACCCTGCAGAAAGTGCACTTCCCGCAGGACTCGTTCTTCGTGAAGTCGAGGAAGTACCGCGCCACATCCACCATGCACGTGGTCTCGTCCATGACCACCATGCCGCCCGAACCCATAATGGCTCCGGTCTTCGTCACCTCGTCGTAGTCGACTCGAGTGTCGAAGAGCGCAGCGGGAACGCATCCTCCGGACGGCCCCCCCATCTGCACCGCCTTGACCTTGCGGCTCGTACCGGTACCGCCACCGATCTCCTCGATGACTTCGCGAAGGGTGATGCCCATGGGCACCTCGACGAGGCCGCCGCGGGCGATCTTTCCGGCAAGGGCAAACACCTTGGTGCCCTTGGACTTCTCTGTGCCCCGCGATGCGAAGACCTCGTGCCCCTGCTGAATGATCCAGGGAACCGCAGCCAGAGTCTCCACGTTGTTGATGACGGTGGGCTTACCAAACAACCCCGACTGGGCCGGGAATGGTGGCCGTACGCGAGGCATCCCCCGGCGCCCTTCGATCGATCCGATGAGCGCGGTCTCCTCGCCGCATACGAAGGCGCCGGCACCTTCCTTGAGCTTCACCTTGAAGGTGAAGTTCGACCCCAAGATGTTCTTCCCGAGGAAACCTCGCTTCTCGGCCTCGGCGATGGCGATGTTCAAGCGGGCGATCGCCATGGGGTACTCGGCGCGGCAGTAGATGTAGCCGACGTCGGCTCCGATAGCGAATGCGCCTATCGCCATGCCCTCCAGCACCGCGTGCGGATCACTCTCCAGGACCGTGCGATCCATGAAGGCCCCCGGATCACCCTCGTCCGCGTTGCAGATGAAGTACTTGTGCTCGTTCTTCTCTGCCGCCGCGAACCGCCACTTGAGACCAGTGGGGAAACCGGCACCGCCCCGCCCCCGAAGACCGGACTTGAGCATCGCCTCGATGACCGCGCTCGGGTCATTGGCCGCCAGCACGGAACGGAGCGCCTCGTAACCGCTCACCTTGAGATAGTCATCGAGGCTCTCTGGATCGATGTTCCCGCAATTCCGCAGAACGATGCGATCCTGCTTCTCGAACAGGGCCTTCGCCTTGCCTTGCTCGAAGTCCGTGATCCACTTGATGACGGGCGAGCCGCCGCGCACATGCTCCTTGAGGATGGTCTGCATGCGCTGCTCGGTAACGCCCGAGTACAGATAGGTACGGCCTTGGTCGATAATCTTCACCTGGGGCTCCACGTGGCACATGCCAATGCAGCCCATCATCTTCAGTGAGACATCGTCGGAAGCGAGCTCCGCCTTGCACAGGTCATACACCGCCTTCGAGCCGGCAGCGATGTTGCATGTGCTCATGCCCACCATCACGACCATCTTCGGATTGACAGGAGAGTCAGTCACCCTTCGGTTCCTCTAGCTTTCAAGTTTGTCGATGATCTCGGCCACCTTTTTGCGGTCGAGACTGCCGTAAGTGCGATCGCCCACCATCACCACGGGCGCGAGAGAACAGCAGCCCACACAGGCCACCTTGGAGAGCGTATACTTCATGTCCTTGGTCGTCTCGCCGTCCTTGACGCCGAGGCGTTCTTCGAGAGACTGAGTGAGACCGTCCGCACCACTCACGTGACAGGCTGTGCCGTGGCAGACCTTGATGACGGTCTCGCCCACCGGTGTCAGCCGGAACTGCGCATAGAACGTGGCTATTCCGAATAGCTGAGACTCGGTCATCTCCGTAGTTGAGGCGATCCGCTCGATGGCTTCGACGGGAATGTGGCGGAAAGCCTCCTGTACGCCTTGGAGCACTGGAATGGCCATCTCCCGGGTCTTCCCGGTTGTCTCGACGATGGCGTCCACTTTGGAAAGGTCGATAGCTGTGTTCATGGTTTTCAAAGGGCGGTTGCGATCCTTATGACGAGATAGACGTCGATGCTATTGAACGGAGAGTCCATGGTGCATGCAGCGCTGGTCGTGGTACCCGTTGGCGCCCTCCAACCTGTCGGCACGCCGCGCGATGCCCCCGCGCCCCGGTTTCGTGCGAGCGCGAACGCATGCTAGCCGCGGGTTGCCTGCGCCGCGCGGGAACCACGGTCACGCCCAACTTCCACGCGCGCGGCCGTTCAGCGTTCTCCTCACACGGCGAGCACCTTGGCCTCGAGCGATCGAGCAACCGAAACACGCAGGCGTCGGTTGGCGCAATCTCGAGGAGACGTCGGAAACGAGCGCGATTCATTGGGCCGTTCCGGAGCTGGGGGAGGGACATTCGGACCAAGGCGGCAGTGAGGTGGACCAAGCTGGTCACTTGGCCAAGCGGGGAATGAGTTTCCCATGTTTCCGACAAGGCACCGCCGATTTCACATGGGATCTCGAAGAAAGCGCGAGCCGGCGCACTGAGGCCGAGCGATGCGGCCTCCAGGCCCGATCGCTGCCGTTACGCCAAGCAGAACGATTCCGCGTTGCGGACCACGCGAAACAAGCAAGAAACAACCGCCGCAGTCCACGTCGCACGTGTCCGACTCGGGAGCGCGAGTTGGGGGCGCTCGCCAACAGGCGGCTTCACCGATCAGTGCCCGGCACCCGCCCGAAGCCGCAGCGCGATCCAGCGGGCGGCGCGCGGCGGATCCGACGCACCGAGTCACCCGTCTGCTTCGACCACCCGATGGGCGGGCTTGCCTCGGAACGGTGGTATGTGAAGCCCCCTCGACGCAGAGATGGTATGGGACTCATGGAGCGCCGCCAGCGAAGACGGACCTTTGGCACGATGACAGAAGGATCAGTCAAGAGAAACAAGCGTACACCGTCCCACGCACGGAAGGGACTGCACGGAAGCAGCCCGGGAAGAAGGGCTTCGATCCTGGGTCTCTTACTGGCAATGTCGTGCGAGTGTCAGGGCGAGCGGCGTGGGCCAGGTGGAACGGGTTCGGTGCGAGCCGCGCCATCCACCTCATCGGTCTCCGGCGCGACCACGCCGTCTCCCAACTCGTCTCCGGACGCCATCGAACCGGCTGTCCTTCTGACCCTTCCCCGACCTGCGTACCACACCTCGATCACGGTCGATGACGCCACCGTCTACCTGCTCACGGACGAAGCAATCTATCGAGTCAGTCCTGGCCACAGTCCCGAGCGGAGGCCCTTGAATCTCGGGTATGGGGCAGCCTTCACGAATCGCGCCATCGTGTATTGGTCCAAAGGCGTGGTCTGGCGTGTTTCCAAAGAGGGGGGCGAGCCAGAACGCCTCCTGCCACTCGCCCATCAGCCCCAGTTCTTCGTGGCTTCGGGGGACGAGTTCGCGTGGGTCAGCCGAAGTAGCACGGACCGATTCAGCATCGCAACGCTCCACGGGCACACCCAGCGTCTCATCTATTCTTCGCCAGGAAGGATCGAGACTGCAACCATGGTGGATGACTGGCTGGTCTTCGTGGAACGGCTCAAGGCCCCCACATGGCGCTTCGGGCGCATCAGGACCGATGGGCGAGATGCGGCGTTCACGGATTTTAGGCCACCACGAACCCCGCCAGCGCTCGCGGCATGGCGCGACGAGATCTATTACTATCACGGTCCCGATGGGGGCGTCAGACGATTGTCGCTCGATCTGCAGCGCGACGAGGTTCTGGCGAAGAACTTCACCTGTTCGCCGATGGCCGTGGCCGATCGGGTCTTCTGTGGGCAGGTTCCGGGCCTTTTCGAGATTCGCTCGAAGGAGGAGCAACCGCGGCACCTCACGAGAAACGCGGGCCGCATGGCTACGACGATGGCAGCTAGCTCCACGCACCTCGCTTGGGTGAGCGACACGGGCGAGAATCAGATGGCCGTCATGATGCTGCCGCTCGAGGGCTCATGATCGAGGGGTATGCGTTCACGGCCGCAGACAGCCCCGGCCGCAAGCCGCTCTGCACGCTAGGCGCTGCGAGCACCGGAGCGGAACGTACGTGAGCACCAGAGCGCAGCAGCAACGCCCCGCCGCTGGACGCAGCCGCGTTCCTGGCCATCCGTCACCCACCCCGACCTCAGCCAGTCTCCGTGCTGCGGTCATGGCGGCTGCGTCGAGCCAGAAGCTCGATCTGAGCCACCGCAGCAACGCAGGCTGCGTCGACCCGCAGTATGCCCTCGACCAGGTGGACTCGCGAGAAACCGAGCTCAGCGAAAGTAGCGAGCTCACGCTCGATCCAGCCCCCCTCGGGACCGATGGCCACACACACCGGGGAGTGCGCTCGGGTCGCGGCGAAACTGGAACCACGGGGGGGAGGGCAGCAGGAGCCGTGACGCCAAGCCTCGTCGAGGCCCACTCCCCCGTCGACGTGACACACGAAGCACCGTGGGCGTTCCTCCAGCATTCGCTTCCTCAGAAGAGTCTGGGCAAAAGTCGCGAAGAACCGATGCACCTCCACGGCTGGTAGCCGAGTCTGAGCGCCCTGCTCGCAGCCCAGCCAGAGCTCCTGAGCCATCTCCGCGTCACTCAGTTTGGGAGAAAGGAGGTAACTCTTGTCCACCTTCCAAGCGTTCACGAGATCGACGCGCCGAACGCCGAGGCTGGCCAGTGCGAACAGCATCCTGGAAATCACCTTGGGTCGGGGAATGGCGACAATGACGTCGATGTCGATACCGGAAGGTTCAGTCATGTCGACCGTGCCAATCCTGAGCGTCACCTCGAGCCCGGAAATCGCCGTCACGGTGGCGCTTACCCGTCCCCTGCCCACAACGCCGGCTCGAACGCACTGACCGACGGTCACTCCCAGGACCTTGACGAGGTGATTGGCGCGTCGCCCGGATAGCCTGACCAGGTCGCTGGGACCGACTTCGTCAGCAGCAAGAAGCAGCAGGTTCACGGCTGCAATGCTGCCACGAAGGGCCATTGCGTGGTAAGGCCCGACCGTGTTCTGGCAAGCACCCAATCTCCTGACCGCTGTCGCTCTCGGTGGAATCACCGCATTCATCGGCTCAATGCCCGTCGCGGGTCCCCTGGCAGTGGTAGTCGTGGAAAGGGCGCTCAGCGGACACCGCATGAGCGCGACGATGGTGGCACTCGGCGGAGGAATCGTCGAGGGCGCCTACGCCCTGTGCATCGCTCTGACGCTGCCGCTACTGATTGAAGGCACCGGCATGTTCATCCCGCTGTCGCGGGGCGTCGGGGCGGTCGTCATCGCCGGCATTGGCATCGCGCTGCTGACGCGACCAGATCTCTTCGAATCGCGCGGCCGCCAGGGCAAGCGGCGCAGCCTGCTGTCGGGAATCGCCGTGACCGCGATCAACCCGACACTGCTCGCCTCGTGGACAATCGTAGTCAGCTCGCTCTACCTCCAGGGATGGTTGAGCCCAGAACCATTCTCAGCCGGATGCTTCGCCCTCGGGGTTACGGCCGGAACGACTGCGTGGTTTTCGCTAGTGGCACTCCTGGGCAAACGCCTCGAGCGACGGATGAACGAGCACACGCGCCGCTCCGTGATGCGGGTCATGGGCGCAGGGCTCGTGGGAGTAGGGATCTACCTCGGCGCACAGGTTGGAGCGGCAGGGGAGCCCTCTCTGCATTGGCGTTGGTCCGGGCCGCCGCCGGGGGGTCGGTTCTTGACGAGCGCTCCGCAACGCTAGAGATCGATCCGAAGCGTCGTCGAGCTTGCGACGCGGACGGTCACGTCTGCCGACTGGGACCCCAGTTCTGGGTGTTGAACCGTGACCGCGTGTGGCCCAGCGGGCAGAGTGAGCGTCCTTGGCGTCCAGCCGCGCGGCTCTCCGTCCACGATAACAATCGCCGAAGGCTCGCTCGTCACCACGAGGGTTCCGTTCCCGTCAGCGGCCGTCGGCGGCTTCAACTCGGTGGTCGCCGACTGGGCCTCTGCCACCGCCGCGCCGGACGCGGAAACCGCTGACGGCTTCAACTCGGTGGTCGCCGACTGGGCCTCTGCCACCGCCGCGCCGGACGCGGAACCCGCTGGCGGAACCTCAGCCCGAACGCCACGCAATGTTCGGGGTTGGCGCTTGGAAGCCTGCTCGCGCGGCGCAATAGCCATACTCTCGGGCAGCGCGCCCGGAGAGCCCTCAGCACCCTCCGCCGGTCTGCTCGGCGAGTGTTGGCTCGTCCTTGCCTGCTCAGGGGTCTGCTGAACCAGCAGCAGCGGGACGGGCGTCTCGCTGTCGGCCCGAATATCGACCTCCACCATCGCGAGCTCCTTGCGTTGGTCGGACTCGGCGCGCAGGACATGACGCCCCGGTGAGAGCTCGTCGACACGACAGGGAAGCTCGTCGCAACGTAGCACACCGTCGACGAGCAGTCGCACCGCGCCCGGGGCCGCAGCCTCCCCCTGCCCCCCCGTGACCAGCAGGCTCCCGTGACCGTTCACCGTGGCAGTGAGAGCAAGAATTCCGACGGTGAGTACGACGCCTCCACCTATGACCGCCCAGTGGTGAGTCTGGAGCCGGCGGGGATGAGAGTCCCCAACGCCCAGCTCGACATCCTGAGCAGTTGGCTCGAGAGAGAACCTTCGTTCGGCCGCCACGGAAGGAGTCGTTGGAGGCACCAACCCGTGCGGCAGCCGCGCAGCGGGTTCCGCAGTGCGTTGGCCTGAGACGAGAGCGCCGGGCTCGACATCAACGGGGATTTCGCTCGAAACGCTGGGAGCGGCAGCGATACCGACGTCCCTCGCTGGGTTGTCTGCGCCGTTCGACGCAGCGGCGAGGGGCGACGCGACGTCGCTGACCGAGACATCTGCACGGGATTCTCCCCGAACCGCCTGGGGATGGGCGGGGGCATCGATGGCTGGAGCAGTAGAGGAGCTGCGCGGCTCGGAAGCAACGGGAACGATGCTGGGAATACTCCGAGACGATTGCCCGGTGGAGCCGCGAAACGGCGGAGGAGGCTTGCTCGGACGGAGCCGCGTCGTCGCGCCCGTGGCTGAGGCTCCGGTTTGGGGAGAAGGGTGAGGCGGCGTCGGTGATTTGGCTCGACCCTTCTCGGCCTCGCTGCTGCTGGCCTGTGCCCCTGAAAGCTCCTCGCTGGAGCTCTTGCCGTCCGACCCACTCATCGACTGCATAGCGCCTCCTCGCGTAACGCGGAGAGACGTTGGCCCCACCCGCGACCGTCCAACTGATCATCAGTCTAGCACCAACGGGCGGCGCCCGCGCGAGGGGCAGACATCGGTGTGCCGTCACCACGCCACCGTGCGCGGGCCGGCATGCTGCTTGCAGGTTCGCGGCGTGCAGCCAGGCTTGGTGTGCGCCCGCTGGCACTGGTTGGGCTCCCATTGCGCGGCGAGAATGCCAACGAGCGGTTCGCCAGCTCTTGCGCTCCCGGGACCGCCACGACCTGGCGAGCTAACCCGTCAGTCGCGCTAACTGTGCCGCCCGCGTTCGATTTCGGCGCTGAGCGCCGAAATCACTCCAGTAAACGTCCGCTGGTTTTCCTCGCTGAGGGAAGCGAGATCACGGTGGGCCTCCAACATGAGCCGGCCGAGGAGGTCGGGCTGGAGCTCGCCGCTATCCAAGGCCACCTCCTCGACGCCAGCCTCTTCGTCGAACGGCCACTCGTTAACGATCAGGAAGAGCGTATCGAATGCCGCCGATCGGAGGCACGTAATAACGTCCTTGACGCCACACACGATGACGGCGCGCCGACCACGTAGAAGCGTCTGGCGTCCCAGACGAACCAGCAAGCCCATGCCGGTGCTGTCGATGGCATCCAGCTCGCGGAGGTCGATAATCAATGTGTCACTCTGCTCTTCGGCAAGCAGCCCGTCGATGAAAGAGCGCAGGGCGCGCACTACCATGTAGCGAACGTGCCCCTTCAGCACCAGAACCGGTGACGAATCGTGGCGGCCGAAATAGACCCTAGGGGCTCGCATGGTTGCCATGGCTTCCTCCGCGCTGGATGACAAGAATGGCTACGTCGTCGGGCAATCGGGTGCCCCCATTCAGATTGAACTCCCGTCTGGCGTCCTCGATGCTGACGTCGAGCCTGCCAAAGTACTGTTCAAGATACTCCAGCTTTTCATCGAGGGTTTCCTGGGGGAGCACCGTCAACAAACCGTCGGAGAATACGGTGAGGCTGGTATCCGTGGACAGCTTGATACTGTGCTCCTGGTAGCGGGTTCCCGCAATCATGCCCACCGGTACGGCCGGCTCTTCGAGGGTCCTAACCCCCCCACCATTGCGGAGAATCGGCCACGGAAAGTGCCCGGCATTGGCGTAAAGGAGCGTGTCCTCACAAAGATCGATGACTCCGTAGAAGATGGTGAGATGCTTGTCGAGCTCGTCCCGAGCCATCTCTTCGTTAAGACGTTCAAGCAGAAGGGCTGGGGAGAGGATCAAGTCATCTCGACTCTGCGCAAAGCTTGCCACCTGCCGCTGGACGAAGGTTCTCAACAAGACGGTGACGAGGGCCGAGGACACGCCGTGTCCCGACACGTCAGCCAGGTAGAATCCACAGTGGCGCTCATCGATCGCGAATGCATCGATGAAGTCTCCACTAAGAAAGGTCGACGGAACGACGTCGCGAGTTATCGTGTAGGGGCCAAATCGCAGGTGATCCCGAGGCAACATCCGAGCCTGGATCTGTCTTCCTGCATCTTCGTCTTCTGCAAGGAGACGCAAGCTCGCCTCCAGTTCGTGATTGAGCACCTCGAGGCGAGCACGTTGACGTCGATTCTCGTCGATCAGAGCAGCCTTCTCGAGCGCATTCGAGACGGCGTGTCCGAGAGCCGCTGTGTCGACAGGCTTCGAGACGTAGTCCCACGCGCCAAGCTTGAGCGCTCCAATGGCATCTTGAAGCAGACCGGCCCCGGACATGACGATGACCGGAAGCCGGGGGAACTCCTCGCGCACGACGCGCAGCAGACCAAGTCCGTCGAGATTGGGCATGCGAAGGTCGCACAGAACGGCATCTGGTTGTTCCCGACGAATCAGCTCCAATCCGGAGGTTCCGTCGGAAGCCTCGAGTGCAGTGAACCCCAACACAGCCAGCTGTCGCACGATAACCTCGCGCACAACGTCCGTATCATCGATAACGGCAATCCGCTCAGGTCGTGACCCCATCCGCCCGCGTGTCCCTTCAGCCGACGAGACCTCATCGGCGCAACCTTTCCCAACTATATGGCGCGGACGGCGACAAACATACAGCGTCGAATGGCGGTCCCGCCGACGAGGCCTATCCGCACGACATTCCTATACAATCCATGGTTTCGGCGGAACGATGGACGGTGGCGTCCAACGACGCTGGAGCACAGTGGACTGGTCGATGCTGTGACGATAGCAGTTAGTGGGCACACACTTACTCCTGCGCACGTTGTCGCCGTTCGACGAGCGAGCACGTCGGACCTGGAAACTGGGGTCTCACTGTCGCAGATTGAGACTCGCCGTCGCAAAACGAAGAGAACCCGAACAGCGCGCACTTGGGGGGAAGCTCCCTCGATCCCATCGCATCCGCCAGGAAACTGACGGGCCATGAGCGCGCGCGAATCGGCACGGCGTGTGCAGACTGGAGGAGTCATGTCGATTGGCCCCAACGAGCTCTATCCAAGCCGAGACGAGGAACGACGATCTTCCCCGAGGTTCACCATTGACGCACCGGTGATGCTGCTCGGTCAGGGCGGCTGGGCGATGGCTCGCACGCGCGATATCTCGCGCGGCGGCGTCGCGGTGGTCGGCTCCAACTTGAATGCCCTCGTGGGGCTCAGAGTCAATCACCTCTACTTCGAGCTACCCAAGCTTGCGGGAGTCGACACCGACGCCCACCTCCTGCGGGCCTCTGACTCCGAATGCGTCTTCGGGTTCGACAGATGCCCGCATGATGCGGAGGTTGCCCTCCGGGCGTGGCTGCACGCATGCATATTGCGCGCCGCGCGCATCGGATCCGCGACCCGCGAACGAAGCCGCACACGGCTCACTCAACCCTGAACGGTGGATCGAGCCCGCGTCGATCGTTGCGGACAATGCACCGACGCGTCGCGATCACACCCGTCCGCAGGCTACAGGGATACCAAGAACTGAGCAACGAGCAGGGGGCGACCTGAAGAAAAGCGCGGCTCGTTGGGGGAGCGGGGGTTCCCTTGCCGATCCGAGCCACCGATCGCGAAGGTCGGACAGCAGGCAGTCCTGCGGGTCCAACGAAGGCGGTAAAGCGATCGGTGCTGGTGGAGGGTAGGCCAAACCATCCGAACATCGCGATCGCTCGGTCCGGTCAGTGCCAGACGGAGCAGACACAGGGAGCCAGGGCGGTGCCGAGCTCGGCATTAGCACACGTTGTGCGGTGCAAGGGGCACCCTGGTGTCTGGTCGAACGGTTTGACGCCGTGCGTCCATGGAGGAAGAAATAGGGCTTGGGGTTCGCTTTGCGAACGGCGGGTGGATGATGTTGGTGCCCAAACCTCTCCCCACTGTGTATGTCGGGGATGACTGTCCGGATACGCGACGGATGATGTTTCTGTGGCTTCGGGCAGCAGGATGCGAGGCGAAGTGTTTCGGCGATGGGCAGGAACTCTGCGAGGCTGTTGCCCGCCGGGAGCCGGACCTGATTTGCTTGGACCTCATGATGCCCCGGATGAGCGGTATGGAGGTCCTGCGTTGGCTGAAGGATCGCCGATTCACTTGCCCGGTCGTCGTGTTCAGTGCGGTAGACGATGTGAAGACCGTCGTTCAGGCCGTACAACTGGGCGCCCACGACTACGAGACCAAGCCACTGCATCAGCACCGAATCAATGCGCTGGTTCGGACCGCGCTCGAGAACCGGACCACGGTGGTCCCGCCCGTGGACGACACCGGCATCGTCGGGTCCGCCAAAGCCATGCAACCGGTTTTCGAGGCAATCCGCAAATGCGCGCGAAGCCAGATCTCGGTGCTCATCACCGGAGAGAGCGGCACGGGCAAGGAGCTCGTGGCACGCGCGATCCACCGGCACAGCCGGCGGGCGGAGCGACCCTTCATTGCCATCAACTGCGGAGCGATACCCGAGAACCTCCAGGAGAGTGAGCTATTCGGGCACGAACGCGGGGCCTTCACGGGGGCCGTGGCGACGCACGCTGGTTACTTCGAGCAGGCGGACTCGGGCACGGTCCTCCTCGACGAGGTGGGGGAACTGAGTCCTTCTGCTCAGCAGCGCTTGCTCCGCGTTCTTCAGGATCGCCAGGTGCAACGCCTGGGGGGCACGCGAATGCTCAGTCTCGATCTTCGCGTCCTGGCCGCAACCAATCGGCCTCTCCACCGCGAGGTGAAGCGCGGCGCCTTCAGATGTGATCTCTACTACCGCTTGGCGGTCTTTCCCATCGAGATTCCCCCGTTGCGTGAGAGGCGCGAGGACATCCTGCCGCTCATTGCCCACTTCTCCGCCAAGCACGGAGGTCCGGTGAACCTTTCGATCACCGACGACGTCCGCCGTGTGCTGGAAAGCCATTCATGGCCCGGAAACGTGCGAGAGCTGGAAAACGTCGTACAGTACGCACTCGTAAATGGCGGAGACACGCTGGGCATCGATTCGATCCCACCGCTTCTCGACTTGGCAGAGCCCTGGGACGGCGAGTTCACGCATGTCCGCTCGAAGCCCGGCACGGATCATGACCTGCACCGCGTGGAACGCGCCACGATTTCCCATGCCATGTGCGCTGCCAACGGCAACGTCGCGGAGGCCGCGAGGCTACTGGGGATGAGTCGCGCAACCCTGTATCGGAAGCTCGCCCGCTATCGCAACAAGGACGGAAGCGCCGAGAGCGCATAGCGCTACGGCTGTGCGGCACGTGACACGGGACCGGTGTGATCCGACTCGTCCCCAGACTGGCAAGCAGTGGCCAGCGAGAGACTACCGTTTGTGAACCGCAAGCACAGAGCAATGGGCGTGCCGAATCACCGACTCGGCGACGCTGCCGAGCGCTATCCTCCTAATCCCAGTACGACCGTGACTTCCGAGGACGATGAGTTCGGCCTCCTGGCCCTCTGCAAGCCGCAGGATAGCGTCATCGGTATGAGGCTCCGCAGTGACGAGCGTCTCGCCGTGCGCGGAGAATCGAGTCAGTTGGTCCTTCAGGAGCTGCCGAGCCGCCTGAACGACCTCGTCGATGGTGGCCTGATCGGGCTGCGGCGGAACTGGCCCCAGGACTCCGAGACCCGTCCAGAACGGAGTCGGCACTTCCACGTTGTGGTGCACCGTGAGCGAGAAGCCGAGCGCCGCCGCGTCCTCGGCTGCCTGGGCCACGCCAAACAGAGCAGGATTCGAGAGGTCGGTCGCAGCAAAGAGACGCCTCGTGCGCTCGTGACTCCGGGCAACGAGAACGGGACAATGAGCCCCGCGCACCACACCCAGCGCAACTTGTCCCAAGAGGAGTCGCTTCAGCCGCGAGTGGCCGCGATTCCCGAGGACTATCATTCGGGCGTGCAGCGCCTCGGCCTTGGCCACGATCGCCGCATACGGGACGTCCGAGAAGTCAACTACCGCCTCGACTTGCTCGGGGTCAAGATCGGTGTGTTCTTCAGCCAGGGCAAGCAGGCGCCGCGTCACCTGTTTCCCGGCACTGATCTCGTCCAGAGCATCTGATTGAGAAAGCTGGGGAAACAGGGGGTGAATGGGACCTGGGAGGTGAACCACGTGCATGAGGACCAGCTTCGCGCCGGTAGCGTGAGCTCGTTCCGCCCCTTGACGGAGCGCTTCGACTGCCGTCTCGCTGAAGTCGGTGGCTACGACGATGGGATGCTCCGATCCGCGGCTCTGGTTGTTCATAAACTCATGATAGTGCGTGTCGCCGCTGCGCTTAAGCGCTCAGACTGGTTCCACTCGGCGTTCCGCGTGCGCTGGAACAGCGGACGCATGGACAGGAGGCATCCCAGCGCCGAGAGCCGTGCCATGTAGGTCAATTCTGCCGACTGTAACCCTACGCGTTCACCAGAGACCAACCCGAGCGAGCGCTGCCTCGGCGGCTGGTGACGGTGGGAGCCCACTCCTGGTCGGGTGCGGTGATCCATCGCTTTTGGAACCGACGGCACGGGCTCCGGAGAAGCTGGAGGCCCGGGTGAAAAGGCGGGAACGGCAGGCATGCTCGAGACGGCAAGCGTGGCCCTGGGGAGCTAGCGACCTGCAGCAGCCGGAGCTAGACTAATCCCGTTGGGCGTTGGAATTGGAGGTTTCCGTGGATATTGACGCACTACTGGACGGCGCGAAAACGGGCGACGTTGGTGACGCGGTCCTGGACTTCTCGGATGACCTCGAGGCGCGCATCGCCGAACGCGGGCTCGAGGCCGTGCCGGACTCGGCGGCAACTGCCTATCTGGCGCTCGCTGCAGATGACGCCATGACGAGTGACGGTCCCGCACTGCTGCAAGAGCATCATGTCGGAGAAATGGCGGTGGACGCACTGCGCAGCCTAGGAGCAGATCGTCTTGCGGAGATCCTCGACGCCGGCCTGGCGATCCCGGACGGCGGGTCGTCGCTTGAGGAATGGGCACGCGACGCCGAGTTTCTCGATGTCCTGATCGCCAAGTGGGTGGCAGCCAATGCCGCGGATTTCCGAACACTCTGAACAAGTCCAGCTGGAGGCTGCCGCATCCGCGGATGCATAGTTGGCCGTTGCGATGTGTGCTCGCTACTCTGGCCCGATTCGGCCAACTGCCGATGGCTGGCGGGCGCTGGGCAGCATCCTGTTTGGCTCCGGCTCCGCCGGGGTCAGGTGCCTCCGCGGAGGGGAACTGAGCGCCCCAATAGGGTCGCCATTGCGGCGTCCGAAGGGAAAGGGGGGGCTGCTCCCGAAAAGAAGTGCGCCCAGATCAGTCAATGCGTTTGTGGAACAGCGGCTCGGTAATGGACTCCACCTGGTAAGTCATCACCGAGGTGCTGGGATCCCGCCAGTCGGCAGCGCGACGCCCAGCTTTCAGGGCCAGCTGGTTCAGGAAGGTTTCCACGTTGGGAAGCGACTCCCATACCTGGGGGAGGAAGGTGGAGCGCCTGCCCGCGAGTTCGAGCACCACACCATCGACGTGGGGCCGGAGCTTCCTCATCAGGTCGGCAGGGCCGTCGAACTCGAGAGGCTGGGGTACCGTTAGCACGCTGACTTCGATGTGGATCGCGCCGATTTCCTCGTTGGTGACCGGTGGGAATCGGCTATCTCGGATGCCAGCCGCTGCCGCGTTGTGGATCACGGATTCAGGGAGCGGCTCCACAGGAAAGATGTGGCCGATGCACCCGCGCAACTGATGACTCTTCTCCAACGTCACGAAACAGGCGCGTGGCTCCCGATACCGCTCGAGCAGATCTGGAGGTCCCTTGGGCAACGGGCGGCCCATCGCCGCCTCCGTCAGCGACTGTCGGGCAAGCTCGAGGAATCTCTGTTTGTCTCGTAGCTCCAGGGTCATTGGCTCGGCCTCGGGCGGGTGGATCGGACAGATCCGCTGTTGGGCCTCGAACGTTTCCTCAGGATACCACGCCCCCCAGCCAACGGCGAAACGTTGCGAGAAGCCGGCTGAGCACGCTCATGGTCGTGCCGTTCCGGCGCTGCTCGATACGGCGCGGGGGCAAGCGGAGCGACCTCCGCCGCGGAATTTAG
>CAYRKE010000069.1:0-29795 GCA_964424695.1 uncultured Polyangiaceae bacterium
GCCTTGGGCGGCTCACGCCCCGAATCCCTCCGGCTTTGCCGGAGGATTGTTAGTTGCTGGCGCCCGGCTGGATATGACGCCCAGGACGGTGATCCGGTTCCTCACGTCTCCCAGTGAGGACGAGGTTGGAATCGAGGTAATGGTCGGTGAAGCAACGCTTGCCGCCGGGGCGCATGGTGTGCGCGTCGTGTCGAGTCTTGGCGCGCTCGTCATCAACCCGAGGAGCCGAGTCGCTCTCGCTCGGGACAAGCAACGAATGCGATTCGAAGTGTTGGTCGGGAACGCCTCGGTCGAGCTGCCGCGAGGGGGGGTCAGGGCGCTCAGCAACGGGCAGTCGCTCACCGTGGATATCGGTGGAGTCGTTCTCGATACGCCTCCCACGGTTCCAGGCGGCGTTCCGCGTTTGCAGGACTCGGGGGGAGCCACGTTCAACCCCGAGGGGGCCGGCCTCATCCATGTGACCGCGGACGGTCGAGGTGTGTCGATGCGCCCTCCGGGGGGCAGCTGGATCCCGATGGGCAGTGGGCAGCAGGCCGTGGAGGCGGCAACGAGCCTTCGGGTACCGTCCGGAGCCACCGCCCGGGTCGATCGCGGGGAGCAGTCGGTGAGCCTGGGACAGGGAGAGTACGTTCTCGGACCCGATGGCGAGGCACTGGTTCAGGTTTCCACGGGGCCAGTCCGGCTCCGTTCTGCGGCCGCCAGCCTGCGCGTACCCGGGGGCATCATCGTGGCCAAGTCCTCGAATGCGAGTGCGGATGTGCGGGTGGCCGAGAACGGCACGGAACTGGACGTCCACCTCGGCACGGTTGAGGTTCGCACCACTGAGCGCAACGAGCTGGCCGGGGGCGAGAGCGCATCCATTGGGCCAGATGGTAAAACGACCGTCGTCGGACGGGGGCCAGGCGCCGCTCACTTGGTTTCCGAGGCAGGGCAATCCTTCACGATCCACGATCCAACGCCTCCCACGGTTGTGGCAATGGAGAGCCCTTTGGAGTGCACGGACGGGGCCATCGTGAGGACCGGCAGGAAACACTGGGCGTCACGTGGTCGTCGGATTCACGTTCCCTATGGACCGGGCCATCACGAGTATACGGTTCACTGCCTGTCTGCCGACGGTCCGGTGTCCAAACCTGCAGCCTCAGGTGCCATTACCGTCGTGCGCGACAGTGGGGTCGCTCCTATCGCCGAGAACGCACCTCGGACTCAGATAGCCACTGACGGCAGAGCGTACACGGTGCTCTACCAGCATCGCCTCCCCATTGTGTCCGTGACGTGGCCCTCGCCGCCCGCGGGAGCTGAATCGTTTACTCTCCACGTGGGGGGAGCTGGGGGCGACCGGACGGTTCAGGTGCCGGCCCCGAGCCACGTCTTTCCGAGCGGTGCGCTTCGCGAAGGGCGCCACACCTTCTATTTCTCCGCTTCGACCGAGCCTCCGCGTCGTTCTCGGGCAACGACCGTCAACATCGTCTACGACAGCGCAACGCCTACCCTATCCATCCGCAACTCCCCCAGCAGTATGCCGGGTCCCGGAGTCGAGGTTACGCTCGCTGGCACGGCAGTCCCCGGGTGGTCGGTCTCCATTGATGGCAAGCCGGTGGCCGTGGACTCGGCGATGCGATTTTCCGCAAGTTCTGTGGTACCCCGCGACGGCCGTGCGGTGGCAATCAGATTCCAGCATCCCACGAAGGGAACCCACTACTACCTTCGAAGGCCAGGTGGTGTACCTTGATGCAGAACCGTGAGGCAGATCTGGTTGGCCGCACCCTTCTGGGTAGGTACCGAGTTCTCTCCCATCTCGGCGCTGGCGGCATGGGTTCCGTCTATCTTGCAAGGAGTCAAGGGGCCGCGGGGTTCTCCAAGCCTGTCGTCTTGAAGCACATTCACCCATCGCTCACCGTGGACCCGGCGGCTTCGGCCATGTTCATCCGCGAAGCCAGGATTCTCAGCGACTTCCAGCACTCCGGCATTGTCGGCGTTCTCGACTTTGGGGAAGAAGACGGCCGGTATGTGATGGTGCTCGAGTACGTTCACGGCTACGATTTGGCGCAGTGGGCGAACTATCACTGCCAGAAGGGCCGCGCCTTTCCGCTCGACCTGGCGGTGCACTTGAGTCAGCGGGTCCTCGCGGCTTTGCATCACGCTCACACCCACACCTGGGCCGATGGGACACGCATGTCCATCGTGCATCGCGACGTGTCTCCGGGCAATGTGCTGCTCGATCTCGACGGTCAGGTGAAGCTCGCCGACTTTGGGGTTGCTCGCATCTGTGACGAGCAGGTCGAGCGGCACACGCGGAGCACCCAGTTCAAGGGCAAGTTCGCCTATGGCGCCCCCGAGCTTCTCGAAGGCGGAAGCGCCAGCCCTCAGAGCGACGTTTATGCGTGGGGGGTTGTCGTGTACCAGCTGCTGTCGGGCTCGAACCCGTTTCGCGAGAAACGGGTGGCGGACACCGTGAAGCGTGTCTTGTACCATGATCCCCCGCCGCTCAGCCGAGATCGCCCCGACTTGCCTACCGAGCTCGACGCCGTTCTGGCGCGAGCCCTGTCCAAGAAACGAGAAGAACGGTATGCGGATGCCGCCGAGTTCGCTCAGGCACTGAAGCCGCTCTCACTCGTCTCTGCAGAGGAAGCGCAGAAGGCACTCGCCGAGGCGGTTCGGCGGGACTTCCTGGGGGACATGCCCGCCGTGCTCGGGATTGCGCCACTGGCGGAGCGGGAGAGCGCGTGGCGGGATGAATCGGGGGGACGCGGGGTAGCGGAGCTTACGTCCACCCCTCCCGCGCCCAACCACGAGGGCGAGACGGTCGTCGAGTTCAAGGGGGTGACCGCCGATACACAGCAGACTGCTGTCGGAGAGCCGCCGCCTGCGTTGGTCAGCGGTGCGCGTCTGTCGAGTCGGCCCGCGGCCGGAGTCGAGAAGGGGAGCTCCAAGGCGGTATTCGTCGCCGTAGCCATCGGAGCCGTGGCGCTTCTGGGGGCAGCCATCGCGATCGCACTTGCCCTCCGTAGCCACTCGACGCGCGCTCCTCAGGTTCTGATCGTGGAGCGCCGTACCGTTTCCCCCAAGGAGGCAGCGGCGTCAGGGACGGTACCGCTGCCTCCTGCTGAAGTCCGAGTGGAACAGGGCACTGCCGTCACCATGCCGAGCACGTCGGCGGTGGCGCAGCCAGAAAATAGCGCACTACCGCGGGCGGGAGGGGCGGCGGCGAGGCAGACAGACGATGCGGCGCGTCTCTCGCGCGCCGTTCAGAGGCACCGGGGCGACTTCGTCGGTTGTTTCGAACAGCATGTCGAGGCCGTCGAAGGGGCGCCGCAGCTGACGGTCAACTTCACGGTCGGTGAGGCAGGGCGGGTGATGCGGGCATCGGTGGCGCCCGCCACCGTTACCGGAACACCCCTCGGCAGCTGCGTCCTATCAGTGGCGCGTGGTATCCAATTCCCCGCGCTCGGGCGTGAGGTATCCTTCAGTGTCCCGATCACGGCCCACGTTTCACGGTAGCAAGGGTCGCTCATTGGTCGAGCGCGTCAGCGCTGCGGGTGTGAACGCACCGGAACGCTTCGGTAGTCACGTGGGGCGCCCGCGTACTCTACGGATTCCGTCGGCGCAGGTCGGCGTTGATTACCGTCACCCCGCGGTCTTCGACTCGCACCGTGCTGACCTGCGGTAGGTGGCCTTCTGCCGTGATCTGGATTGTGTGAGTCCCGGGCGGAACATCAATGGAGAACGTCCCGTCCTCGGCCGATTCCACCTGGATACTGTCAGGGGATACCTTGAGGCGTGCTTTCAGCGGGGTACCATCAAAGGCGCGTACGAGGCCGCGTAACTGGCCGGCAGGCAGTGCTGGGTAGAGAGTCACCTCCACTGGGTCGGGTGTCTCCGAACCTATCTCGATTTCGCGCTCGATGGGATCGAACCCTGGCGTATCGGCCTTGAGGAGGTATCGGGCGAACTCAATCCCATCCAGCCGGAATGCCCCGGCTCCGTCAGTACGGACTTCGCGTTGCGGGCTCTCGCCCGTGCTGCGTAGCACGACGAGTACGTCTGGGATTGGATTGCCGCCCTCATCCATGATGGTGCCCGACAGAGTCGCCACCACGACCTTGGGAACCACAGGTTTCGCCGCAACGGGGCGCGGTGGAAGGCGGGTGGGGGGACGTGGTGTAGTCGAAGATGGCGTGGGCGCGGGCGCTGCCTTGGGTCGCGGCTCGCTCAACTCAGAGTACCTGAGGCCCACGAAGCACGCGAGTCGCGGCCACACCCGCACGCGATGCTCGTCTGGGTTCGCTCGGCCGTTTCCTGCGACCTGCACGAACCCATCCACTGCCAGGCCGGAACCAATGTTCGCGCGGGCGCCTGATGACAGGAGCAGCGGGCCCTTACTTGCGGGAGGAGCCCCAGAGCCGACCAAGAGATCCTGGGTAGCGTCGAACATCGCCGTCACCGCGCCGAAGCGATGAGCTCCGCCGACACCCAAGAGGAGCGCGTCGAAATCCGAGACTCCGCTCGAGATCAAATCGCCCGCGCGCGGGGTCGAGTCTTCGTCGAGAGTTCCGGCACTCCGGTCATGGCGAAAACCCGCCGAGGCTGCCAGCGTCGTGGAGCTATCCGACCAAGCCAACAGAGCTCGCCCTTCCGGTGACGTCGACGCCCAATGGATCGAGGGTGCGTCGCGACCGGGAAACCACACGAGCGCCTCGGCTCCAGTGTGGAGGCCTCTCGTCAAGTCGTGGCGCAGGCGGAAGACGACGCGCGGGTCCGCGATCATCGTGTAGTCATCTCCCATGGTGTCTGCGGGATGCCGGTCGTAGCGCCCGTCGATGCGTAGCGCCATGGCGATCCAAGGAGCCGGCGAGTATCCTCCTGCGATTGTGCCCGCCGTACGGTGGTTGCCGCCGCTCTGTGCACCGATTGGCTCGGTGTAGCCGTAGCCAACCGTTCCGGCGAGACTCAGGCGGGGCGCCTCGAGAGGTACCGCGACAGCGATCAAGGCGGGAAGCGCTCCGTCACCGATCCCGACGGTTTCGTGGTGCCGCTCCTCCGCTTCCGCGAGCGCCGGACAAACCAAGATGGTTACACACCACCACCCTCGAATAGCGCGCGGTATCCGATTCGGGCTTCGGGGAGTCATTCAGCGCCCATGCAAATCGAGTAGTGTGGTGGCTGGCATTGGGCAGGCAACCATTCCAGCAGATCTCGCAGCTGCTCGGCAACGCCGGCACTATTGTCGATGTCGAGCCTACACGGGCGCCATTTCTCCTGCCGGGTGTAACACCAGGGGCTGAAGGGGGGATGGTCAGCGGCACAGGACGGGTTCCGCTTGCGCCGCAGGGTGCTGCGGCGGTCGCGGACAGAGGCGTGACGCGGTGGAAGCCTGGTCGTCGGTTGGGCCTCCGCAGGACTGCCGTCCAGAACACAGCGGCGGCAGGGCGGATTCCGAGCACGGCATCGACGCGCCATTCGTGGTTGCCCCTTCTTGTCAAGGAGCGAGGCCTGCTCGGGCGCTTCTTCGCCGCCGGAAGCGTGAAGTCTTCGCGGAACTGGTTCGGGGGGGGCGTAGTGAGCTAGCATTTCGGGTCAGTCGAGAGAGTGCGTCGACATACGTAGCGAGGGTCTGGCCCTGGAAGATCGGCGGCAGCCGCGCACGCTCACCGGACAGCGGCGTCGAGTGACGCTGTGTTCGGATGTGGGTGCAGTCTGCGCTCCTTCGTATTGCGGGTTCGGGGGAAGCAGAACATGCTCGGGTGCAACTGTAGGACCATGGTATGACCAACCCCCGGCTCTTCCAGCTCCGCCATGGCGGGCATCTCTTGAAGGTTCGCAACACGACGCTCAGCGTGGGGCGGCGGATCTCCAGCGATATCGTGCTGAGGGATCCCCGCGCTTCCCGGACCCATGCGCGTATCATCGTGGGGGACAACAGTGCAGCGATTGAGGACCTGGGAAGCGTAAACGGGGTATACCTGAACGGGAAGCGGGTCCAGGGCTTCGCGAAGCTCAAGCCAGGCGACCGTATCGGTATCGGCCGAGAGTGCATTGACGTGGTGGGGTTTACCGAAGTCGGGAGCACCGCCGAGGCCGAGGCCGAGGCCGAGGCGGTCACCCTGACTGGCGCTGGCGTGAACGAGGTACTCGCCTCGATGCGGGCTCGGAAGTAGTCGCAAAGGAGTTGTTTCCGGCATGGGCCACCACCACGAAGTGAACGCTGCAGAGGGGAAGGCGGGCAGGGCGCTTGCTCTGGCGCTGGCGCTGACCGGCGGTTTCATGGTGGTGGAGTTCGCCGGTGGTTTGTGGAGCGGTAGCTTGGCGCTGCTCGCCGACGCGGGTCACATGCTTGCCGACTCGGGCTCCCTGGGTCTCGCTCTCCTTGCCCACGCCTTCGCCCGGAAACCGCGCACCACCACGAGTACCTACGGCTTTCGTCGTGCCGAAGTGCTGGCAGCCTTTCTGAACGGCATTGCGCTGGCTGTGGTCGCCATCATGGTGCTCGTCGAGGCACTGACACGTTGGTTCGAGCCGCAGCCGGTTCGAGGCGGTGCGATGCTTGGTGTCGCGGTCGCAGGGCTGGGGGTCAATGTGGCTGTGGGGCTCGTTCTTCACCGTGCCGAGCATGCCAACGTCAACGTGCGAGCTGCCTTCGCCCACGTGCTCAGCGACGCATTGAGCTCGATTGGAGTGATTGTGGCCGGTGTTCTCGTTGCGGGGTGGCACCTCTACGTCTTTGACGCGCTCGCATCTTCCGTCATCTCGGTGTTGGTTGCGTACAGCGGCTGGCGAGTGCTGAGGGAGACCACGAACATCCTTCTTGAAGGCGTTCCGCCCGACGTCGACGTTCATGCCGTGGAGGGCACGATTCGAGCCACTCCCGGGGTGGCGGATCTACACGACCTGCACCTGTGGCGAGTGTCGGATGGTTTCGATGCGCTCACCGTTCATGTCACTGTTCAGCGTGGCAGTCATGGGATCGACGTGTGCCGACAGGTTGCGCTCAGGCTCCGCGAGGCCCACGGCCTCGGCCACGTCACCGTTCAGCCCGAGGCTCCGCACCCCGATAGCGTGGTTCCCCTACGAGTCCCCTCGCGCAGCGGGCGATAGCGGTGAAGTCTGAGCAGTCCTTTTCCCGCCTGTCGCCCGGTCGAAACGGCGGAGCCCAGATGCGTGGGGTCGCTGATCCAAGCCACCGAGTCACCCACCCTTCGGGCCACGGACGCAGAAGCGGCCGGAGCGGTCCTGGCAAGTTCAGAGAGCTTGGCAGATCGCGGGGGTTGGTCGGTGCTCCAGTGGTCCGGCGAGGGGAGACAGGTCGGTTCCCTGATGGAGAGCCGCGTTCCCCTGCTGCGGCCCCGCCGACGGTGGCTTGGGCATGCCGCTTCCAAGGTACCTCATGGCCCCCCGATCGGGCCGGGTCGTACCCATCACGCTCGGGCGAAAGTCGTGGTAACGTGCCGTTCCCATGGCCAGAACAGCTGACGACATCGAAGACTACCTGCGGAAGTTGGAGCGACACTTCGAGCGCGTGGACGAGGAAACGTTTCTCGTCATGGCAGGGGGGCAGGCGCCGATCGCGTTGCGAATTGCGCCACCTGTGGTCGTTTTCCAGGTGGCCATCGGCGATCTGCCCGCCAAGTCGGATCAGGAGCTAGCTCCGCTGTATCGGAGACTGCTTGAGCTCAACGCAACGGGCCTCATGCACGCTGCGTTCGGAATCGGAGGGCAGACGATGTACCTCACTTCTGCACTCGAATTCGATAATCTAGACATCAACGAGATCGAGGCCGTGCTCGCCGATATTAGTCTGGCACTCGCTCAACACGTCAGTGCCCTGAGGCAGTTGGTCTAGGAATAGGCGAAGAGGTCAACATGGGAATCCTTGCTCGCTTGGCGACTCTCATCAAATCGAACATCAACGACCTCATCAGTCGTTCCGAGGATCCAGAGAAAATGCTGGAGCAAATCCTCATCGACATGAACACGCAGCTCATCGAGGCGAAGAAGCAGGTGGCTGCCTCGATCGCCGATGAGAAGCGGCTCATCCGTCAGCTGGAACAAGAGAAAGCGCAAATCACGGAGTGGGAACGCCGCGCCATGATGGCGGTGCGAGCCGGAAATGACGAACTCGCAAAGGAAGCCCTCGCCAGGAAGAAGGAGCACGACTCGCTTGCGGAGCAGTACCAGCTCCAGTGGCAGAAGCAGAAGAGCGCTGTCGACCAGCTGAAGCTTGCTCTGCGCGCGCTGAACGGAAAGATCGAGGAGGCCAAGCGCAAGAAGAACCTCCTCATTGCGCGGAAGAAGCGTGCTGAAGCACAAAAGTCGATCCAGGAGACGATGAGTGGTCTTCGGAATGCCAGCGCGTTCGAGGCCTTCGATCGCATGGCGGGGAAGATCGAACAGATGGAAGCCGAGGCCGAGGCCACGGCGGAGCTGTCTACCGAATACTCGGGTGACGTCCTGGCTCACAAGTTCAGTGAGCTCGAGGCAACGGCTGGCGCCGAGGACGATTTGCTTGAGCTCAAGCGCAAGATGGGCCTTGCTCCGCCAGCGGCACCACCAGTGGCGGCGCCGGTACGCGTCGAAGCTCGTGCAACCGAGGAGTTCGCCGCGCTCGACGCGGCCGAGCAGGAAGAGCTTGCCAAGGCTCTGGCGGAGCTCGATGCTGAAGAGCAGCAGCAAGTGCCCAGGATGAAGCAGTCGACGTGAAAGCTAGAGCGCTACGGTTCCTCTCAATTATGGCGCTGGTTAGTGTGACGGCTGCCAGCGCCTTTGCCTCCGACAAACAGGTCCTGTGGGCCGAGCCCGTGGGCAAGGTGAAGATCGACGGCGTCCCTCGGGAGTGGAAGGGGCAGATGACTCCGCTCTCGGTACGTGTGAGCGGCAACGCCAAGGATGAGCCCAAGGCCGAGGCCATCGTAGGATACGACGAAGAGGATCTGTACGTTGCTCTCGACGTCACGGATGACAAGCTGGTCAGGACCGGTGGAGCCGGCGGATCCGAAGATCACGCAACGCTCCACCTCGCGTTTCCCGTGTCTGGTGGGGGACAGAAGGTACATCGAATCGACCTCTATCCTGGCGTTCCCGGGAAGTCACCAGCGCTGGTGAAGATCGATGGGCAGAAGCTCAAGGGCGCGAAGATCGTCGAAGCCCCCACCGACGAGGGGTTCACGCTCGAGGCCACTTTTCCGTGGTCGACGTTTGCGAGTGCTCGGAAGGTTAGAACAGGCCTTCGCGGAACCTTCACGTATACTGACTCGGATCGAGCCGGGGCGGTGAAGGCGGTCATCGCGACGGCGAAGGCAACGAGCGGCAACGCGATGCCGGCGATGATGCTCGAGGCTGAGCAGGGACTGTATTCCTCGCTGCTTCGCCCCAATGACCTCGGTGCCAAACCCGCTAGATCCGTTACTGGTGATGTCTGCGGTGACGAAATGCTGGAACAGGTGGCCATTTACGGCCACTACTTGACGATCGTCGGTGGCCACTATCGAGAGGGGCGTGAGTTCTACTACTCCGATCTCGTTACCAGTGATGCGAGCATGGTGACTCGACTCGCCCTCGAGGATTTTGACGGCGATGGCAAGAGCGAGATCCTGACGATCCGACGGATTGGAACCAAGAAGGAGTACCGCGAGGTCCTTCAGGTGGTGAAGCTCAACGACGCTGGTGAGCCAAGCATCGCGTTCACCCATGAGGTCGGGATTGGCTTTGAGGGTGGCGTTGTAGTCAATGACGTCAAGACCGAGCGCTCGGGCGGGCGGGCTCGTATCCTCATCGAGCAGAGCAAGAAGTCCGATGTCGACGAGGAGACGTACAAGGAGCCCGTTCCGGGCGACATGCCCTCTGCACTTCTACCCTGGGATGAAGTGACCAGTCGGACCTTCGAGTGGCGGGGCAGCGGGTTCGAGGAGACCAGCCAGAAGAAGCAGAAGGTGAGCTCCAAGCGCGCCCGCCGTGCGTCGAGTGCACCAGCGATCTCGGTCGCGCCCAGGCCTCGACCCCCCAATACTGACGAGCTCATGGACCAGGTCTACGCCCTCTACAGGAAGGACCGCGGGGTTAGCAGACACGCGCCAAGCTTCGACTTCGTGACGAACATGGATGGTGACGAGACTCCAGAGCGCGTGCTCGTGCACGACAAGGATATTGTACTCTTCGGCAAGGAGTTTCTTGGGGGGACGAGCTATAGCTATATCACCATGGGCGTGCAGGACGCGAAGGACGTTGTGGATGTCACCGCCAAGGATCTCACGGGCGACGGGCTCGCCGAGATCATTGCCCGGCTGGACATGCGAGCAACGGCAAGCGAGGAGCTCGGTGGCGAAGAGGTCATCCGTCACGCCGTGGTTATCTACAACGTGAAGGGTTCACGGCTGATGCGAATCTTCGCAGCGGAGGTCTCGCGTTCCCTCGGCTCCGCGCGCATGCTTGGTGGTATGGCATTCATTCCATCCTCGTCTGGAGGAGTGGATATTGAGCTCCGTCCGGGCAGGGGTATCGGATGGACGAAAGCTACGTATCCCTTTCCGGAGGACATGGGGCCATCGGGTGGCCTCGAAGCTCTTGTCCTGCCTTGGCACGGCAAAGCGCGCCGCTACAGGTACGAAGGCAACTTCTACGTGGAATGATCATCGGTCACTTCATGCGGGTACCGTGCGCCAACGGTTCCTGCCGCACAGGGCGTGGATAGCTACGAGCGAACTCGAGCTGCCACCTTATCGGACGCTCATTGGCGCATCTGTCTTGCGGTGCGGTTTCGGGCCACCGACACAGCTCGCAATGAGCTAGCGCTGGCGCTACCCGAGCACGGTGAGTGCGACGACTGCCCACCCGCCGGGTTTGAGGGTCACTTTGACTCGCTTGACCTCGCCCCGTGCGTGGAGTTCGACCCAGTGTGAACCGGGGGCAACTGCCACGCGGCCAATGGCCATCCGGGCGGGAAGCGTGGCCCAGCTGCGTGTATCGGGGGTGTCGGTTGCGGTCAGTGTGGCTTGGGTGAGCAGACTGAGGAGGGCTCCTTCGAGTCCCTCGCCGCTTGCCTGGCGCACTGCCTCTCCGGCCACGGCTCGAGTCAGCATCCGCGTGATCGCTGAGGCGATGACGGTTCCCTTGCTGGCGTCCCAAGCGGTTTTTGCGGCCTTGTCGACGGCGAGAGCTCCCTCGAGCCTTTGCCAGTCGCCATCCAGCGCGAAGCCCGGCCGTTCATATTGTCCGCGCGCTTTGCCGAGCTCAGGGTAATTCACCCAAGTGACCAGTCCTTGAGCCGCGAGGTAGTTCGCTTTGCTGACGTCACCGGGGCTGAGTGCACTCGAGGCATAGGTAAGGGCCAAGCCGATCGGCAGGCGCTCGGCAACCTTGGCGGGAACTCGGCCAAAATTAACGATCGTGAGGATTTCGCAGGGCTCTTCGCTGGCAGAGGAGGACGAGTCGGCGGCCTGTCCCGAGAAATCCGAGTTTTCTTCTGTCGATCGCCGCTCAGTCTGCTGAGTAGGAGCAGGCGCTTCGCCGAGTAGCTTGCTCAGCCTTGGGCTCGTGTAACTCGTCTTGGCGCTGAGCCTACGAACTGGCTCTCTCAGGCTTGAATACCTGCCAGACGCGAGGGCCTCGTCGTAGTAGCGGATGGCCTCTCCCGGGCGTCGGCTTTTTTCGAAGGTGAATCCAGCAAAATAGCTTCCCGGCCCGAGCATGGCCGAGCCGGGATCATCGTGGTCGCCGACGAACTTCTGCATGACGGCGAAGCGCCGCGCCTCGATCCGCGCTCCGTTCAAGTCTCCCCGGACCAGGTAATTCACCATGTTCATGGTGTTGATCATCAGCTTCTCGTAGGCGGGGGCCTTGTAGGGCCCGGTGTCGTCCGAGAAGAGGTACTTCCCCAGCTCATCGGCGGCGCCTCGGGAGAAGTCGAGCACCTCGATCTGCTTGTCTGCGGTTTCCAGGTCACGACTGGCCAGCTCGTATTCCTCGAGTTGTTGCAGGACCATGGCCCGATCCAGGAGCAGGAGCGTGTTGTCTCCGCCCGTATCCTCTGGGAGCTGCTGGGGGCTTTCCACCTCGAGCTCTTCATTGAGGAGCTGCAGCGCCTCCTTGGGCTGGTTGGCGTCGAGAGCACTTCTCGCCTCGGCGGTGCGAGCAGAGTGGCCGGCGCAAGCAACGGACAGGAGCGCAACGAGAAGGACGACCCACCCTGTCTGGTGACTCATTCGGTTCGGTACCACGGCAGTGCTGGCCACGACGAGCTTCCTTCCACGACGTTCACCTGACACTCCACCTCTCCACCAGCCCGTCGCGACCCCGCAGGAGACTTCTGAAGTGGCATGCTCACCACCGTCGCGTGAGCCGAACCTGAGGTGTCTAGACCAGAGGCGCCCACTCGTGGCCATCAGCGGATCATGGCCTTCGTCACGTTGGCCTTGTTCTGGAATAGGATGTCGCTGGTTTCGACATCCAGCACCTGTAGGAAGAGTGAGTACTGGACTCGCCGAGTGTCGTCCTGCCGCTCGTCCGTGGAGAAGACCTTGCCCGTGACAATGTAACGCGCCCCGACTTGGCGTCCCCACTGCGCGGCCTGATTGGGATCGAAGGCGTCGCCATATTGGCTGCGCACCTTCTCGATCATCTCCGCCTGGTTCTCCATGCTGATCACCCTCACGTGACCCGCATTGACCAGAGTGGTCTCGATATCACTGATGAGTGCGTCGAGGGCGCTGTCGATGTGCTCGCTGGTTTCGTTCCGGAGTGGCATCACCGCGACTGCCGGCCGATCCTCCTTCTGCCAGCGGGCAATGACGGCAGCTGACTCCAGGCTCTGCAGGTTCTCTCTCAGCAGTTTCTGCAGGTCGCGTTGATCGAGGCCTGTACTCATGGCTTCGTCGTCGAGTCCCGCGACGTCGTCTCCGCGGACGGCCTGAGGGCCACCACAAGCTGCGCTCGATAGGACAGCAAGAGCGATGAGAGTGCTGGAGGCAAAGCTGGCTAACCTGGTCATTCTGAACTTCCTCGCAATGGAGCGAAAGGTGATGCCCCCCGATGGGCATTCCTCGACGCCCTTGGACGCCTTCTCCGTCGAAATCATGCACACCCGCTTAGGCGGAAGCCAGCAAAGGCCGCACCGCTTCGTCACGGTCGCCAGAAAGTGAGCAGCCAGCCGCACGTTGACTGGCGCGTAGCAGTCGTGCCGACGCATTAGCGCCACGCGCCTCGGCTGGATAAAGCCTTGAACGGTCCGTTGGCCTGTTGCCCCGGGGGGGCACGTCACGACGTCGTCTCCGGGGCCGCTCAGCGGCGTACGGGGATGATTTGCACCCGACGATCGTCGCCCTCACCCTCGCTCTTGGTTACGACACCCTCGAACTTCGCGAGAGCAAGATGCACCACTCGCCTGTCGCGGGGATTCATGGGCTCGAACGTGATGATCTTTCCTTCGTCGACCGCCTGTCTGCCCAGACGCCGCGCCATCGTCGCCAGAGAGGAGTCACGTCGGGTTCGGTAGCCCTCGGCGTCCACCAGCACGTGGCGCCGCTCGCTGCCAGAACGGTTGATGGCGCGATGGGTCAAGAACTGAAGCGCCTGAAGGACCTGCCCCTTCTTGCCGATGATGCGTCCAGAATCCCGGCCAGCGATATCGATGACGATTTCGGGATTGGGATCCTCCCCCTCGAGCTTGGGTCTCCGGAGCCGTGCCCGGCAGTCCATCCCCATCTCCCGCAGCACGTCCGCCACGAACTTGAGCGCCACCTGCGCGCGCTCGTCGTTGGCATAGGCGCCTTCGTCGTCTCGCTCGTCACCACGCCGCCTTCGCCTGCGACGTCGTCCTCGGTCGCTGCGCTCCTCGTCGCCTTCGCCTGCCGGACCCGCTTCCGCTTCATCCGACGTGCCCCCATCGCTTGCCTCCTCCGGCTGTGCAACAGCGGCTTCCTCCTCATCAAAACCCCCGTCAAGATCGAGATCTGACTTCGTGTTCGCGTCGTTCATTGCTCACGCCTTTCCTTTGCCGAGGGCTGGCTGCTTCTCCTTGAGCTGCTCCGTTGCGCCTCCCTTTCGCTTTGCGCCCTGTGGCGAAGCGCCGATTGGCTTCGAAGAGCCGCTCCCGGCAGTATCGTGTTTGCTGCCCGCCCCTTTGCCGCCGGTGCCCGAGCGCCGAGCGTGGTACTCCACGGCTTGCTGCTGCAGGATGCCCAGCACGGAGTTCGTGAACATATACACTCCAAGCCCTGCTGGCAGGAAGAGCATGAACACCGTGAACATGCCAGGCATGAAGTACAACATCATCTTCTGCTGTGCAGGATCCGCCTGCATGGGCATCAGCTTCTGCTGGATGAAGTACGTCGAGCCGATGACGAAGGGGAGAATGTAGTAGGGATCCGGCTCCGACAGGTCCGGAAACCACAAGAAGGGTATGTTGAAGAGCTCGACCGCGGTCTGGAGCGTCGTGTAGAGCGCAAACCATACCGGCATCGAAGCAAGCTGCGGCAAGCACCCCTTGAGCGGATTGACGTTGTGCTTGCGCCAGAGTTCCATTTGGGCGAGGCCCTTCGCCTGGGGATCATCCTTGAACTTCTCGTTCAGGGCCTCGATCTCCGGCTTGAGCTCGCGCATCTTGATCATGCTCTTGATCGAAGGGATCGCGAGGGGGAACAGTAGGACTCGAGCCGTTAGTGTGAGAATGATGATCGCAACGCCCCAGCTTGGAACAGCGTCGTAGACTTTGACTAGGAACGCGACCAGCACTTTGGCGATGACGGAGAAGAAGCCCAGGTCGATGAGCTCCCCCAGCGCTGTCCGCCCGTTACCGGCCGCAGCGAGCAGGTTGCGCTCCTTCGGGCCAACGTAGGCGAGCACGCGGTAGGTAGCTTTCTGCTTCGGAGCGAGCTCCACCGGATCATACGCCAGACGGGCACGGTACATGCTGCCGGCACTGGGGTCCGCCTTCCTGGACGGGAACTTGGACGGGTCCCAGCGCTCCTCGATCTGCAGCTGGCAGCTGGGAGCTCCCGTCGGGGCACTGATCGGCACGACCGCATGCGCAAAGTACGCATTGGAGACGGCCGCGAAGGCGGGCTGCCCTCCGACTTGATGCCAGTCTCCTGGGTTCAGCCGATCCTTGCGAAAGGCAGGATCTCCGAAGTCCTCAGGCTCGAAATCCTGAGGCAGCAGGCGTGTGGTCTTTCCTTGAGCGATCCCGCACTCGACGTGCGTGACGTAGGGGCTGACACGGAACATCCCTCCCGTGACTTCGGTGTCCAGTCGCCACGCCGCGGTGTCCACCGATAGGGCGTGCCGGAGCGGCTGAGTCGCCTGGTTCTCGATAGAGGTAGCAACTTCGAGCTCATAGGGACGGTCGGTCGTACGTACCGTCTGCGAGATACGAACCCGCTCGTCCACATAGACGAATTCGCAGCTGTGCCTGTCGGGTTTTGCGACGACCGTGTAGTCGAGACTATCGTAGGCGAGCTGCCACTTGGGATCTGTCTTGTCGCCAAGGGCAACGTTGCGCCAGTTGAGCCTCAGGAGCCGCCGAAACTCCTGATCGAATCCGGTTCCGATATCAATTGGCTTGCCAGCGCGCCGGTACTTGTCGCTGAGCAGCCAAAGGTGCTTCAGTGAGGCGCCTCGTGAGCTGAGCTCGGCTCGGAAGCGCGGCCCCTCCAGGGTGCACAGCCTCTCTGACTGGCGTGCTGCTGGCGTTTCGGAGAGTTCGGCCCGCAGAGGTTGGAAATCCGCGCTGTCGCCGTTGCCGAGCCATTTCGGCAGGTAGGTGAACAGCAGGATGATGGCCAACCCGAGGAGCAGCCAGCGTACTAGACCGCTTCTTTCCATATTTGTCGTGGTCTCTGGGTCTGGGGTCAGCCCACGAACGCACCCAACTCGCCAGGATTATCCGCTAGATGGGGCCGCTCAGTGGGCTCACCTGACGAGCCTGCTGGATGGTCCCGCCTGACGGGCTCCGCGGACGAGCCCCAAAAGGGGTCGCCGGTGCGCGGAGGCGGTGGCGGTGGTGGGTCGTAGCCTCCCGGATTGAAGGGATGACAGCGCGCTAGGCGTTTGAGACTCAACCAAGAGCCTGCCAGCGCACCATGGTGCCGAATACACTCAACGGCATAGCGAGAGCAAGACGGCTCAAAGCGGCACACTCTCCCGATGAGCGGCGAGAGCGTCCACTGATAGACTCGAATGAGCAGAATGAGCGCCTTGGCGAGCATGGTCGCGCGCGAAGCTTGCGTCCTTTAGCCGCGGTTCGCCAGGCGAGATTCGCGGTCCCCCCGGTCTTTCTCTGCCTCCCGCAGCCGACGACGAATCATTCTGAAGGCATCCCGCCACTCGGCCACCACGCCCCCGAGTCTCAGCTCGTTCAACGGACGACGCGCAATAACCACCAACTCCAGCCCAACCTGCCACTCTGCAGCGAGTTGACGGAACGCTTCGCGAATCAAGCGCTTTGCCCGATTTCGTACGACAGCGTTCCCGATACGCTTCGAGACGACCAGTCCAAGTCGCGGTGGGGCAGAGGCAGGCCCTGCGTGAACGAGAAGGGCAAAATGGACCGTGTTGACGCGCCGGGCTTCGCTTTGGATGCGAAGATACTCCGCGCGTCTACGGATACGACTCGATCGTGGGAGCCGACCCCGCGGCCGGTTCTCGGTCACGCCGCCTACTTCTTGTAGGCCGAGACTGCAAGCCGACGCCGTCCCTTTCGGCGGCGATTCTTCAGCACTTTCAGTCCCCCCTTGGTGGAGAGGCGCTTCCGGAAGCCGTGCGTTCGCAAACGGCTGACATTGTGGGGCTGGTACGTGCGCTTCATGGTTTCTGGTCCTGCTTGGGGCGGGGAGTGAGCCACGCCAATCCGCGTGAGTCAAGTGGGCGCTGCATGCTCCGTCACGGATTGTCCAACAGCTCCCTGCCTTGAGTGATGCGCGAAGCGGCGGAGGCGGACCCACGGGTTGGCGTAGCATGGGCGGGTCCAAAAGCGACGAAAGCGTTTGGCCCAGCATCGTGTGGCGACGCCGGCCCGCATGCATCGGGTCTGGTCGCGTCAGTCTTACCAAGACGACTACTGGGGCCGGGCGGTTTGTTCACGCCGGCGACGGACGCCCAGAATCCCGGCCTGGAGGCGCATTCCGAGGAGGAACCGTCAGGCCATCCCCTGGAATCGTCTGCGCAGTGGCGCAACCAGTCGTTTGGGGGATCCGCCGTGGGGGCGGCCGATTCTGTCCCCGGACAGGGCTCGAGCTGTCAGCGGGTTGCGAATCCGTTCACCTGGCTTCGGGCCGGCTCCTTCCTCCGGCAACGCTCCAGGCGAGTTGGAGGGAACCGGGCGATCCCACGGCAAGATCGTGTTGCAGCGGCGTGGGCGCCGTGGTACCCGCGGGCAGCTATGCGCGACAACATCCGCTTGGTCTCTTCGGCCGGCACCGGTTACACCTACTACACGACTAAGAACAAGCGCACTCAGACGGCGAAGATGGCGATCAAGAAGTACGATCCCGTCGTTCGCAAGCACGTCGAGTTCAAGGAGGCGAAGATGCCGCCTCACAGCAAGTAGCCGTACACGTCAGTGAGGCCTGGCTGCCAGCCATGCGTCTGTGCATTGACGCTGTAGCTGCGTGCGCCGGCCCCCAATGATTGGCAGGGGCGAGACGAAGTGGCGCATATGGCTTCGTCTCGTGGTGCCGAAGGTTCATGGGCGTTCCGCCTTCGGATTGGAGCAAGGCGGCGGACTGAGGCTTGAGGTCATGCTTGTTTCGTCCTGCCGTTTGCCTTCGGGGTCATCCCGCTGGTACCACGGCGGACCGGACGAATCGTGGAGGTGTTGACGGCTTCGGCGTTGCGTTCGTCCGAGTCCCCACTTCCACGAGTGAAGCACCGGAGGAGGCTCTGCTGATCTCGCGCTTGCTTCGATAGCAGACGGGATGCTGGTGCCATCTCCTCAGAGGGGGCCGCATTCTGCTGAGCGTGCTCGCCGAGGGGAATCGATCCGTGACCGTCGATCTGTCCGGAGTCGACGAACCCAGCACGGCCATGGGTCAGATTCTGGAGTCCTTCGGCCGGGACCAGGTGCGTGTCACTTGGGTTGGCCTCTCTCCCCAGTTTCGGAAGCAGCTTGCGAGGTTGGGTCTGCGTCCGGGGTCTCAGGGGCATCGATGGCTGCTGCTGCGGTTTGGCTGTCGGCGTTCCGTTCGGTGCCGAAGCTCGAGGTTGCCTACGTTCCGCATTTCTCCGAGGGACAATTTCCGTCTCGACGTCCCCAGCACCGACGTGCCTCGGGCTCGTCGCGCATCCGAGGTGAGCATCGGCTCGGACTCAGACGAGCGCCCATCGCGATCCCTCCTGGGAGGCCTCCGAGGCCGCCGAGCTACGGGGTGGCACTAGCCTGCGGCAGTTCGCAACACAGGCGGAGCGGTCGCGTCTTGGGTTGCGACTCCACCTCGACCGCATCAACATCGGCGCGGAGCGGGCTTTGCTCGACAGGCTCCACCAAGTGGACGCTCTGACGCAGAGTACACGAGGACTTGGAGCGAGTCGCCGGGGAGCTTGACGTCCTCGTGCGCTGCGCATCGGATCACGTCAGCGCGGTGGGGCAGCTGTTGATTGTCACAGTTCTCGTGAGTCGAGACCGTCGTGAATGAGGCGTCCCCGGAGGAGGACCTGCGGGAACGGAGACCGATACGGGTTCATCAGGCCCCCGTGCGACTCCCAGAAATGCGAAACGCCACCCGGGTCGTCCCCGAGCGGCGTCTCGAGTCAGTCCTGCTTAGGGACTCTAGTCGACGACCTTGAACTCGACGCGACGGTTGATGGCGCGTCCTTCAGCGGTCTCATTGGTTTCCAGCGGCTTCGTCTCACCGAAGCCCTCGGACTCCAGACGAGTCTTGGGGATGCCGTGGTCGACCAGGTACTTCATGCACGAAGCCGCACGATCCTTGCTGAGCTTGAGGTTCGAGGCGTCAGAGCCAACGCTGTCCGTATGCCCGTAGACCGCGATCTTCACGTCTGGCCGCGCCTTGAGTAGGGCGACGACCTCGTCGAGGATGGGGAAGCTGACGGGTTTGATGGTGGCCTTGGCCGTATCGAACTGGATTGGCTGGAGGAGCTGGATCTCGCTGCCCTCCTCGAAACGAGTGAGAGACGGGCACCCGTTCTTCTCCGCGATCTGACTTCGCGGGCCGGGCTCGAGTGGGCACTTGTCCTCAACGTCCGGTATCTGGTCGTTGTCGGCGTCTTTCTCCGGGCAGCCATCCTCGTCTTGGATGCCGTCCTTGTCTTCAGGATCGTCCGGGCAAGCGTCATCCGCGTCGGGGATGCCGTCGCCGTCACGATCCGCGCCGAAGGGACAGCCATCGGCGGGCTCGGGTTCCCTGCCGTCCTCTTTGATGGTGGGACACTTGTCGACGTCATCCGGGAATCCGTCGCCGTCGGTGTCCTTGGCATAGTCCTTACTGGACGAGACGATCTCGATCTTGCGTGACGGGGCATCTGGCTCCTCGTCGGAGATCTGGAACCAGTAGCCAACGGAGGCCAAAACGCGGATGTCGGGGGAGCCATACCCCGACGCCAGCCGCGTGCCGGCGCCAGCATTGACGAACACATCTCGCTCCTTGCGGAACAGGAAGCGAGCCTGGAAGAGCCACTCGAGATCCGTGTTCTCCTTCGAGAACGTGGAGCTCACCATCGTATTCGACCCCGATCGCTCGTGCACCTTCTCGATGCCGGTCGTACCCCAGAGCTCCAAGCCAAGCCGAATCCGATTGTCACGGAACGGCACGTAGGCGCCAAGAGCCCAGCGCGCCTCGGACGCCAGGTAAAGCTGGTTCTGCGAACCCCCCAGGCTGCGCTCAGGTCGGAATTGGGGCCCAACCTGGCCAGCGATGAAGAAGCTGTCGAAGTCTTGCTCGATCGCCAAGTGACCGTACGCTGTCGGCTGACGATCACCCGAGTAGCTCGAGTCTCCTCCAGTGGGAAGCCAAACCGCGCCAGCGAGGCCAAAGCGGAAAGTCTCAGCTTCGTTCTCGTAGGCCGTGAGTCGCCCGTCGAGACGGACGTCTTTGAGCGACGGCGCCGTGTCTCCAACGTCCACCGTGCCATAGGTCAACACCGTGGTGTCATCCGAGCCCCACTGGTACAGCGCGATGGGGAGGGAGATGTTGACGCTGCCGTAGCCCCAGAGCTCGGTTCCCGCCGATAGGTAGGTGATGAGCTGGCCTTCCACGACCGGCGCCGGGTCACCCGCGGTGTTGCTGGGCACGACCACGTCCGCGCGGAGCGGATTCATCGTGTAGCCAAGCGCAGCGTTGAGATAGAATCTCTGCTCTTCGAAGTTCGTGGGCCGCCACACCGTGTAGCCGTCGTCCGGCGCACCGGAGATCTGAATACGGTCTAGGTAGAATGTCCTGGCCTGCGCGCTGGCGTTCGCTGCCAAACAGAGCGTCGCCGAGGACAACAGGACGCCCGTGATTCTGCGCTGTATCGACATGAAGCCTCCGAGAGACGAGCGGGAAGAAGTGTTCCTCACTCGGCGGGAAGGTACTCCGAGCCGTTGGCGATTGGAAAGACCAGCGTTTGGCTTTAAGGAGTTGCCGTTAGCGTTGGAAGTTTCGATAGGCTGGTCAGTTGGTCGGTTTGCGACAGTTGGCGAGGACTCGGCGGTGCATTTGTCGCTCGCATTTCGCAAGAGACTCCCAGTTCACAAGGGACTCGAGAGCTCAGCGAACTCCTGCGTGACCCAGAGAGTCCCGTCTGGCCCGCGCGCGACGCCCAGGCCGACTGCATTGAAGTGCGGGTCGACCAGGTTTCCTCGATGAGAGGGGCTCGCCCAGAGGGTCCTGTGGGCGAGAACGATGCTCACCGCGTGCGCAACGTTCTCGCCTGTGCGCCGCGCCCTCGCGAGCGCTCGCGCGGCGCGTGCCTCGGGACCTCCGTGACCGACGTCGTGGCCCAGGCGCTGCGCTTGCATCATCGCCTCGGAATGCTCCTGGGCCAGTCTGTCGAGCCAGGGAACGCGGACGATTGAGCCGAGACCTTCGGCGGCGCGCAGCGCCCGCAGCATCTCGAAGAGCTGTTCATCTGCAGCTCGAGACGGGTCAGCGCGGCCCTCACCAGGGGCGCGCTCCTCGACGGCGAATGCGGGCGGTTCACGGTCCACCCAGACAATCGTCTCGAGCGCCGGTCGAGGGCCAGTGTCGGCGTTGGCGAGCACTTGGAGCTTCCACATCCCAGCCCGGTCCACCCGCGCCCGCCCGAGAACGCGATTTCCATCCACCGACGTGGGAACCGTGTATGGCCGGCCTGTTGGAGCAAGGACCACGACCTTGGCCTCCGCGAAGTCGACCAGGGTCGTTGCATCGACCGTGATCCAGCTTCCGCTCCTGGCTTGGATAGGAATCTCCGCGTTCAGGGTAGCAATCGCGTCGACCGCAACGACCACCAAGATCTCCGCTTGGCTGCCCTTTGTCGAAACCTGGGCGATCCCACAGTATCGCTCCCCGCCGTCATCGAACGTCTCGAGCCACGCCGCCATCCGCTGACGGGCCGTGTCGTCGTCGAGCCTGCCAGCGAGGGACCAGGTTCTGGGCCAGACATAAGGCGACCCCGCGGCGCGCAGCGCCAGTGTGAACTGCTCGACATCGGGTGCCGGAAGGCCTTCCGCCTGACCGATGGCCAGCATCCGGGCGACCTCGTCCAGCGCGCCATCACCCGTGCCGCAAAGGGAAACGAGTCTTGCGAGAGCCGGTCTTGCGGGCGAGGCTGCCCTGGTGGGCGTCGTCGCTCGAGCCCACAGCAGGCGAAGCGCCGAATGATCCGGTCTTGTGGCCGTTTCGACCTGCTTCGTCGTACGGGCCGGTACCGGAACGGGAGCCTGGGCTGCGCAGCCGGCAACGAGCGACAACAGCGCTGCGATACTTCCCAACGAACCGCCGAGTTTTCGGGCACACTGGCACCCTAGTAGCTTGGCGCGCGCCGCAGGCGTTCCCGAAGTTCGATTCCTGCCGCGAGCGCTGATAACCTCTGCCTGGCAATTCATGGGTCGTGTCTCCACAGCAGCGAAGGTCGGCGTGTTCGCCGCCGGCACATTGGTAGCTGGCTACTTCGTGTTTCGATTCGTCAACAATTCCTCTGGGCCCGAGCAGGGATATGTCGTCTGGGCATTGATGACCGACGCGACGGGGATTGCCAAGCGTTCTCAGGTTCGGGTGGCGGGCATCCCGGTTGGCACCGTCAGTGGCATACGCCTCCAGGATGGGAAGGCTCGAGTCAACCTGACTATCGACAAGGGCGTCGCGCTCTACGAGGACGCTGCCGCGACCAAGACCATGAGCAGCCTGCTTGGCGAGTACTTCCTTACCGTATACCCGGGGACCGAGGGGCGGAAGAAGCTCAGGGAAGGCGACCAGATCAAGGTCTTCATCGAAGCTGCATCCACGGACGATATCCTCAAGCAAGTGGGTGACATCGCCAAGGACGTGAAGCGGGTCTCCTCGGCACTGGCGGATTCGGTGGGCACCGAGCAGGGCAAGGAGAACCTCAAAGACACGCTCGAGAACCTTGCTCGGGTGACCGAGGCCCTCAACGACACGGTTCGGGAGAACCGCGAGAGCATCCGCAACATCCTCTCGAGTGTCGAGAACATCACGAGGCGTGGTGAGCCCGAGGTGGAGCAGATACTGGAGAACGTTCGAGAAGTGACCCGGGACGTTCGGACGATGGTGGCGCGCGCTCCCGAAGGTCAGGCGGCCGCCGAGGACGGTGAGGTCCGCCAAATCCTGGATCGCGTCAATCGCGCCAGCATCAGTCTGGAGAGCGCTCTCTCCAAGGCCGACAACGTGGTGGGGCGCCTGGATCGCGGAGAAGGTACGCTCGGCCGATTGTCGAAGGACGAAGAGCTGATCGATGAAGTGCAGGGCGTAGCCGAGACCGTCGGCGAGTTCGTAGGGGGTCTCAACCGGCTGCAAACCATCGTCAATTTGCGGGCTGACTATCAGTTCCTCGCCAGCACGGTGAAGAGCTATGTGGAGGTTCGGCTTCAGCCTAGAGAAGATAAATACTACGCAATTGAAATCGTCAGTGATCCTCGCGGCTACACGGTTCTCGAGCAACAGACCGTCGAAACCACGAACCCCAACGATCCACCGGTGTACTTCACCCGTAGCGAAACGACGACCAATGAGTTCCGGTTTTCACTGGAGTTCGCTCAGCGTTTCGGGCCCTTTGTGGGGCGCGCAGGCCTCAAAGAGAGTACTGGCGGGCTTGGTCTTGACGTCCTGCTTCTCAACGACCGCTTCGAACTGAAACAGGATCTGTTCGGATTTGGCGAACGGGTTCTTCCGCGCTGGCGTATCGGGCTGGGCTACGAATTCATATCTCGGCTGTGGCTCCTGGGAGGTGCAGACGACATTCTGAGCCCTGGACAGCGCGATTACTTCGTTGGATTGCAGCTGCGTTTCAACGACCAGGACCTCAAGACCATCCTGCCGTTCGCTCCGACCGGATGAGCCTGGCAGCTACTCTCGTCGCCATTTGTCGCCAAGCAGACTGGCACCGGGGGGATGTTGGGTCTAAAGGTTAAGTCGGTCTGTGTCCCACCTAAAACTGTACTTTTGTGCCGAACTGGTTCAGGGTCGCAGGGGGAGCCGGTAACGGCGGGCCAGGTTCATGCCGAACGTATTTCACTCACAGAGACAAATCCTTCTCAAGATTGTCTACTATGGTCCGGGGTTGGGCGGAAAGACGACGAATCTCGAGTTTCTCCACGCCCACACGAGGCCTGAGCGGCGAGGCAAGCTTCTCAGCCTGTCGAACGAGAGCGAACGAACGCTGTTCTTCGATCTGCTACCCATGGAGCTCGGGGACTTCCGAGGCTACTCCGTCCGTCTGCACCTTTGCACCGTGCCAGGGCAGATTGCCTACGATCAGACGAGACAGCTCGTGCTTCGCAACGTCGATGGCGTGGTGATGGTGATCGATAGCCAGCCGGAAATGCTCGAGGAGAACCGAGTGAGCCTGGCGAACCTGAGCGCGAACTTGTCACTCGCCGGACTCGACCCGACCCGAGTGCCTCTGGTTCTTCAGTACAACAAGCAGGACATCCCATCGGCGCTGTCGAAGGATCGCCTTCGCGAGGAGCTGGGATTACCGAACGACGTGCCTCAGCTGGAAGCTTCGGCCAAATACGGAGGCGGCGTTGCGGAGACTCTGCGAACCGTGGTTCGGGAGTGTCTGCAACTCTTGGGTGATCCCCGGCGACTACCCGAGGGGAGAAGTCCTTCAATCCTTCCCGGACACCGAGAATCCATGTTCCCGGATGCCGTGCCTCACGAGCTCATGATCGCGCGTCCATCGCGGCAACCGGCGCGGGCCGTGCTCCAACTGGTTGACGAGGACTGAATGCGAGCACTGTCTCGGGTCGGAGCAGCACGGCGTTAGACGTGGTCACCGGAAGAACCTAAGGGACAAGGGCCGACCGGCGGGTAGTATCCGCTGAGGATGCAAGACACGTCTTTCTCAGGCATTCTGAGCGCGGCGTCTCGGTTCAATGCTCACGGGCGGGCAATTCGAGCGGTGACATGCGTCCTGCCACAATGGCTGTCCGTTGGCAGCTTGATTGTAGCGCTGCCGAGAAGCAGCGCATAATGCGCACGTGTCGTCGTCCGATCAGACCAGCGCCACACAACCCGTGCCCTTCGGGCCGTTTCTGCTCGAACGGCGCATCGCGGTGGGGGGGAGCGCTGAGGTCTTTCTGGCCCGGCCCAAGCTCGGAGACCAGCCTGCTCCTCAGTTCGTGATCAAACGAATGCTTCAGTCGGTGCGAGAGGTGAGCGATTTCGACGCACTAGAGCGCGAGGCCCAGCTTCACCAGGCGGTAGCGCACCCGAATGTCGTCAAAGTCTTCGGCGCCGGGATGGTTGGCAGCGAGCCCTACCTCGCCATGGAATACGTGGACGGGGTTGATCTGTACAGACTCCTGCGGCGGGCAGAATCCGAGGAGCGCGGCGTTCCGCCGGAATTGGCGTGTTTCGTGGCCAGACGGATCGCTCTCGCGCTCGACGCCGTGCACCGAGCAACCAACGCGCGAGGCGTTCCACTCAACATCGTCCATCGCGACGTCACCCCCTCGAACATATATCTCTCCATCGAGGGAGAGGTGAAGCTCGGTGATTTCGGGATCGCTCGGGTGGCGAGTGCGGCGCAGCCCCCTCCATCCCGAGCTGGCCTCAAAGGCAAGTTCGGGTACTTGGCTCCCGAGCAGGTGGCGGGCGAACCCTTCGATCACCGCGCGGATCTCTTCTCACTTGCAGTGATTCTCGCCGAGGTGCTGATCGGTGAACGGGTGTTCCCCGGCGGTGGACAGCTTGCCGTGCTGCTCGCAATACGTGATGTAAACATCGAGCCGTTGCGACGGGCTGAGAGTCGCCTGAACCCAGAGCTGTACGCAATCTGCATGAAGGGTCTCGAGCGCGAACCGGCGGCGCGATTCGCGGATGCCGGCGAATTGGCGCGTGCGCTGGCTCCATTCGAACGGATCAAGGAGTCCGAGCTCAAGCAGTCGCTCAGCCGCTGGGTCCACTGGGCGCGGGACTCGAGCCAGCTGGCGCGCCGCCTTCAGGGGCAGATACGCGATTCCGTCGAGCGGATGCGTGCTGCGCGCAAGGCGAGCGGTCAGCTGGCGAGTGTCACCGTCAAGCCGGTGCCCGAATTGGATGCGTCCATGGAGCGGGCAGCGCCGATTCAGGCGCAGGTGCGTCGCACCAACGGCAGAGAGTTGACCGAGATTGGGTTTCCCCAGCTCATCGAGATGATTGCCACCGGGGAGCTGAACGGAGACGACGAGGTTGCCCTGATGGGGGAGGAATTCAAGCGCATCAGCGATATCGAATCGCTGGCTCGCCATGTGTTGCCGTCGTCGACAGCGACGACCGGGCGGCTATTCCAACCCGGTGTTCCGGATTATCACGCGCTGCTCAGCGAGACTTCCATGCTGGATGTGCTGGCCCGGTTACGCGCCAATCGTGAAAACGGGGCGGTGTTCGTGGAGCTCAAGGATGCCTCAGGGGCTGCCCATCGCAAGGAGCTCTACCTCGACGGCGGGCGTCTGCTTCATGTCGCCTCCAGTGAGAAGACGGAGCTCCTGGGCGAGTACTTAATCCGACGTGGAGCCATCAAGCGTGTCGAGCTGGAATCGGCGTTGCTGCTCATTGCTCGCCACGGCGGGCGGCTCGGGGATACCCTGATTGGCATGGGCGTCGTTGACGCCATGGACGTCTTTCGAGCCATCAGGGATCAAGGTCGAGACCGTGTCGCGGCTCTGTGCGCGTGGCGTCGCGGATCGGTGTCCTTCTACCGACACACCATCCCTCAGCACGTCGAATTTCCGCTCGACCTTGACCTTACGAGTGCGATGATGGCAGGCGTCATCGTCGCTTCGCGCGGCAACCCTCTGGCGATGCTGCCACCAGAGGATACTGAGATTCGGCCGGGACCGAGGGCGGAGCAGTCCCTCACCAAGCCTGAACGGGGCAATGCACCCATGTCACTCCAGAAGCTGCCGACCCTTGTCGCGCAGATGTTGACCCTGGGAGAACTGCTCGATCGAGTCCTGGAAGACCGATCTCGGTCGGAAGCACGACAGATTGGCCGCAAAGAAGCTGCCGCTGCGGTAGTTGTTGCCAGAGTGCTTGGGTGGCTGGACTACTAAACAAGTCTAGCTAGAGGTTGCAGCATCCGCGGGCGCATCGTCGGCCGTTGCGGTGCGTGCTCGCTTACTCCAGGACGCTGCTTGCGCTCGGCGCGACCGACCTTGTCTGCGCGGCGCGGTAGCCTCAATCTGGAGCTGTTCAGGCGAGGAGTTCTGTCTTGCTCACCGGGTATCCTGTGGGGAGGCGCACGGCGTAGGAGAGGGCTAGGACCTCGACCAGTACGGTGCGGTACACCTTATGGACGTCGTCGACGTTCACGTCGTCAGCGTGCGACTCGAGTGTCGCGTCGATGTGCTCGTGAACGAAGTCCAGGAGGGCCGGCTGTTCCATTGCGATAACGTCGTCGCTATCGAGCGCTTCCTCGGGAGTCGTTCGTCTGAGCTCCTCGTCGAGGGTCAATAGCTGGTCGGTGGCGTTGATATCGGACTCGAGCACTGTGCGGAGTGCACCGCCATGAGCCCGCTCGAAGCTTAGCCAGACCGTGAGCGCCAGGAAGTAACCCAGGGCGAGGGCGGTGTCTTCCAACGGATGGCCGAGGGCGCCCGCCAGGTATGCGGCGAGCAGCGGTTGACTGCGCTCGAACCGCGCAAAGGCTTCATCTAGCTGAGCCCTGGCTTCGTCGTTGTCCTCAGCAAGGCTGTTTCTCACGCTGTCGATGGTCTCGGGAGAGACCCTGGCGTAGGGGGGGACTGGGCGAATGGCCGAACTGCGTACCCACACCCCAGGAAGCTAGCATGGGAAATTCCGTGGCGCCCGAGGCTTGGGGACCGGGAGTCCTGACGGCGCGCGCGACCGGAAGTGACGATGGGAGATTCGTGGTTTCCGTTCGGAGGTGGCAGCGCCAAGGCACCCGGTGATATGGGCAGACTCTGGAGCCATGAACATCGCGAAGCTCGACGACCAAGAGGGATCCCGGTCCCATGGAGATCTGCCGAACGGCAGTTGGCGCCGGGAGCGTGTGCGGCTGCTGGTTGTCATTATTGCGCTGTGCGCCCTTCTGCCGGCCGTGGGGTTTTCTGTCGAGCGGGTTCTCAACAAGGGCAGAGTGCTGGCTGGCGTGTGGATTGACACCGAGGCGGTGTCTGGCTTGCGCGAGAGCGATCTTCGAGCGGCGCTGGAGAGGCTCGAGAAACGCTACCGACAGCGCACGATTCGGGTACGTGTGGGAAGCTCCATATTCCGCGTCGAGGCCGGCCGCTTGGGGCTTCATATCGACGTACCCGCCACTGTCTCGGCTGCTCTTTCCATGGGGCGTGCACGGTCGCTCGCTGACCGAATGGCCTTCTTTGTCAGCAGTTGGGGCAAGTCGCACCATCTCGAGCCCACGCTTCGCTTGGAGCCTGCGGCCGTAGCGGTACTCGCCGACGAGTGGGAGAAGACGGCAATCACGGAGCGGCCCGTTCTCGGTGGGATCGGGTTCGAGAATGGGAGCCCGACGGTAAGGCAGCCACGGGCGGGATGGATCATCGATCGCAGTTCGGTACTCGCTGCACTGACGGAGGGAGCACGAACGGCCAGAGGCAACGTGGTCGGGCTGAGCCTCACTCGCGTCATGCCGGAGTTCGCGCCCGACGAGCTTGAGTCGGCGCGTGCGAAGGCTGAGACTTGGCTCGTGGGCGGCATCAAGTTGACCCACGAGGACCCGCCGCTCAAGCTGGTGCTCACCAGGGAGCAACTCGGTCGGACGCTCGTGAGTCGTGTCGACTCGTCGGTACGGCCTCACCGAGTCACGCTGGAGATCGATTCGAACGCCATCAAGCAATACGTTTCCGGTCCCGAATTTTCGGTCGAGGCGAGGGATGCGAGCTTCCGGGTCGACTCGAAGCAGAAGGTGACCGTCGTTCCAAGTCGAGCTGCTCTCTCCGTGTCCCCCGAGGAGATCGCACAGAGGATTCAAGAGCTACTCGACAAGGGGGAGCGAGAAGGTGCTCTGCCTGTGCGCAGCGGGGATCAGCCCAAGCTGACGACCGAGATTGCCCAGGCTCTCGGAATCGAGAAGCACCTCATCTCTTTCATGACGATGCATCCATGCTGCCAGCCTCGGGTCCAAAACATTCACCGCATCGCGGATCTCATAGACGGCGTGGTGGTGCTTCCCGGACAGACCTTCAGCGTGAACGAGCACGTCGGACAGCGCACTTCGGCCAATGGCTTCGTGCCGGCGCCAAGCATCGAGGACGGCGAGATGGTGGACACCGTTGGCGGTGGGATCAGCCAGTTTGCCACCACGCTGTTCAACGCGGTGCTCAGGGCCGGGTTCGACATCGTCTCTCGCAAGCCGCACACCTACTGGTTCCCCCGATATCCCATGGGATTCGAGGCAACCCTCAGCTGGCCCAAGCCCGATCTAGCGTTTCGGAACGATACCGATGCTGGCCTCCTGCTCAAGACTGACTACTCTGCCAAGCATATCCGAGTCAGTTTGTACGGCAACACTCGAGGGAGACGGGTGGAGACTGAGGTCTCCGATCGAACAGATATCATCCAACCCGACGTGGAACTACTGCCAAACCCATCGCTCGAGGTTGATGAGGAGAAGCTCATCGATGGAGGCTGCGTTGGGTGGACCGTGCACACCATTCGCCGCGTGACCACTGACGGGGTCACCAAGGAGGAGAAGCGGAAGGTTGTCTATGCCCCCCAGGTCCGGCGCGTCGAAGTCCATCCGTGTCGCGTTCCCGAAGGCGAAGAAGGGTACACTGGGGAGCCGTGCCCAGTTCCAGAGGAGGCACCATCGGTCGAGGGCGGTGAGACTGGCGAAGGCGTTCGAAACGACGACGCAGTGCCTACGCCAGCCACATCGAGCGGGTCCTGATCCCGGGGCTATGGGCACCCAGCGGTCGAGCTGGGGGCTGTGACTGTGGTTGACCCCGCCACCTGGACGGCTCGTCGCAGGGCGCCGGAACGTTAAGGTCTCCGCTGGGTCTTCCCTGATCATGGATGCCCACAGAGTAAGTGTTTGTGTCAGGTGTGGGGGCGTCGAAGATTTGACGGGACTAGTCCGGCGTTGCCGCTGGGTCACCTGCTTCCTGGCGGCTGCGCTCAGCGAGCTGCGCGCCGACCTCATCCACGCTGCCGGAGCTTAACGAGGGTTGCCGAGATCTCCGCACAAATCCGCGC